>DATNPS010000158.1:0-7026 GCA_036703095.1 Crinalium sp. | reverse complement strand
GGTAAAGACTTGAGTAAAGACCAGACTGACTAAATAAACACCGATTAACCCTCCTAAAGTCTGAAATAACACATAGAAGAGAGCATCAAGCGATCGCACCTTTCCCAATCGGTAAAACGTTAACGTTACTGCCGGATTCATGTGAGCGCCAGACTGTTTGCCCCAGGGAGAATAGATCAGCGCGATCGCCATTGTTCCCATTGCAATTCCAATCAGAAATCGACGGAGATCTCCATTGGCGATCGCCTGATGCACGGGAGAGGTGGGGTATTCAAACAGGATGGTAAATACGCCTGCTGAAATCATAAATACCCCCAGTAGAGCGGCTTCCATCAGGTATTCAGGGAGATGTTTTTTAAGGGTTTCCATGCGTCTCTTCCTGCGCTCGATGGTCTGCATTCTGGAGGATCATAGCGGCAATCAGACCAGTCCATCCGGTTTGATGGCTAGCTCCAATTCCAGCCCCGTTATCGCCGTGAAAGTATTCGTGAAAGAGGATGTAATCGCGCCAGTGGGGATCGGTCTGAAATTTCTCGATGCTGCCATAGAGCGGACGACGACCCGACTCATCTTGCTTGAATAGGGCAACCAGACGATGGGAGAGAGCGATCGCCACTTCCCTCAGCGTCATAAACTGTCCTGAACCTGTCGGACACTCGATGGTGAAATCATCACCAAAATACGCGTGAAACTGCCAGAGTGCCTCAATGATTAAATAATTCACCGGAAACCAGATCGGACCACGCCAGTTAGAATTGCCGCCAAATAAGCCTGTTGTCGATTCTGCGGGTTCATAACGAACACAGTAGGTTTGTCCATCCAGTTGCAAATTGTACGGATGATCCTGATGATATTTCGAGATTGCCCGAATTCCAAACGGGCTAAAAAACTCGTTTTCATCCAGCATTCGTTGCAGGATGCGCTGAAGTTTGCTGCGATAGGCGATCGCCAGTAACCGTCTAGCTCCCACTCCTGGCGTTTCCATACACGCCACATTCTCTTTCAAGTCAGGGCGATTGCGAATAAACCACTGCATCCGCCGCTGAAAACCTGGAAACTTTCGGAGGGTTTCCAGTTCCAATACTGTAACCGCATAAAGGGGAATTAAACCCACCATCGATCGCACTTTAAGCGGCAACTGCTGTCCATCAGGTAAGTGCAGCGCATCGTAGTAGAAGCCATCTTCTTCATCCCACAGCGCAATATCCATCTCGCCAATGCCATCGATCGCATCGGCAATGTAGAGGAAATGTTCAAAAAACTTGCTGGCAATGTCTTCATAGGTGTCGTCTTCTTTTGCCAACTCCAGCGCGATCGCCAACATATTCAGGCAAAACATTCCCATCCAGCTCGTGCCGTCTGCCTGGTTGAGATAGCCACCTGTGGGGAGTTCTGCACTGCGATCGAAAATGCCGATATTATCGAGTCCCAGAAAGCCACCCTGAAAGACATTTTTACCAGAGATATCTTTGCGATTCACCCACCAGGTAAAGTTGAGCAGAAGTTTATGAAAGACTCGCTGGAGGAAGGAGCGATCGCCTTTCCCACCAAACTTTTGCTCAATTTGGTACACCCGCAATGCCGCCCACGCCTGTACTGGAGGATTAACATCGCTAAATTTCCACTCATAAGCAGGCAATTGACCGTTGGGGTGCATATACCACTCGCGGGTCAGGCGATCGAGCTGTAGCTTGGCAAAATCAGGGTCAATGACCGCTAAAGGGATCAGGTGAAAACCAAGATCCCAGGCGGCAAACCAGGGATATTCCCATTTGTCGGGCATAGAGAGAATATCTTCGCTGAATAGGTAAGTCCATTCATGATTGCGTCCATTCTTTCGCATTGGGGGAGGGGGAGGTTGCCCCGGATCGCCCTTTAACCAGTCATGCACCACGTAATGATAATACTGCTTGCTCCAGAGCAGCCCCGCAAAGGCTTGTCTTTGAATATTGCGTTCATCTTCTGAGATCGCAGAGGAAGATAAGTCTTGATAAAACTCATCGGCTTCTCGTTTGCGGGTTTGAACAATCTGATCAAACTCTGCGCTAAAGGGTTCTGTACTGTGTTGTTGATCACTTAAACGCAAACGGATCGTCTTTGTTTCTTTTGGAGCAAAAGAGAGTGAATAACGTGCTGCAAACTTAGTGCCAATGCGATCGGGATTGACTGCATTGGTATTGCCATTGACAACGTAATCATTGATCCCGTCTTTGACGTAGGGAGAACTATTAGCTGTGCCAAACAATCGTTCGTAATTTGTTTCGTTGTTGGTAAATAGTAATTCTGATTTTCCTTCGCAATACAGCCAGCGTGTTTCTAAAGTCGGATGATCGGCTTCAAGCTGACTGACGGCTGAATTGGAATGCACTACTTTAATGAAGGGTTGCTCCATTTGGGGATTCCATGCCCAGATGTTGCGAAACCATAGGGTTGGTAGCACATCTAGCGTGGCCGTTTCAGAACTGCGATTGGCGATCGTAATTTGAATCAGAATATCTTCTGGAGAGGCTTTGGCATATTCAACCAACACATCAAAATAATGGTCATCATCAAAAATTCCCGTATCTAAAAGCTCAAATTCCGGTTCAAACTTACTGCGGCGGCGGTTCTCTTCAACCAATTGAGTATAGGGAAATGCCTGTTGAGGATACTTGTACAGGCACTTCATGTAGGAATGCGTTGGTGTACTATCCAAATAAAAATAGTATTCCTTGACGTCCTCCCCGTGATTGCCTTCGTTTCCCGTGAGTCCAAAGAGCCGTTCTTTCAAGATTGAGTCGTTGCAATTCCAGAGGGCGATCGCAAAACAGAGCCGCTGCCGAGTATCCGAGATGCCAGCGATACCATCTTCACCCCAACGATAAACACGCGATCGGGCATGGTCATGCGGAAAATAATCCCAAGCTGACCCCTCAGAACTGTAGTCTTCTCGAACAGTTCCCCATTGACGTTCACTCAGATACGGTCCCCAACGTTTCCAGTAAGCAACTCGTTCTCGATCCTGCTGCAATCGAAGTTTTTCCGAATTCATGAGACTGCTTAACCTCGCTAACAGCTATTAACCGCTATACTGACCCACTTCTAAAAAGCGACACACTAGGCTTAGAACGAAGTATAAGGGGGGAACCCTTGCACCTCCTTGTCTAACATACCTATGTAGTGCCATAACCGCTTTAAAGAAAAATGAGAATGAGATGAATAGTTGATAAATACTAAGTAGGTGGTCTTAGTTGAACACAAAACCCAAACACCTGCGCTCCCTGCTGCGCTCCCCGCGCAGGTGTTTGGGTTTTGTATTTCATTATGGGACTTTACTTAGACAATTTGTAGAGTTAGCCTTACTGCTCCTGATAATTCCAGAGCAAGCCCCCATCCACAAAAAAAGTAACCACTCGTTATAGCAAACTGCACCCAGGCAGTTGCTATGGTTTCTAAACTACGGGAAACAACCAGTCCGGCAGTATCAAGCGCATTGTAGCCACACTCTTCAAGCAGTTAAGCGGTATCCCTTTTGCTTTTGTATCGTCTCCGCAGTAAAAGACGGTAGGGTATTCATTGCCCAACTGACGCGATTCTGATACAAGAATTTTAGCAGAAGTAATGTTGAATGCCTCTACCACCCCTGCCCCCAGAGCCAGTTGTGTCAACCGTTCAGCGACAGAAATTTTGAGATTGGTTGCAATCCCACTCGTTTGCCCACTGAAATCTGGCTTTAAGGTTTTGCCCGATTCCGAAGGCTCCGTTATGATCACAATTTCGCCCGCTTGAATTTCCAGATTGATGTTGAACAATGCTTGTTTCCGCAAATCTCCTTTACCAGTAGCAATTCAGATTTTGAACTGAGATGACAGGTTCATAGTGAGGAAATGACAAAGAATGAGTGCTCTACGCTTATCGCTGCCAGATTTGCATAATTTTCGCCATTGAGAACCAATCAAAAAATGTATCTTGAGGACATGGAACTTCTAACTCGGTTAAATTAATAATTTCTGGCGACGGAACGACGTTGCTCACTGATGTAGGGCGACGAAGCAAATGAGTGCAATGAAATGGGGTTTGGATTACTTTTACTAGCTCTAATGATGTTTCAGATAATGCTAATTCAATGGCTTCTGCCCCAAATATCTGTGATTTTCTTAATGCTTCATCTTGTTTCAAAAGCGTTGTATTAAAACTTTTTGTTTTAATTCGATAGTTATTGCTAGTCAACAAATATCCATTTAGCTTAAGCGCTCTTTCCAATTTTTCTGAGATCTCTCGAAGGGCAGTTTGATTACCAACGTAGTATAAAACTTCACTACAGACAATCAAATCAAATCGTTCAGATGGTAGTTCATCTTGAATGAGGTCAACCTGAAGCAACTGAACGTTCTCACACTGATGCAGCACACATCGCTGCTTTGCCCTCATCAGTGCAATCCTTGAAATATCTGCCGCGACTAACTGCTCTACATGTGCAGCCAGTTGAACAGTAAAAATGCCTTCTGCACAACCTAACTCCAGCGCTTGCGAAATGGGTATCGGTGGCAAAAGTTGCAATTCTTGCTCATACTTCCACTGCTGATAAGAACTAGAATACTTCCAGGGATCGCGAGCGAGCCAAAATAGCATATTGAAACTAAACTTAAGCCATAAGCTATTCAAGTAGTTTCGCAATTTTTGTGTTCTCATTGTTAGCAACCTCGAAATAGTTGAAATATCACTGTTGCTAGATAGCTTAGAACGTTGGTTTACAGGGGAGTGGGGCGCTACCTTCAGCTTGGTTCTGCCTCTGCAACCCATCCTAACCAATATGGCTACGCAATTGCCACAATTGCCCTCCCGATAGGTTTTGAAAATAACGACAGTTGCATGATTGAAGGGGTAGATCGATCAATTAGTTTTTCTGCGGGTGAATCACTCATCGATTCCTCCCAAACTCAGAACTCGCCTGCTTCTACGCCTGTCGCAACACAAACCGCATTACTTTTTATCGAAAATTAATCACACAACTTTAGTGGTTGAACCAGTTGTTGAACCAGTTTTCTGACTTATGGGAATACACATCGGAGTTCCCGTCACTGGATCTGGAACAATTCGATTCCTTATTCCGAATACGCTCTGCACCATTGTCTCCGTCATTACATCGCTGGGAATACCTTGAGCGAAGATAGTTCCCTGATTCATGGCGACTAAATAATCAGCATAGCGACAGGCTTGATTCAAATCATGCAACACCATGACAATTGTGCGTCCCTGCGTCTGGTTCAATTCGTATAACAGATCCAACACTTCAATTTGATGCGCTAGATCTAAAAATGTAGTCGGTTCATCCAGTAAAAGAATCTCTGTATTTTGTGCAAGAGCCATTGCAATCCAGGCACGCTGTCGCTGTCCACCAGAGAGGGTATCGAGCGGGCGATCGCCCAATTCTGTCATCCCAGTAATTGTCAGGGCTTGCTCTGTAAACTGCTCATCTTCTTTTGACCATTGCTGTAACCAACGTTGATGGGGATAGCGTCCCTGTGCTACCAACTCGCGAACGGTCAATCCTTCAGGCGTGAATGGATTTTGAGGGAGCATTCCCAACCGTTTTGCCACGTCTTTAGTGGAGAGTTTAGCGATCGCCATCCCATCCAGATAAACCGTTCCACCCTGGGGTTGCAGCAATCGGGCCAGCCCTTTGAGCAACGTCGATTTACCGCAGCCATTTGCTCCCACCAGTGCTGTAATTTTCTGAGCTGGAATTTCGAGATTCAAATCTCGAATGATAGTGGTGCGATCGTATGCCAGGGTGAGTTTGCGGGTAGAAAGTGCAGTTGCCATTGCGCTTATGCATTCCGATTGCGATACAGCAAATAAATAAAATAGGGCGCACCCACGGCAGCCGTAATGACGCCACAAGGGAGTTCAATCGGAGCAAACAGCGATCGCCCCAAAAAGTCTGCCAGAGATACAATTAGTCCACCGATTAATGCTGCCGTTGGCATTAAACCTTCGTGTGATGTACCGACTAATTGACGGGCTAAATGGGGAGCCATTAAACCGACAAAGCCGATTGTGCCTGCTGTTGCGACACTTGCACCTGCCAGTGCCACGCTAATCAACAACAAAAATCCGCGTTGCCATTCCACAGAACTCCCCAACCCGCGTGCGACGTCATCCCCCAAATTCAATGTATTCAATTCACGCGCACTAAAGCAGGCGAGCGGAATAAAGACAACTAGCCAGGGAAGCAACGCTTGAACATGCTCCCAGGTACGTCCATACACACTTCCAGCTAACCAGACTAACGCCTGACTGACATCGTAAATATTACCAAAGGTAATCATTAAACTGGTGACAGCAGAAGCGATCGCCCCTATCCCTACACCCACGAGAATTAATCGAATGGGTGAACTGCCATCATTCCACGACAGCCAATATACCGCGAATGCAGCAAGCGATGCTCCGGTGAAGGCCGCGATCGGTAACAGGGAGACTGGGGTGGAAGGAAACATCACCATCAGAGTTACGGCTGCTAATCCTGCTCCTGCTTCCACACCCACAATTTCGGGAGCCGCTAAAGGATTGCGGGTGAGTCCTTGTAGGATAGTTCCAGCGATCGCTAACCCAATTCCCACCAAAAATGCAATCAGCACTCGCGGTAATCGCAGCGTGTAAATCACAAAGCTGTCATCAGGATTGCTGGTACTCGCACCCAAGAGAGTTTTGATCACATCGATCGGCAAGATGGGATATTCGCCATACCCGATGCTGAAGATCAAGACAACCACAGTCATCATTCCCAACATCAACAGCACCCAGGGAACTCGTCGATCTACTCGATAGGAGAGGGCAAAGTGGTAGAAACGAACAGTCAGCCAGCTTTTAGTCACAAATTAATGTCTAACAATAAAGCAATCTTAGAGTACTACTTTACTAGGGTTATTGCAAATAATTCTCATATAAGTCAGCAATTTTCACCGTGCAATCAGGTCAGCACAAACTTGCCGCAGGTGAGTTTGCGCTGACCTGATTGCGGGTTTTACACTTCCGTCAAGGGTG
>DATNPS010000146.1:0-12949 GCA_036703095.1 Crinalium sp. | reverse complement strand
CCCCAACACCCAACACCCAACACCCCATCTCCCCACCCCTCATCCCCACCCAACAACGGAGACGAACAATGGCTCAGAACGACATTAACAAAATCAAAGACCACGCTGAACTGTTTCACCAGGACGAGTATCAAGAGCTATTTGCAGCTAAGAAGGAGTTTGAAGGTGGACACGACCCAGAAGAAGTTGCTCGCGTCGCTGAATGGACTAAAACTTGGGAGTATCGCGAGAAGAACTTCTCCCGTGAAGCGCTCACCGTCAACCCCGCCAAAGCCTGCCAACCCTTAGGTGCAATCCTGGCCGCCGTTGGCTTTGAAGGTACTCTACCCTTTGTTCACGGTTCACAAGGTTGTGTTGCATACTTCCGCTCCCACTTCACCCGTCACTTCAAAGAACCCTTCTCTGCGGTGTCCTCTTCAATGACGGAAGATGCAGCGGTGTTTGGTGGTCTGAACAACATGATTGACGGTCTGGCCACCGCATACAACCTCTATCAGCCCAAAATGATTGCCATGTGTACCACCTGCATGGCTGAGGTAATTGGAGACGACCTCCAAGCATTCATCAAAACCTCGAAAGAAAAGGGATCGGTACCCGAAGATTTCCCCGTTCCCTACGCTCACACCCCTAGCTTTGTCGGCTCTCACATCACGGGCTACGACAACATGATGAAGGGCATTCTGTCGAACCTGACGGAAGGCAAAAAAGCAGAAACCACCAATGGCAAAATCAACCTGATTCCCGGTTTTGAAACCTACGTTGGAAACCTGCGTGAAGTCAAGCGGATTGCCTCTCTGATTGGCGTAGACTACACCCTGCTAGCTGATAACTCCGATTACCTCGATTCTCCCAATGATGGTGAGTATCAAATGTACATCGGCGGTACAACTCTGGAAGATGCCGCAGACTCGATTAACGCTGAAGCCACGATCGCCTTCCAGGCTTACTCCACCAGCAAAACACGGGAATACATCGAGAAAGACTGGAAGCAAAAAACCTATGTGGCTCGTCCAGTCGGTATTCGCGGCACAGATGAGTTTCTGCTGAAACTGTCTGCTCTCACTGGAAAACCCATTCCCAAAGAACTGGAGGAAGAGCGGGGTCGTGCGGTTGATGCGCTTACCGATTCACAAGCATGGCTACACGGCAAGCGGATTGCCCTCTACGGTGACCCAGACCTGGTAATTGGATTAGTGCAATTCCTGCTGGAAGTGGGTGCGGAGCCTGTTCATATCGTTGTTACTAACAGCAACGACGTGTTTGAGAAAGAATTACGTGCTCTATTAGACAGCAGCCCATTCGGCCAAGGTGCGACGATCTGGGGTGGTAAGGATTTGTGGCATCTGCGATCGCTCCTCTTCACCGAACCCGTAGACTTGCTGATTGGTAACTCCTACGGTAAGTATCTGTGGCGTGATACTCACACTCCTCTTGTGCGGATTGGTTATCCTATCTTCGATCGCCATCATCTGCACCGCTATACCACTTTCGGTTATCAAGGCACGATCAACCTGTTGAACTGGATTGTCAATACGCTGCTTGACGAACTCGATCGCAACACGATCGTTCCAGCGAAGACAGACATCTCCTACGACTTGATTCGCTAACACCGTTTGTAGAGACGTTCCATTGAACTATTCCTAATAATCAGGAAGACGTTCCGGTGGAACGTCTCTGCAAAACAACTATCCCACGGTGGTTTTTATGGTCAGCTTCACTCATTCCTCTAGACGCCCTATGCGTACAAGATGGGATCTTCTAACTCCGCTACGGCAACGGATTGATGGAATAGAGATTAGCGATCGCCAACTCGCCCATTTAATCTGCAACCTCATTCCCAGCAGTTGCCCATTTGAACGCACAATCACATTTTTCAAATACACCGTTCGCATTCCGGCCCTCTGCAAACTCAACCCGATTTACAACGAATTAGTCTTCCTTCGGTTTCGAGCACTTTCCTATCTTGCAGATGTCTGTGATGAAGTTCTCCCTTCCAAACCCTGAATTTACCACAGACCTTTCCTATTACATAGCTTCGTTCGATGGTTGTGATGGGTTACGGCAAAGCCTAACCCATCCTACAAATCCAAAAACTCCGGTATAGTCCCACCCTGCAAACTCTTCCCCCTCATCTGCCATGAAAATCACTCAAGGCAAAATCAACGAACTCCTCAGCGAGTCCGCCTGCGAACACAACCACAAAAAAGAAGGTAAAGGCAAAAACAAATCGTGCACTCAGCAGGCGCAACCCGGAGCCGCTCAAGGGGGATGTGCCTTCGACGGAGCCATGATTGCCCTCGTTCCCATCACCGATGCAGCCCACCTTGTTCATGGCCCGATCGCCTGTGCAGGCAACTCCTGGGGAAGTCGCGGTAGCCTGTCCTCTGGCCCCACACTCTACAAAATGGGATTTACCACTGACTTGAGTGAAAATGACATCATTTTTGGTGGTGAAAAGCGGTTATACAAAGCCATTTTGGAAGTTCAACAGCGCTACCAGCCCGCCGCCGTATTTGTCTATTCCACCTGCGTTACTGCCCTGATTGGTGATGATCTGGATGCCATTTGTCAGAAAGCGGCTGAGAAAACTGGAGCACCTGTTATTCCCGTAAATTCTCCCGGATTCATTGGCAGCAAGAATTTAGGCAATCGTGTCGGAGGAGAGAGTTTATTAGAGTATGTCGTCGGCACCGCAGAACCAGAATACACTACGCCTTACGATATCAATTTGATTGGCGAATACAACATTGCGGGTGAACTATGGGGCGTTTTGCCCCTGTTTGAAAAGCTGGGAATTCGGGTATTAGCTAAGATCACAGGCGACGGTCGCTATCAGGAAATTTGCTACTCACATCGCGCCAAGCTCAACGTCATGATCTGCTCAAAAGCACTGATCAACATGGCGCGGAAGATGGAAGAACGCTACGGCATTCCCTATATCGAAGAGTCGTTTTACGGCATTGAAGATATCAACCGCTGTTTGCGCAATATTGCAAAAGCATTTGGCGATCGCACCCTGCAAGAACGCGTCGAATATCTGATTGCAGAAGAAACCGAGAAATTAAATCACGAGCTGAAGCCATACCGCGAACGTCTCAAAGGCAAGCGAGTTGTGCTTTATACAGGTGGTGTTAAAAGCTGGTCGATTATCTCTGCCGCTAAAGATCTAGGCATGGAAGTTGTAGCTACCAGCACTAAAAAAAGTACTGAAGAAGACAAAGCTCGCATTCGCGAATTGCTGGGTGCCGATGGCATCATGATGGACAAAGGCAATGCACAAGAACTGCTGCGAGTGATTGAGAAAACCAAAGCAGACATGCTGATTGCCGGAGGCCGCAACCAATACACCGCTCTCAAAGCCAAAATTCCCTTCCTCGATATCAACCAGGAACGCCATCATCCCTATGCAGGTTATGTGGGCATGGTTGAGATGGCGCGGGAACTCGAAGAAGCACTTTACAGCCCAGTTTGGGCACAAGTTCGTAAACCCGCACCCTGGGATGAGGAGGGGATCTAATGGCTACTGTAACCACGTTCAAAAAGTCTGTAGCGGTCAATCCGCTGAAGCAGAGCCAGCCATTGGGTGCCGCTCTAGCGTTCCTGGGACTAAAGGGCATCATGCCATTATTTCACGGTTCGCAAGGCTGCACGGCATTCGCCAAAGTCATGTTAGTCCGGCACTTTCGAGAAGCCATTCCCCTCTCTACCACCGCCATGACGGAAGTGAGCACCATTCTGGGCGGAGAAGACAATGTAGAGCAGGCGATTTTAACTCTAGTAGAAAAGTCGAAACCAGAGATTATCGGACTCTGCACTACTGGCCTCACTGAGACTCGCGGAGACGACATGGAAGGTATTCTCCGCAGCATTCGCAAACGTCATCCAGAACTGTATGATTTGCCGATTGTCTTTGCCTCTACGCCAGACTTTCGAGGAGCACTTCAGGATGGATTTGCGGCTACGGTAGAAAGCATTGTTAAAGAGCTACCCCAGGACGGTGAAACCCGACCCGATCAAATCACGATTCTAGCCAGTTCTGCCTTCACGCCAGGCGATGTGCAGGAAATCAAAGATATGGTGACAGCGTTTGGCCTGATCCCCGTTGTTGTGCCCGATTTGTCTGCCTCTCTGGATGGTCATTTGGATGACTCTTACAGCGCCGTGACGAATGGCGGCACGACTTTAGCGGAATTACGGGAGATTGGCAGTTCGGTCTACACTCTGGCGTTGGGTGAAAGTATGCGGGGTGCGGCCAAAATCTTGGAAGAGCGGTTTGAAACGCCCTACGAAGTCTTTTCTCAACTGACTGGGTTAGATGCAGTTGATGAATTTCTTCAGGGTTTGGCGGACTTGAGCGGCGTCAAAGTTCCCGAAAAATATCGGCGTCAGCGACGTCAGCTTCAGGATGCCATGCTGGATACGCACTTTTATTTCGGACGAAAGCGCATCTCTCTTGCTCTGGAACCCGATCTGCTATGGTCAACGGCTCAGTTTCTCCAAACGATGGGATGTCAAATTCATGCTGCCGTGACCACTACCAAGTCCCCCCTGCTGGAGCAATTGCCGATTGAATTTGTCACCATCGGCGATTTAGAAGATTTTGAAACCTTGTCAGTTGGATCAGATCTACTGATTACTAACTCACATGGGGCAGGCGTTTCCAAGCGGTTGCAGATTCCCCTGTATCGGCAGGGAATGCCCATTTTCGATCGCCTGGGAATTGGTCAATTTACCAAGGTCGGCTATCGCGGTACTATGCAGCTTTTGTTTGATCTTGGCAATTTGTTTTTAGAGCAGGAAGGGCATAGCCCTAAGTAAGGGCAGAGCATTCAACGTATTGCAAAAGGAGTGTTGCTATGAAAATTGCATTCACAACAAGCGACCAAATTCACATTAATGCTCACTTTGGTTGGGCCAAAAAAATTGATGTGTATGAAGTTTCACAAGAGGGGTATGAATTTGTAGAAACGTTGAAATTTGATGGTGACTTGAAAGAAGATGGCAACGAAGATAAGCTGTTGCCAAAAATTGAAGCGCTATACGATTGCACAATTGTCTATGTTTCAGCGATCGGGGGCAGCGCGGCTGCACGCCTGATCAAAAAGCGAATCACTCCTGTCAAAGCACAGTCTGAAGAGCAGGAGATCAAAGAGGTGTTGACCAAATTGGTGCAAACCTTAAACGGGAACCCACCACCCTGGTTACGCAAGGCGTTACAACAAAAGGCGCAATCCTTTGAAGAACTTGAAGAAGAGGACTTAGCAACGGTATGACCACTAATATTGTGAATGAGACTACATCAACTGATGTTGTAAATGCTCCCTTTTTGAAAGCGATCATTCAACAAATTCGAGCCAACGATCCCTACGGCACCTATCGCAGCTGGTCAGATGAGCTATTGCTCAAACCCTATGTGGTTAGCAAAGCGCAGAAACGTGAAATTTCAGTCGATGGCGATATAGATCCCATTACAAAAGGAAGAATTCTTGCCTTTTATCGGGCGATCGCCTCTCGGATTGAAGAAGAAACTGGATTACTTTCCCAGGTGGTGATTGATTTGAGCCACGAAGGGTTTGGTTGGGCACTGGTATTTGCCGGACGTCTCCTGCTGGTTGCCAGAACCTTACGCGATGCTCAACGGTTTGGATTTGATTCGTTAGAGAAAGTGGATGCTGAGGGAGAAAAGCTGGTGCAGGCTGCCATTGCGTTAGCACAGAAGTATCCCGAAGTGGGTAGATAGGGCGATCGCTATGGCTGACACCTTGAATTCAATAACTGAGTTGAGCGTTGAGGAGCTTAAAACCCAAATTAAGCGCCTGAACAGCAAAGCAGGGCAACTCAAAATGGATCTTCACGATCTGGCTGAAGGATTACCCAACGACTTTGAAAAATTGATGGATCTGGCAGGTGAAACCTACGGAATCTATCGCCAACTGCATGACCTGAAACAACAGTTGAAAGCACGAGAGTAAAATCATGAGCAGGACACTATCAGAGTTCAATCAGATTACGGACGCAGAACAGTATTTCGAATTCTTTGAACTTCCCTACGATCCACAAGTTGTAAATGTGAATCGGTTACACATTTTGCGGAAGTTTTCCCAACACATGGAAAACATTGATGCTGCATCAACCAGTACAACAGAAACGGAACGGTTGGAAGAATATCGAAATGCGCTTCAGCAAGCGTATGACGTATTTCTATCGTCTAGCGCGATTCAGCAGAAGCTGTTCAAAGTCTTTAATCAGAAGCCTCAGAATGTTGTGCTGCTAAAAGAGATCTCAGCCATCTGATCGTTGTGTAGGTTGGGTTTCCGATGTCAACCCAACTTTCTTAGAATCGTGGATTTAGTAACACCTGAAACTTAATTTTAGAAAGTGCGGCTCTGCTGCACTTTCCAAAATTAAAGAATTGGTTTTACTTTATAGCACTACGTATTCACGTTAGGACCAAGGGGGGTGGGAGCTGCGCCCCCAGCCAGGGGTTCCACCCCTGCACCCCGTCCTAACCTTTATCAGTACTGCTATATCCATAATCCTTAAACAATTGAGTTGTACTTAGTTCAACTTTTTGGGTTTCGCACCACTCAACCCAACCTACAAATTTTTGGTGTTAGTAAGGAGAACCAGGATGACATATCTCACCCCTACTGAACTGGAGCGCTATAGTCGTCAGATGATGCTTCCCGGTTTCGGTGAAGACGCGCAGCGGAAGCTCAAATCATCCACCGTACTGGTCACAGGCGTGGGTGGTTTAGGCGGCACAGCTGCTCTGTATTTAGCCGTAGCTGGAGTTGGACGGTTAATTTTAGTGCGGGGTGGTGAACTGCGGTTGGATGATATGAACCGTCAGATCTTAATGACTCACGATTGGGTCGGACGCCCCAGGGTCTTTAAGGCTCAGGAAACTCTCCAGGACATCAATCCAGATGTGCAGGTGGATGCCATTTTTGAATATGTCACCCCTGAAAATGTGGATGATCTGGTACAGTCTGCGGATTTAGCGCTCGATTGTGCACATAACTTCGATGAGCGAAACCTGCTGAATGAAGCCTGTGTGCGCTGGCGCAAACCGATGATAGAAGCGGCCATGAGTGACATGGAAGCGTATCTAACCACGATCGTACCGGGTCAGACTCCCTGCCTGTCCTGCATTTTCCCTGAGAAACCGAACTGGGATCGGCGCGGTTTCGGTGTACTCGGAGCTGTATCTGGAACGCTGGCCTGTTTAACGGCTTTAGAAGCAATCAAGCTGATTACAGGTGTCGGTCAACCCTTGCTATCTGAACTGTTAACAATGGATTTGGGACGGTTAGATTTTGTCAAACGTCGTCCCTATCACGATCTCAATTGTCCTGTTTGTCGTGATGCGAGTGCAGAGTTTCGAACCTGGAGTGTGCGAAACTTGACCGCTCAACTTGAAACACAATCGCCTGCCTATAGCATTCGATAACCCTATTTCATTTTCTGGAGGTTGTATGAGTTTAACCTTAACCGAAAAAGCAGAATTTCGCCTGCGGGCATTCCTTCAAGGCTCTGCCGATAAAACCGCAGCAGAGAAAGGAATTCGCATCGGTGTCGCCGATGGTGGATGCAGCGGATATCAATACACGCTGGATATTGTGAACACTCCTAACGTGGATGACCTGACGTTTGAACAAGGACGAGTCAAAGTGTACGTTGATCCAACCAGCGCACCACTCCTCGATGGTGTTGTCGTGGATTACGTAGAAGGGTTAATCGAAAGCGGGTTTAAATTCAGCAACCCCAATGCAACAGCATCCTGTGGCTGTGGTCAATCCTTTAGCGCAGGTGATTGCACCCCTGCTGGTGTGTCTTGTAGCTAAACCTAATCACCTCCCGTAACGTCAGTGCGTTAGCGGCAGCGTAGCGCACCCTACAAAAGATTCACTGAGATTACAACAATGGCAACGTATCAAGTTCATCTAATCAACAAAAAGCGCGAGATTGATGTCACCATTCCGGTTGACGAAAACACATACATTCTGGAAGCGGCTGAAGAGCATGGTTTAGAACTTCCCTTTTCCTGTAGTTCTGGTTCTTGCTCTAGCTGTGTTGGCAAACTGGCTGAAGGAGAAGTCGATCAGTCTGATCAGGTGTTCCTGGATGACGAACAAATCGAAAAAGGATTTGTGCTGCTGTGTGTAGCCTACCCCCGTTCAGACTGTACGATTCGCACTCATCAAGAAGCGTATTTGGTTTAAAGTGTAACGCTGAAATTTAAGTCGTAACGGGCGATCGCTCTCATCACTTGGCTTAACGTTTGATTGTTCCCTATGGAGGCTATAATCCCATGTTTAACCAAAGCTTTACCGTTTCTGGTTCTTCACTGAAATTGCTCAGAGTTGGAGAACGGGGAGTTGTTTCAGGACTTAGAGGTGCTGATGATACGGTTGCCCGATCGCTACGGGCAATGGGGGTAGTTCCAGGAACAACCATTACGCTAGAGCAGCGATCGCCCCGTTTTGTCATTAAAGCTGGAGCGAATCGAATTGCCTTGAGTGAAAATATGATTCGTGCGGTTTATGTGCGGTTGTAGGTGATGCTACCAACTGGCCGCCGCATCTGGTAAACGTCAAGCGCTTCTCGGCCAGCAATAGCTCTAAGGACAATCATCAACGTTTATCTATAAAACACAACGACGTATGGCTTACTTAACCGGATTGACGTCCAACCAAACAGCCTGGACTCCTAAGTTTGTGCAAGAGATTGATCACAATCGGTGTATTGGTTGTGGTAGATGCTTCAAAGCATGTGGTCGAGATGTGCTGCTATTAAAAGCACTGAACGAAGATGGAGAATTCGTCGAAGATGAAGACGATGAAGAAATTGAACGCAAAGTGATGACCATTGTTCATTCAGAATACTGCATTGGTTGTCAGGCATGTTCACGAGTTTGCCCCAAAAATTGCTACACCCACAGTCCGCTGGAATTGAACTAAGGATGTCACACTGTCGAAACGGCAGCGTGACGAATTCTGCGGCGATCGCTTCTAGCAATTGGAGAGCAAAAAAGTAGCTCGTTCACCAAGGAGGTGATGGGATTTGAATGACGGTTAACCCTATAACAAGACAGTCTTTGAGTCGCGTTAGGCTTAATTGAACATTAATTCATGTTTAGTTCATTGAGAGCAGGAAGAGGTATCTGCGAATGGGTTGTACATAACTTCCGTTCGCTACATTGCAAGGAGGAAACCTCAAAATGACTAAAGTTGCAGACATTCTAACAGAAGATGTTGCTACCATTCGTGGCTCTGCTACGGTAGCTCAAGCCGTTAAACTCATGAAGTTAAAAGGCATCCGTTCTCTCATTGTAGAACGTCGCCATGAAGAAGATGCGTATGGCATCGTGACAGACACCGATATCGTGAATCAGGTTGTTGCGTTTGGCAAAGACCCGGAACAGGTGCGAGTTTACGAAGTCATGACCAAACCGTGTATTGTTGTAAATCCCGATTTGGCGATTGAATATGCCGCTCGTTTGTTTGCCCAAACGGGAATTGATCGGGCACCCGTGATTCGAGGTGATCTCCTGGGTATTGTTTCGGCTGCCGATATTTTGGCGAAAGGCGACTTTCTGGAAAAACCGAGAATTCCTCTGCTAGAGCGTGCACTTCAGCAGGAAATCGCGAACGCTCGTGCTGTTTCTGCGGCTGAAGGGTCCGGTTCAGAAGCGGCGATCGCGGCCTGGGATGCGGTCAACGAGATAGAAGCAGAATTGGCTTTCTATAGGGGACAGCGTCCTGCAAAAACGGCGTTTGAGCAATATGGTGATGCTCAGGCTGCACCAGAAGCAACGTTAGTGTAGTTTTTAGAAGAGGGGCGTGGTTTAGCCACGTCTCTCCTCTAAAAAGATAAAGCCAACAAAAATTTCAAATCCCGGTTGCGGTATCTCGCACAGGGCACTCAACCCGGACTTGAGATTCTTGGTTGTTTATATAAGTAATCATTTTGGGCCGTCTAAGTTTCGTCACATTGCCCGAAATGATGCTTCCTCATCATCCCTCGAACCCAAGGAAACAGAAATGGCTCCGTCACGCAAAAGATTGAAACTGAATCGCTGGCAGCGTTTATTGACCTTTGCTCTGAGTGCGCTCCTGGTTGTATTTGCTCCTATACACGTTAATGCCACTCCAACACAAGATATGCAGCGGTTGGATGGATACGTTGAACAGGCGATCGCTGCCACTCAACACAACAATTTGCAACAGGCATCTGTAGACTTTAATCACTACAAATCAGATTGGTTTGATGTAGAAGATGGTGTGAAGGAAACATCGCGTCGCGCCTACAAAGAAATCGAAGATGCAATGGCAGAGGTTAAGTTTAATTTCTCGATCGAGACACCAGACAAAACGGCTGTCTTACAGTCGCTCAATCAGCTTCACACTCTGAACCAGAAATTTATTGCTGGAGAACTGATTGATGTTTCTCAGGATAACCCAAAGAACACACACCAAACTACAATATCCACATTAATTGAACAATTAAATCAAGCGAATCGCAGCATCCAGCAACAGGATATTGCAGCCGCTTTATCTGATGTACAAGCTGTTCAAAACGATTGGCTCACGGTAGAAGGAATTGTCGCCACACGCTCCAAACAGGATTACGTCAATATCGAAAATAACCTGGCAAATGCCTCTGGGTTTCTCAAAATTGCGCCACCCAATGTTTCAGCCAGTCAAAAAGCGATCGCTACTCTCACCCAATTACTACAGCCCTATGCTGAGGAACCTGCACACTATACCTTGTTTGATGCCGCACTGATTTTGCTGCGGGAAGGGATGGAAGCCCTGCTCATTCTGACCACCCTTCTCGCGTTTCTTAATAAAAGCGGCAATAGCGATAAACAACACTGGCTGTGGATTGGAACAGGTGCCGGAATCCTGGCATCGATCGCTGTCGCCATTGTCATTCAAACAGTGTTTTCCAACCTGACGGCAGGTGGCGCAAATCGAGAAGTTTTGGAAGGTGCAACGGGTTTATTAGCTGCTGTGATGCTGTTTTACGTCAGCTATTGGCTGCACAGCAAAGCATCGATTAGCGCATGGCAGACCTATATCAAACAACAGGCAACGTCCGCTGTGGCCAATGGCAGTGTGTTTTCGCTCTCCCTGTTAGCGTTTCTAGCAGTCTTCCGTGAAGGAGGAGAAACGGTTTTATTCTACATTGGCATCGCACCATCGATTAGCCCGGTTAGCTTATTCGGTGGGTTGGCCTTAGCGACGGTGTTGCTGGTGGCGATCGCCTTCATTATTCTCAAAATCGGTGTGAAAATTCCGCTCAAACCTTTCTTTTTGATTAGTAGTCTTCTCATTTACTACCTCGGATTTCGCTTCGTTGGCAGTGGTATTCACGCACTACAGGTTGCCGGACTATTGCCTGCTAATCCAGCTACATTTTTGCCCGCTTGGGATGGTCTCGGTCTCTATCCCACCTGGGAAACAACGCTACCGCAACTAGTTTTGTTAGTCGTTACAGCAGTCGTCATTGTCTATACCCATCTACAAACGAGAAGTAAGTTTGCATAGTTAGGGAACTGGCCCTGGCGAATGAATTCGCAGCTATCTGAACGAAGCCTGCCTACGCGAACTGGAACATTTGTAACCTGCGAAGGCAGTTTCGTAGGTTGGGTTGAGCAGTGCGAAACCCAACTGAATTAGACCCATTGAATTAGAGGTGTTGGGTTTCCTACGTCAACCCAACCTACAGGAGGTCATGAGCATTCTGCAATCACTCATCAATTCTAAGGAGTTCACCATGGTTCGATTCAATACAAGTCTGGTTCTCATTTTGATGGGCAGCTTGATGTTTACAGCCTGCTCTACTCCACAAGTTTCTGACAGTAATTCGCAGTCCAATCCAGTTGCTTCAGAAACAACGAATGCTGCTACAGCCAGTGATCCAAAAAGCGATCTGAACAGTTTGCAGAAAGTTGTACTGGATACGACGAATGCTGTTGATGCTAAGAATTTTGACCAGGCTAAAGAAGAATTTGAACAGTTTGAAGAGTATTGGTCAAAAATCGAGGATGGTGTGAAAGATAAATCGGCGGATACTTATAAGCAGGTTGAAGATGCGGCGGATACCGTTTCAGTTGGCTTAAAAGTCAGCAGTCCCGACCAGGCTAAGTTGCTGGATGCGTTGCGATCGCTCTCTACGACACTAGAGCAGTATACGAACAGCCTCTAGTCCTGAAACAATGTCATTAGTTGTTTGTATGTTTAACTGGATATGCCGCAGTTCAATGATTCATCCGTAGAGCATTCAACCGTTGAACGAGACTGGAACGCTTACTATCGAGCCGTTGAAGGACGTCCACCGCGTGACACGCTATTAGCCGCACTCACACAATTTGAAGCAGATGTCCCAGATCACGATCGTCGCTTTGCGGTAGATTTGGGCTGTGGCGACGGGCGAGATACGGTTGAATTGCTCCGGAGAGGTTGGGATGTATTGGGAATTGATGGAGAGGAACAGGCGATCGCCCGTCTTCGTTCTCGTCCAGATATTGACCTCAACCGTTTGTCTACCCGTATCGAACGCTTTGAATCGCTGACCTTGCCCGAATCAGTGGATCTGATCAACGCCAGCTTTTGTTTACCCTTTTGTCCGCCTGCTCACTTTCCCAAGATGTGGTCAACCATTAGCGCTGCACTGCGACCAGGGGGACGGTTTTGTGGTCAACTGTTTGGCGATCGCGACTCCTGGGCCATTCAACCTGCGATGACGCATCACACGCGGGCACAGATCGATCAGTTGTTTCAACCGTTTGAGGTCGAAATGCTGATGGAAGAAGATCATCCCGGTGTCACCGCTCTGGGTGAAGAAAAACACTGGCATATCTTTCATATTGTTGTCCGCAAAAAATAAGCCGATTTAACGCACACCACCTGGAACAATGGAATGATCGGCGTGATGAGCA
>DATNPS010000143.1:0-14298 GCA_036703095.1 Crinalium sp. | reverse complement strand
AATCCCAAAATGTCCCTTCTGCAAAGATTGAACAACTGCTTTTTCGACTATGTTAATGATGATTCCAATGTAAGAATGAGTATAGATAGCAAGAGTCTGAAAGTTCTCACCCGTGGCGAGGTTGGAAGGTTCAGGTAGTCGTAAATATTCATTCTCAATTGTCTGCAAAGTTTGAATGAAATCGACAGAATTGAGACTGTCAAAAGAAAAGAGGTTTGGGAACCAGTCTAGAAGCCCTATATCTTCCAGGTATTGGTCCAGTGCTGGAGTTCCGCAAACTACAACGGGAATTCCCTTCTTTCCCATCAAAACTGCTAAATCCTCTAATGCCTCCTTCTGAAGCTTCTCACCCTGATCAACAATGATCATTTCGTAACCAAACGGTGTAATGCAACCATTCAGCTTCGACTGAACATCAGTTCTTCTACCACCAGGGTCAGCATGCCTCATTGCTCTAAGCAGCCTCTCGTGCATCCTTCTCGAACTACAATTTGACGGAACATCACTGTAAGCAGTCTTTTTGTCTGTTAGCTCACCATAACGTCTCGACGCTTTACTCTTTCCAGACAATCGTGGCCCAATGACACGAACCCCCTGCCCCATTTTTCGATAGTTGTCAAGGGTTTTGAAGTAATACTTAGCGTACTCAGTCTCAATAAATCCTGAACGCAGTGATGTCACAATGTCAGCAATTACTGCTTCCACACCTATAGAAAGGTCACGGCATGGAGGGAGAACTTGAATTGCAGGTTGGGAGATGCTCTCGGAGGATGTCATTATTGCTACCAATCGTCATAGGATGATGTACGCAGCGGAATGAGAACAATCGGTTCAGCTTGCCCACCTTGCTGAGCAGGAACCTTTTCGGATTCTAACTGACCTTGCTTGGTAGTAGTTTGGTTTGCAGAAGCGCTCTTTGAAGTAGTTGATGGAGGCTGTGTAGATTGGGTAGATTTAGATGTTCGATCCTTGATTGAGACAACATTAGAGGATGGTTTGGCATCTCGGCGCGATCGCTTCTGCTCTTCCCGTTGTTGAGTTTGTTTGTCTTTTTTACCTCGCTCATTCAATTCATTTCTGAAGCCTAATTCCAGCAGTGATGCAAAATTGTCAGGGTCTTTTTTACCCTTACCCAACCCTTCAAGTTCATCTAGACTCAAGTCCTGATAATCTAAATTAAGAGCATCAACAAAACCAAGAAACTCTCCCATGCGATCGTAGGTCTCATCCTCATTGATATAAACACGAAGCCGCAGAGCGTGTTCATAATCAACTCTTACGGTAACTGTTTCGCTAAGATACTTCTTGTCCTTCAAGCACTCCCCACGGTAGATTTGCCTCTTAAAAGATATTGAGCCAAGTTCCTGAACGACACGAGTTTCCTCCTTCATCAGACAAACATCTAATTCCTCCTCGTCGAGGACTTTGGGCAAAACTCCCCCTAATCCTTTCACCCATCGCTCGTAGCGAGTGTAGCGCTTGTCTCTTGGATAAGGCTCATGGTTATATGCCCAGAAGAAACCGTCTAATACTCTTCTTAAATCCCTACGTCTTAAGAAAGCACCTTTTTGAGCCTTCTCGATAGCATCCTTGTCTTTGGCTTTCTCAATAAATCCTCCCAGCCTTCTAAGAATGTTGTTGATTGTTTTAAACCAACGTTCAACAATCCCGCCTTCCTTAGGACTTCTTCGAGTTTCACACTCAAAATCAAATTTACGTCCAATCTGCTTCATGTGCTTAGCCTTTGCCAGGTCTCTTCCACTGTCTGTGAAAAAATATTGGCTGGGAAGACCGTAAGCGCCCCAAGTCGTTGGAATATTTTCTGCTTGCAAAATCTTAATGAACTCTTCAGTCAAGTACTCGCTTGGACATTGCTTAGGCATTGCTGCATGACGTAATGCTAAAGCAACTTCATTCGTACCTGGTTGCCTTGCACCTAAGAAGTAGCCCAATAAGCTGCTAGAAAAGGTGTCTACAACAATGGTTAGCCAGGGGCGATAGGGATTGCCCTCCTCATCAAGAATAAAGATGTCGAGTTTTGTATGGTCGGCCTGAATAATCTGATTGCTATAATCCGCTTTCAGCATCTTGCCGCTTTTAGTCATAACCGCTAGCCAGGAGCCTGAGCCAGGATTACGGCTTCTTTTTCCTTGAGCGCGATCACGCTCATCAATCCAGGGATTTACAATTCGATAAACAGTCACAAAATGAGGATAAGGTGGCAATGCTTTTCCCCGACAATCGACTTCGGCGTGACGCTTAAGTTCGCGATAAATGTCAATCCCACGCAAAGTCTCCTTCTCCTTAAGAGACTTTTTCCAATAGTCCTCCATGTACTTAAACCAATACGGGTCAATTAATACTTTTCCTTTGTCAGAGCGTGTTTTTCCACAATCTTCCTGGAGTTCTCCTTTCTTATACTGCTCCAGTAAACGCTCAACCTGGCGAATATCTTTGAAACCGAGCGCTTTTCTCACCACCTCCTTACGCTTACGCTTTGTTGTGTTGTTGTGAGATTTTGCTACCCATTCGATAAGGGCATATCTAAATTTAGGGTCGTTGGAGAAGCCAACAATGACTGATTCTATTTCTACAGAGTCAAAATCATCTGAAACCCCCACGCTGCCATCTAGCATGTCGAGGGTTTCAGTCAAATCAAGAAAAGCATTGGGAGAAGTCATGGTGTGAAAAGTCAGCCTGTGAAGGCATCGCTTTGGCTTCGTTGGCGGAAGAAGTCCTAGCCCAAGCGTACTGCAAACCAACCCAAGTAGCGACATCTAGCTCGCAAATAATGTGTTAAGCTTTTTTAAGCATGTAGCGACACACAGCGTGCAAATCGGGTGATAGCGACATTTAGCGTGCAAAGACTGCTTGACGAGCCAATATGGCTATAACCTTCTTCCAGTAAGCGTTGTAGCCTTTTTGAATGAGCGACATGATCGTGCAAATAGCGACATTTAGCAGGCAAGCGTACAAAAGCGAAGGACTAAGTGTCAAAAAATTGGGTAGCTTGACTTCCTATCTTCAAAGGGAATTTGAGCGTCAAGCACCACTCGGCTGGAACAGTGCTGCTGAAGTATCCTTACTCCCAAAAGATGTAGAGATTTTACTAGGATATGCCTCAAGAGCAGATGTTGTTTTGCAACAACAGAACTCAGAGCGATGATTGTGGATTGAATTTGAGGTCAGCCGTGCTGATCCTGTCGCAAATCATGCCAAGTTTGCAACTTCTCATCTGTTTCATCCTCAACCTGAGCGCGATGTCTTTGTCAGTATGGTTAGCTCCCATGTGCAACGGGGAAGGCGCAACTTAGCAGCGAATACGATCGCCCTCATGAGATGCATTGGGATGAATGCATTTCAAACAACACTTTTTCCTGCGATCGCTCCAGTTGAAATTAAGCGACTTAATCACCTTGACTCCAACGCATTAGGGCAGGAGAACTTAGATATTGTTTCAGAGATTGAACGAGCCATATCAGTTTCAGAAACAATTTTGGCGACTTCAGAACGGCGCATTCACTTTGCAGGTGAATTAGCTGAAGTCATGTTAAACGTGCGTCGCTGGAATAAGGATTTACAAACTGCCGAGGGGCAAAAATTATGGGGTAAACGTACCATCACGTATTTTGTAGTTGATCCCTTTGGGAAGCAATTTGCCCCATCTAAATTTTGTGCTTATGTTGCCATTCCATCAAGAGATTTGATTCGAGATGCAACGGGAAATATTGCTGACTATCTTGCAATGAGTGTACAGCTATATGTCTCGCTAGATGGTGTTGACAG
Source organism: Crinalium sp. (assembly GCA_036703095.1). Taxonomy (GTDB): domain Bacteria; phylum Cyanobacteriota; class Cyanobacteriia; order Elainellales; family Elainellaceae; genus DATNPS01. The sequence continues at coordinate 10,512 of DATNPS010000143.1, read as the reverse complement.
TCGTTTTGATGGTCGTCGTGCCCAATCCCATTTAGTCAAAAATTTAGGGATGGTAACAAAACAACTGATTGACGCTCCAGGGTTGTTCGATCTGTTCAATCAATGGATGTACAAAAACAGCGAACGAATTAACATTCATCCAAATGGACCAGTTTTTCTCATGCCACCAACTTGGTTTTTCTAGTCTTGCGACCTGTAGCAACCTTTTGATTTTTCTAGTCTTGCGACCTGTAGTAACTTTCCATAAAGCCTCATCTTCTAAATGATGCCAGGAGAGCTAAATCTACCTTAAACTCATCGGGCACAATTTCCCAATCTGGAGGACTACCGATTTTCAGCAGTTCGTTGATTGCGGTGAGGTTGATTTTGATGATGCAGAGTCAGCTGCCCGACAGATAGCTGAACTTGCGCAAATTGGTGTCCACCACGTCGTGCAGGGCATGTTTTTGTATATTTGTTGAATTCACGCTGTAATAGATCGCTCATCGAAGGTGCATTATGATCGGTTGTTGCAACTCAGATGCTGTAACAGTCGATCAAATCGGGCTTCTGCTAATGCCACATTTGTAGTGATGTTTGCATCCGGATCAGTTGAGGTGGATGGTTTGTCTTTATCATCTCCCAATTGCCTGACGGTGCCTCGTAAGCGATGAGAGAGCAGAATGGCCAGTGCTCGGTAAAAGCGGCAGCCAAATCCAACATCCTGGTTGAGTTTTTGGGCCAGTTGCGATCGCGGAATTGCCAACACAATACATTCTTCCAATGTTTGCACTGTAGCGGAGGGTGGACGGGCATCGACAAATGACATTTCACCGACCACTTCACCGCTTGACAGGCGGGCAATCTCTCGTCCTGTCATGGCCGAGATTGAGACAATCAGTGTTCCTTCTAGCAAAATGTATAGCGTATCGACAGGTTTGCCTTCGTGAATTAACACGGTTCCTGCCGCTACTCGTTCTCGCTTGCCGACATGAATTAACCATTCAACATCCCGATCGTCCAGCTCACCCAGAATAAACAGGACTTTCTTCATACGCCATTTCCTTACTGCGACATTGTGCTCTTGAGGTCACACCGTTGACCTTCTCTTTAAAGCCTTGGTCAAGCCTTACGTGATACTGCTATCTTGTCTAGGTTGAAAAACCCAAACAGACGTGCCAACGCTCTATTGCACCCTGATCATCGCGTTCTCTGTTCATCTACTGATGAGATAGATGAGTTGTATAGCAATCGAGGGGTTAGTGAGGACGGGTTGCAGGGGTGGAACCCCTGACTGGGGGCGCAGCCCTCATACCCTCTGTCCTGACCATCTCAACGGTTGCTATAGTCCCAAAGACTACGGTTACACCCGTAACAAATTTATCTTTTTATACCAGCATTTTTACAGGTCGTCATAATTTATCCGGAGAATAATCGAAAACATCATCAATCCATCATCAACGGGTCAGCCGTTTTATCCGGTTGAAATGGTGCCATTTCGATCGCCCTCATCTCCCACCGGGTTGCGGTGCAAATAGTCGGATAGCCAGTGACGACTGCGCTGAAGTAGGTCAGTCAGATCCCAACTCCAGAGAATAACGGTATGGTCTTCGCTGCCGGAGGCGAGCGTTTTGCCGTCGGGACTAAACTGCACACTTCTGACCCAACCCTGGTGCCCCTGAAACGTATGTAGCTCTTCCCCGGATAAGCTCCAGAGTTTGATGGTGGTGTCGGCACTGCCAGAGGCGATCGCCTGACCATCCGGGCTAAAGCACACACTCAACACCCAATCTCGATGCCCCTGAAAGGTGTGTAGCTCTTCGCCTAATAGCGTCCAGAGTTTCACCGTGCCGTCTGCACTGGCCGATGCGATCAGCCTGCCATTTGGACTGAAACAGACGCTGCGCACCGCATCTCGATGCCCCCGAAAGGTATGATGCGCCTCGCCGCACAGATTCCACAGTTTTACTGTGCCGTCTGCACTGCCCGACACGACCATCCGGCCATCTGGGCTAAATTCGACGCTAAGCACCCTGGCTGTATGCCCCTGAAACGTATGAAGCGTTTCTCCTGCTAAATTCCATAGCCGGATGGTGTTGTCATCACTGCTGGACGCGAGTAAATTGCTATCCGGACTGAAACTGAGGCTTAAAACCGCATCTCGATGCCCCTGGAAGGTAGATAACACCTTACCTGCCTGATTCCATATCTTAATCGTATGATCGGCCCCACCGGAAGCCATCATCCTACCGTCAGATGTAAACCTGACACAACGCACCCAACCCGTGTGGCCCCGCAGCGTGCGAAGCTCCTGATCATGGTGGTTCCAGAGCTTAATGGTGCGATCGCCACTGGCGGAAGCCAAAAATGAATCAGTTGGAGATGACGGATCGTGGGCTGGATTGAAACAAACGCTAAACACCCAGTCGCGGTGCTCGCGGCAGATGCGCAGCGGTTCACCCGATATGCGCCAGAGTTTGACGGTGGTATCGGCACTGCCAGAAGCGATCGCCTGTCCATCAGGACTAAAGCAAACCTCCCGCACCGCGTCGCGATGACCCCGGAAGGTATACAGCTCTTTGCCGTGCAGATCCCACAGCTTGACGCTCTGGTCGGCGCTACCGGAGACAATCTGTGTACCATCGGGGCTGATATCAACACTCAAGACACTGTTGCGGTGTCCCCAGAAGGCTTGTAGCTCCTCACCTGTGGGTGTCCAGAGACGGACGGTATTGTCGGCACTGCCAGAAGCAATCAGGCGATCGCCCACCCCCCACTGGACGCTCAAAACGGCATCCTGGTGGCCTGTCATGGTTCGCAGCTCTTTCCCGGACGGTTCCCATATCTTAATCACACCGTCTCCATCCCCAGAGACAATCCGTTTACTGAAGTGACTAAAGGCAACACAAAATACACGGGCATGGTGATTGTCGAAGGTTAACAGATCTTCTCCCGCCAGATTCCACAGCTTAACGGTGTTGTCGTCGCTGGCAGAGGCCAGAAGTTTACTGTCTCCGCTGAAACTAACGCTACGAATAGCATCTTGATGTCCGGTGAATTCCTGGAGGGTTTCGCCAGTCAGGCTCCATAGTCTAAGGGTGCGATCGTCGCTGCCTGACAAAAGGGTTGTCCCATTCGGACTAAAGCAAACGTGACGGACGGTATCCGCATGTCCCGTGAAGGTGCCCAATAGCTCGCCGCTCAGATCCCACAGGCGAATCACATTGTCATCTCCTGCCGAAGCCAGCAGCGAACCATCGGAACTAAGGCTGATGCTATACACACTGGCGTGATGCTGAAATCGATTGCATTCCCGAATGCGATAGAGGGCCTGCCACAATCGGCCCATTGTCTTGACTTGCAGATCGGGCGAGGTATCGATGTCTTGCAAGCGCAGCCCTGCCTTAAGACTGGCCACCAGCGCACCCAACTGTTCGTGCGACAGCAGCAGGGCTTGAGAGACGGAACCGAGCGCATCAATTTCAGCCGTTTCAGCGCGATGGCGTTCTTTCTGCTCTTGCACTAATAGGCGTTCGCGATCGCGCAGGGCATCCCGCAATTGCTCCTCGGTTAATTTACGTTTTTCGCGTTCGGCTTCCAGTTCGGCTACCAAACCACTCTTTTGCTGCTCGCGAATAAACCGCACTAGATAATCATGTACAAGCTGATAGCGATCGGCAGGTGATTCCAGCACTTTCAGCACTAGACCGGAACCGACCAGAATTTCTAACACCAGATCAAGCTGGTCTTCTGTAAATGAAATGCCTGTGAGCTGCAACTCATCCATAATTTCAACGCGGGTTCTAAAGGGACGCGTCTCATCTTCGTTGGTTAAAACAAACAGCACCAGTTGGGCGATCGCTTCATTTTCTGGCCCGCAATCATCCACTACTTCTTGAAGCGATCGCTGCACCAGCGTTTCTTTGGGATGGTCGCCCAGCTGTCGATATTCGGGCAGGGTATCAATTTTGTCTTCCTGAAGCTGCGCTCCCACAATCTGTAGCTCAATCGGGCGAATGCCGCCCAGTTCCCCAGCCAAATCTTCAACCAGCACGTCTACCAGATCGGCTTCGAGGTAGAACTGCGATCGCTCGGTCAGGCTTTGAATTACGGCTCTGGCATCCTCGCATGAAAAATCACTCAGGGGATAGCGAATGTCTTTGCTGAGAATGTCGTGATTGATCACTTCCAGATCGGCCAGGCGATCGAATTCCAACAGGTAGTGCAAGTAATCTTCACGCAGGCCCAAAATGACTTTCACGTAAGGAATGTTGAGGCAATCGCGCAGGAAGTCATAGAACGGCTTGCGTTGGAGCGGGTCGGGATACGTGAAGATAAATTCCTCAAATTGATCGCAGAGCAGAACGGTGAAGAGGTTGCGGAGTTGGTTTTGGCGAAATTCGTCGAGGAGATATTGGGTGTTGGGTGTTGGGTGTTGGGAAGGGGGAGGTGGGGGAGATAGGGGGGATGGGGATGATGGGGAGGCATCGTTTTGTCCTATCTGCTGTCTGCCGTCTGCCGTTTGCCGTAGAGCGGTATTGGGGGGATGGCCGAAATCGGTAAGGGTTTTGGTGAGGCAGCGTTCCAGGGAGTGGGGCCAGTCGTCGTAGATGCTGATGACGAGCGGCATGATAGGGCGGGCTTCGATGGTGCGATGGTAGAGGGCGGGAACGAGTCCGGCGTTGATGATGGAACTTTTGCCGACGCCAGAGGCTCCGTGAATCACGATGAGTTTGTCTTTTGGGGTGCCGATGCGAGTGATCAAGCGCTCGACGTCTCGCTGACGACCGGAGGCGATAATTTCCTGAGCGACGATCGCTTCGGCACTGCCTTGAGAAAGGTCGGGCTGGAGAATCTGACGCTGGGGTTCCAGCCGTCCGGCTCCCAAGAAGGCTCGAAAGCGATATTGTTGCTCTAGCGATCGCTGCTGTTGTTTGACCCAAAAGGCTTCGCGATAATGGCCTTTAGCAAAATACAGGTCGCGCAATTCTTGCAGGATTTGCAGATAGAGTGGTGGGTCGTATTTCGGGTCGCTGATGCTCTGAGCCGTTTTGAGCTGCGCGATCGCTTTTTCTGGTTCGCCTAAATGAGCCAGCGATCGCGCCAGCAGCAGCAGACACCAGCCGCGATGGTATTTTTCGACCAGCGTTAACTCATCAACGGCCAGGGGATCTGATGGCTTTGCTGTTGCGGCATAGCGATCCATGATTGAGAGGGCTGTCTCGGCATCGCGTTTAGCGGTTAGCCAGTCCGAGCGGGATTGGGCCACTTCGGCCAGAAATCCATAATCGCGGGCTAACCGCACGGGATCGGTGTCTTGATGGAGGGCAATGCTTTCGGTCGCAACGGTTTCTAACTCCGGCCATTGCCGCAATTTTTGCAGCGTTTCTCCCAATGCTGGAATGAGTTTAGCAACCAGGTCGCGTCGGCCCTCTTGCCGGAAGATGTCCAAACACTGCTCGAAATAAATCTTGGCCTGCCGAATGGCGGGTTCGTAAACGGTGCGCTGCAACACGGCATAGCTGCGCCACCAAAGGCCGAGGTAGAAGAGGAGGCAGGCTTGGCGATCGCGGTATGGGGTGTGGGGTGTGGGGTGTGGGGATGGAGAAGATGGGGGAGGTGGGGAAGATAGGGAAGAATCGCCCTGTCCTCCTTGTCCCTCCTGGCTCCTGGCTCCTGGCTCCTGGCTCCTGGCTCCTGGCTCCTGGCTCCTGGCTCCTGACTCCTGACTCCTGGGATTGGCCCAGTAAGCCAGGCTGCTTTCGTAGTGTTGGCGAGCGTTTTCCATCTGGGCGGTGGCATGGGCGTCACGTCCGCGCAGGAAGTCGAGGCTGGCCTGGAGTTCGGCATCGAGGGTCAGTCCGCTGTTGGTGATGTCCTGTAGGGCAAATTCCAGTTCGGCGCGGGAGCGGGAACCTGTTTCGAGGTTCAGCACGGTGTCGGGCAAGAAGCGATCTGATCCGGTGTTGAGGAGAATGTCAAACACTTCATCGGCGTAGGCTCGCAGGGATTCGATCAATTCATCGGGCGGTAGGTTGAAGCGAATGGAGGTGACGGCCCATCCTTTCAAATCGGGTGCCAGTCGGATAAACCGCGTCAGCACATTGTCATCGACCCACAGCACCAGCGGAAATGGCAAGTTTTTACGAAATTCATCCCGCACTAAATTGGCTGAAATGAGTACGGTGTCTAAATGTTCCACTGATTCCAATCCAAAGACCATCAGTGCAGCAGGTTGACGGCTCTGGAGATGCGTTTGAATAGTGCTATATAGCGTTTGAACAGAACTGGGTAAGGTCAGTTCATCAATGGCGATCGCTGACATGTCCTTCAACCGTTGACGAACCTGTTCTCGAAGCTGCTGATAATTGCATCGCACTAAAATCAAGGAGAATTGTCCTTGAGATAGCGTCAGCGATCGCACTAACGTGTTGAGCGATCGCTCATTCTCAGCCGCAACGGAATTGGCATTGGTTTCAGTCATGACCTGATCTGAGGCAAGATATCTGAATTCTAGATGAACATTAAGGGGATAGGGTGTAGGGTGTGTTGGCGGTAGTCGATGCGGCAGAGCCATAGCAGAGTAATGCAGGATGCGATCGCGAATGCATTTTATGAAATCTGTCTCTGCAATAGTTCTGCTAGCGCTGGATTCAAGTCAAACCAGCGGCCCTGATCGCCACGATACTCAAACACAAACAAACTGCGCAGCAGATGTTGATAGGCAGGTTCGTTGTTAATGGTTTTCTGTTGAGCAACCTGGCGCAATAAGGCCCATTGAGCATCTGTAATGGTTAACGCCAGGTCGTCTTGATACGTGCGAATCACCGATTCTAAACTGCTGCGCGGAAACGGCGGATCTTGCTGCTGCAAACAGCCATAGAGGAAACCGAGCAGATTTCGCACATGACCACCACTAATGCGACACAGGCGATCGAGCGTGTCGGGATGATCAAACAATTGGGGAATTAAATCCAATCGTTGAATGGGATTCACATCCGGAAAGGCTCTCGCTAACACCAGTTGTCGCAAGAGCGCCATACCTTCAGCGCTCTCCTGCCCATCGCGTGACTGCACCGGAACCATTGGCAGCACTTTGGGAGAAACGCCACCCCCCAGCCGATTTTTGAGCGCTTCGGCTTCACTGGAAAAGATTAGCGCTAATGGAATCGTATAGACTACGTGACAATTCAGCTCGCGAAGCTGGCTACCCCGGTCGATAAAGAGGTATTCGGGTTGCGATCGCCCCCCCATATTCAGGCGATTTTCGACCCGATCCAAATTATCGATAATCACGACTAACCCCTGGAACCGTCGCCGCATCAGTTCTGCGGTCGCTCGGTTCAGCAGTTCTTCGTTAATCGATTCTAAAATGCTGCTGGTGCGCGATTCCAAATATTGCCGTAACTGGCTGCGAAACTGAGGACTATCTTTGGTGCGCGCCACAATTTTGCCAATACCGATCGAAAATTCAGCTTCAGAGATTTCGATCGGGGTCTGCAATGCACCGCCAATGTCAGCAAACAATCGAGCGAAGTAGGTCGGACGCAGCCGGATACCCATTGCTTCTAGGCTGGAACTCACCTGACGGGCGATCGCCAGCAAAATATCGGTGACATCGACATCCGCTACATCTAAATCTTGATCGGCTTCAAAATAAACGACATAAAAGCCTTGCTCTTCTAGTTCTGCCTTCAGCCGATACAATTCCGTGGATTTGCCGCAGCCAATGTGCCCTGTGAATAGCTGACAGGTTGGTTCATTGGGCGACAGACGGGTAATCGTGCGGTTTAGCGCTTCGATAATCTTGCCGCCCCGCACCTGCGCAAAATCAATGTAGTAACGGCGATCGTCGGGATTGCCCACAATCAACGTGCGGCTGGGGTTACAGGCTCTAGAAAATCGGGCTAGGTCAAGCTTCATGATGATTTTTCTCTTGCGTGAGCTTTCTCATATGTTTCTCAGACAATGTTTATGTAACTCTCAGGTCAACATCAGGGGGCATTCAGGATTCAAGTCCATCCTAGTAAATAGCAAAGAAGAAACCTGAATCAAACGAATTGATTCACGTCACTCCTCATTACCTGAATCGTTATTCGGAGGCTATTATGAAACGCCTATTTCTTACCGTCTTATCCGTTGCTGCTATTTCTGCGATCGCCACACCTTCTTTAGCGCAGAGCCAACGTTTTGAAAATGCTCGTGGAGCCAACTTAGATAAGCAATCTCAGCGTGTTGAAGATGCTCGTGGCGCTAATCTAGACAAGCAATCCCAACGTGTAGAAGACGCTCGTGGTGCTAATTTAGACAAGCAATCTCAACGTGTAGAAGATGCTCGCACGGCAAATCTAGACAAGCAATCCCAGCGTGTAGAAGATGCTCGCACGGCTAATCTGGATAAGCAATCTCAACGTGTAGAAGATGCTCGCACGGCAAACCTAGACAAACAGTCTCAACGGTTTGAAGATGCTCGTGGTGCGAATTTAGACAAGCAATCCCAACGTGTAGAAGATGCTCGTGGTGCGAATTTAGACAAGCAATCCCAGCGTGTAGAAGACGCTCGCACGGCAAATCTAGACAAACAGTCTCAGCGCGTTGAAGATTCTCGTACTTCGAATCTGGATAAGCACTGATTTCTTAGACCCAGTGCTACCGCTAGTTTGTGCGTCTAACTGACCGACCCCTTTCTAATCCTAGTTAAGCCTATACTGCTCAGTTCTTGAACTGGGCAGTTTTTTTATAGCAATCGGAGGGGGAGTTCGGAAGGGGCGCAGGGGCGCAAGCTCCCACTCCCGTCGTATAGATAGGTGCAGAAACGTGCCTCACGCGACGTGCGGGGCATGTTTTTGCGTATTTGTCGAATTCACGTTTTATTAACCATCAATTCTCAGTAGGCACAGTGGCAGTGCAAGCTTACTTGCGGCGAGCTTGCTGCTACCGACTGCGGGTTTGGTGCACCCAACGGGCGCGCTAAACCCGCCATCCGTTTCAAAATGAGAATTGCTATTTATTAATTGATGGGACAATAAACACAAATCTGTCAATCTGTTCCATAAGACCTATTACAATTAGTTAAATTATTCTTAAATGAATTAAGTATCGTTAGCTTAGCTCTGATCACAAGGGGGCTTTACCCATGTTGACTGAACTTTTCTCCCTTCCCTTTAAAGTAGATGCCACTACCCTGGCGGGGATAAGTTTGTGGGCGCTGGCCTTATATCTGGGATTTTTTCCGCTGAGTGAATGGGTGATGGAGCAACTTAGCCGCTGGTTTAACTACGCGGAACGTTCCATGTATACCTCTAGCGAAGAGTACGAGCGCACCCGCAAAGGGCGAGAATCCCAAAATGCGTTTTATGCCTCCCTGTGTAGCATTGTGCCGTTTCTGCTGGTGGGAGGTCTGTGTGACGTCGGGCTAGAGCTTGGCCTGGGGCGGAGTTGGGCGATTAGTTTGGGGATCGTCTCCTGTATGATAGCGGCGGTGTATGAGTTAGGGCGTCGAGATGGGCAGGCGTCTGAATGAAGGGCGGTATCCAGGAGATGAACTCTGCTAAGGATCGTGGATTAATAAAACCCGAAACTTAATTTTTGGAAAGTGCGGCAGAGTCGCACTTTCCAAAATCAAAAATTTGGTTTTAATTTGTCCATGATCCTTAGAGGATTATGGAATGTTCTCATAGAAGTGATTTCACGGTGTGACGGATACCGTTGTAGCTTGCTATAAGCCGCTTGAAACGCTTCTTTCTCCCTGGTATGATTTCTGTGTTCTTTTGTAAGGCAAGTGTAAGCCAATAGCAGGCATTAGTAGTTATTTAGTTATTCAAGATAGATAACGATCTGAAATAACTGATTCTCATGACCATTCTCTGATGCGAAAATAAGTCTGTGTTCGATGAGTTTTTATTCTTTCTTAGAGAATAAAGGCGATCGCTCCTCAACGTGTATGTCCCCTGCATCTTGCCTTACTATTCATGGCTCCAGAGAACTCAGACGCCGATCAATTCCCAATTCTCAATCGTTTGACGATTCTGCTCGTAGACGATGATGAAGATACATTGGATCTGCTCCAATTTATTTTTGAACAGTGTCAGGCGAAAGTGGTGAGTGCCCGATCTGTGCAAGCTGCTCTCCAGATTATAGAGCAGACCAATGTGAGTATCATGATTAGCGATATTGGAATGCCGGATGAGGACGGCTATTTTCTGGTGCGCCAGGTGCAACGGTTGCAGACTGAACGCGATCGCTATTTCCCAACCATTGCGCTAACCGCCTTTGCCAAAGAAGAAGACCAGCAGGCCGCTCTAACGGCAGGATTTCAACAATACCTTGCCAAGCCTGTCAATCCTTACGATTTAATTGAAGTCGTCGTAAAACTTACGAATAGCCCGTAAGTACATGGACATAATTACTAGACTTTAGGAGATTTCTGCCAATTAAATTACCCATCCTACGAGAATCGGTAATTTCTTTTCGAGAAAGCCCCTTAGACTAATTATTCCTACCGTGTCGCGAAACGCTCTCTCAGAGAGCGTT
>DATNPS010000141.1:0-6561 GCA_036703095.1 Crinalium sp. | reverse complement strand
ACAAGCTGCTCATCACTCATCGGCAGTAGTTGATTGGCGTGATAGAAGTCTGCCTCAACGACCGTTCCCGGTGCATCGCGGAACTCATCGTGCAGCGCGTTCAAATCAAAGAAAGTCCAGCCTGTGCTCGCATCAAATCCGAAGCAAGCATTGGACGCACGCGGAATAGAAATCTTGCGATCGCACCACAGTCGAGTCGCCAGCACGTCGATTGCACCCAGATTCATCAGATTGCAGAATTGAGGGAGCGATCGCAACGCGGGACTGTTACTTACAATCTTCTGCATTCCGCTGACGCCAACCGCGAAAATAACTGCATCCGCGTCAAACACCTCATCGCCACACACGACGGATTGAACCTGAGGACGAACTGTGGATGTAGCAGGCTTGAGAATGACATCCGTGACGCGTCGTTGAGTCAATACTTTGCCGCCCGCCTGCTCAATGCGCTGTACCCAGGGACGAAAGATCATCTCGCCTACTGTGCCGCGACACCACACCACATCAAAATCGGGTTGGTGCGCCAGGATGAAGTAATACAGCATTCCCAACGCGGCAGCCGCAGAACACTGTTCACCCGGAGCAAACAAACCCAGCAGCAGCATTGGCTCAAACGATTCGCGGTAGAGCCGTGCAGACACGCCAAACTGTTTGAACAATTCACGAGCTGTTACCGCATCATACCGTCGCCATGCCTCATCGGAATTGTCAAAATCCACAACAGCATAGAGGAGGGGGAGAGCAGAGAGGCGATCGCTTAACGGCAGTCGTTTGAACTGCGTATAGAGAAATGTGCCCAGTGGCGTTGGCAGGCACGGTTCATCCTGAAAAATGGGCGATTCTACCTCTAATCCGGCTGGGGAATATTGCGCCGAGCGCGTCCAGGGGGTAAATGGATTCAGGCCGAACTCTCGCACCAGCGCAAAGATATTGCGATAGGGATACCAAAACCCATGAATTCCGGCTTCTACGGAACGTCCGCCAGGGGTTTTCCATCCTGCTACCAGGCCACCTGGATAGGCACCTGCTTCCAGCAGCGTTACGCCATAGCCTTGCTTGGCGAGATGATAGGCGGCACCCAATCCAGCCCATCCGGCACCCACGACGACCACTTTTGGAGTTGATGCATCCATACGTTAGGTTAAGCCCCACTGGTCGAGAAAAAAGGCATAGTCGAATGCCAGTTCCTTCAGGCTTTCATAGCGACCGGATGCGCCTCCGTGTCCTGCACCCATGTTGGTTTTGAGCAGCAGCAGATTATCGTCTGTTTTGAGGTCACGCAGTTTAGCGGTCCATTTGGCGGGTTCCCAGTAGGAGACACGAGAATCGTTGAGTCCGCCTGTAATCAGCATGGCAGGATAGGCTTTTGCTTCAACATTGTCGTAGGGCGAATAGGACTTCATGTAGTCGTAGTAGGTCTTGTCGTTGGGGTTGCCCCATTCTTCCCATTCCATCACCGATAGAGGCAGTGACGGATCGAGGATCGTGGTGACGACATCGACAAAGGGCACATCGGCCACTACGGCTTTGAAGAGGTCGGGACGAGCATTGACGACGGCTCCCATCAATAAGCCTCCAGCACTGCCGCCCGTGATGGCGAGGCGATCGCTCCCCGTCCACCCTTCGTTAATCAAATGCTCGGCGCAGGCAATGAAGTCGGTAAACGTATTCTTTTTGTGCAAAAACTTGCCGTTTTCATACCAGTTGCGGCCCATCTCGCTGCCCCCCCGAATGTGGGCGATCGCAATCACGACGCCCCGATCCAGCAGCGACAGCCGACTGGAAGAGAAGGATACCGGATAGCTAGCCCCATACGAACCATAGCCCGTCAACAACAGGGGATTTTTACCATTCTTCTCGGTGCCTCGCTGATACACCATTGAAATGGGAACCGCCGCGCCATCGGGAGCCGTAGCCATAATCCACTCACTGGCGTATTGAGTGCGATCGTAGCCACCCAGCACTTCCGTTTCTTTTTTGAGTTCGCGTTCCTGGGTGTCCAGGTTGTAGTCAAACACCGAAGAGGGGCTGATCAGAGATGAGTAGCTGAAGCGCAGAATATTGGTATTGAATTCTGGATTAGCACTTTCCCAAACGGAATAGGTCGGTTCAGGAAAGGTGAGGGCATGTTCTTCGCCTGTTGATAGCTTTTGCACACGCACGGTCGGCAGTCCACCCTGGCGTTCGTAAATCACCAGGTGGTCGGCAAAGGCACTGACCCCAGACAGCAGTACATCATCGCGGTGGGGAATGATGGTTTGCCAGTGTTCTTTAGAAGGCGATGAAACGGGCGTTTTGACCAGTTTGAAGTTAACCGCATCCTCATTGGTGACAATGTAGAAGGAATCACCGTGATGCTCAACGCCGTACTCCATGCCCTGCGATCGCGCCTGAATCAGTTGAAACGCATCAGTTGGGGTATTGGCATCCAGGAAATGCACTTCGGATGTAACTTTGCTTTCGAGGCTCAGCAGAATATAGGCTTCGCTGCGAGTTTTATCAATTCCCAGGAAATAGGCGTCATCCTGTTCGTGGTAAATCAGCACATCCTCATCGACTGACGTTCCAACGGTATGGCGAAACAGCTTGTAGGGACGGTTAGCCGCATCAACCTGGGTGTAAAACACGGTCTTGCTGTCGTTCGCCCAGGCAAAAGAATAGTAGGTTTCTGGAATGGTTTCGGCGTAAAGTTGGCGGGTGGCGAGATCAAGGAAACAAAGGGTATACAGCTCGTTTCCTGCCGTATCAACCGAATAAGCTAGCAGTTGATGATCGGGGCTGACCTGAATCACGCCGAGGCTAAAGAAGTCATGCCCATCGGCCAGCACGTTCTGATCCAGCAGTACCTCTTCTGGCGCATCCAGGCTGCCTTGTTTGCGGCAGTGAATGGGGTAGGCTTTGCCTTCTTCGGTGCGGGAGTAATAATAGTAGTCGTCTTTGCGGTAGGGAACTGAGAGGTCAGTTTCTTTGATGCGGGCCAGCATTTCGTCATACAGCGCTTTTTGCAAGCCTTCTGTATGCTTCATGACAGCCTCTGTATAAGCATTTTCAGCTTCGAGATAAGCTATGACATTAGGATCGGAGCGATCGCGCATCCAGTAATAGGGGTCAATCCGCTCGTCGTTGTGGCTCGAGAGGATGTAGGGATGTTTTTCAGCGATAGGGGGAGATGGTTTAACCTCCGGGTAGATATCCTGACCCATAAGTGGTGTACGACTTCCTTAGAACTCAGATGATTACTCCAGTTTACAGATAGGGATGGCATGTCATGACGATTGATGACGGAGATCACACCAAACCCAATGAATTCATCACCGAAATGGGCGATCGCCCCTCTTCAGAAACGATTCAACAAGTCATTCAAACTCTATGGAATGATTTGCCAACTCTGTTTGAGCGGGATATTTCTTACGATATTTATACTGGGGCGATCGCGTTTCGAGATCCGGTCAATACCTTTAAGGGCAAGCTGAATTACCGCATCGTGTTCTGGACACTGCGGTTTCACGCCCGATTGTTTTTCACCGAAATCTACTTTGACCTGCACGATATTTCACAATCCGATCCCACAACCATTCTGGCCACCTGGACGGTTAGGGGAACACTACGGCTTCCCTGGAAACCCAAACTGTTCTTCAACGGCTATTCCACCTATCGGCTCAATTCCGATGGCCAAATCTATGAACATGTCGATACCTGGGATCGATCGCCTGTGGAGATTTTGCGGCAATTTTCATGGTGAGCAGAGGTCAGGAGTCAGGAGAATAAGGGGGGCAAGGGGGATGGAGGAGATGGGGAAGAAATCATTGTTACTTCCCCACACCCTGTACCTCACACCCCATTCCCCTAACACTCAACACCCAACGAGTGATCTCTCAAACATTTACAGTTATCCTTGAGGAGCATTCAGGCTATCTGGAGGGCATCTCTGATGATTGGACAGGCATCTGTAGTAGAGGGGTTAGGCTTGGAGGCGATCGCTCCTCTTCCCCCAAGTTCCACAGCCGCAACGGACAATTCTGTAGAACAGTTCCTTTCACCCTACCGCAACCATCCCTCGGAACTGCTTCCAGGGCCATCTCATACGACGCCGTTCATTTTTACACCCACGATTCTTGCGGGCGATCCCAATGGCAATCCGCCTGATTCTCCAGATCAGCGCATCGACCCCAACACCAAAACCTCACCCTTCGCGGGTGTAGGCAGCGTCTCGGTTTCGCGTCCCGGTACAGGCGATTTTTTAGGCACAGGTACGCCGATTAGCCGTCGCCACATTCTCACTGCGGCTCACCTATTTGACCTGGTAAATGATGACGGCACGAATGATGTGACGCCAGGGGATGTGATTTTCAACTTGAATTTCGGTAGGCTGCTCAGCAACCGCATCACGGCTGAAGCCATCCAGATTTTTCCAGGATTCCGAGGCTTCAATGCCACAACTGAGAATGATTTAGCCATCATCACCCTCAGCAGCGATTTACCAGAGGGGGTTCCCATTTACGGGCTGAATCGTCAGCCGCTTACACAGGGAACGACGATTACCCTGGTGGGCTATGGCACTTCGGGAAATGGCGTTACAGGACAGATTCCCGGTACAGCTACCTTTGACCAGAAGCGCGTCGGCCAAAACCAGGTGGATCTGGTCACGGAGGGTACCTTTGTTTACGACTTTGATGGTTCCAACGCCTCGACTAATCTGCTGAGCTTTGTCGGATCTGGGCCATCTCTGGGAAATGCCATTGAAACGACTGTTGGGCCTGGAGATTCGGGTGGGCCAAGCTTTATTCGTAATGGTGACGCGTTGCTATTAACCGGGGTTAACACGTTTGCCTTCTCGTTACCGGAGGGGTTTAGCCTGCCGGGAGGCGTTCAGGGCGTGTTTGGAACGGGCGGTGGCGGAGTCGATGTGTCTGATCCGGCTAAGCTGAGCTGGATTGATAGTGTTTTAGCAACCCTTCCCAGCAAAGGGAGCCTCACGGGCACCGTATGGAATGACGTGAATGGAGATGGTCAACAGACGGCTGACGAATCTGGATTGGCGGATTGGACGGTTTATCTGGATCTCAATCAGGATGGTCAACTCTCTCCCAGTGAACCAACGGCGATAACCGATGCTAGTGGAAATTATGGATTCACGAATTTAGACACCGGGTTTTATACGGTTGCGGATGTTGCCAAACCAGAGTTTGCACAAACGTTTCCCTCTACGCAAACCGTTGAACTGTTGAATGCGGATTTCAGCGATGCCAACGGTGCTTCCAGCCTGGACGGCTTTACGATCGACAACACCGGAGCACCCGTCGCTGGATTGTGGCACCTCTCGACGGGGCGGGGCAATCAGGCTGGACATTCGGTAGATGATAGCCTCTATTTTGGTCAGGGTGAAGGGCCCGATGGGGGTGGCAATTACAATGTGGGACATACCGCAGGTCGCGTGACGTCTCAGGCGATCGCCCTCCCCACGGTTCCCAATCTCACCCTGTCTTTCAACTATTTTCTAAATGTAGAGGTGCCGACGGACAAAGATCGGGTGAAAGTCAAAATCTCCCGAAATGGTGGCACGTTTCAGATTGTCGCCGCTAAAGGAGACGTGCTGCAATCCACCCTGAATCCCACCTGGAGAGCCGCCACGATAGACCTCACGCCCTATGCAGGCAGCACGGTTCAGGTGCAGTTTGATTTTGATACTATAGACGGCACGTTTAACCGATTTGAGGGGCTGTACATTGACGATGTTGCCATTCGTGGTGGCAGCAACGGAACGCATACCGTCAAGGTCGAATCGGGTAAAACGGCAGCAGGCATTAACTTTGGTCAGCAGGCGATCGCCACACCTACACCAACTCCCACCCCCATTCCCACCCCGACCCCTACACCGATTCCAACTCCAACTCCAACTCCAACTCCCGTTAACGTGATATTCGGAACCGACGCGGATGATGTGCTCACCGGAACGGCAGGTGCAGATCTGGTCAACGCGGGTAGCGGCAACGATACCGTTGCAGGATGGGACGGCAACGATGTTCTGAACGGAGAAGCTGGGCTCGATCGCCTGTTGGGCAATGCGGGAGACGATACGCTCAACGGTGGCGCGGATGCCGATCGCTTAATCGGTGGCGATGGATTGGATACCGTTAACGGTGATGCCGGAAATGATGTGCTGTTTGGTGATGCGGGACTTGATCAATTAAACGGTGGCACTGGAGATGATGTGCTGATTGGTGGTGCGGATGAGGATGTGTTGACTGGTGGCGATGGACGCGATCGCTTTACGTACAACACGATTGACGAGGGAGGCGATCGCATCAAAGATTTCAATCTTGCTGATGATGTGATCGTACTGAAACGAATCTTCGATCGCGCTGGGTTCACTAGTTCCAGCCCGTTTGACGATTATGTGCGGCTGGTGCAAGTGGGTTCTAAAACAGTTGTCAAAGTTGATCCAGATGGTGATTCTGGAAGTGATTTATTTGTGCGATTAGCTGTTCTGGAAAACGTCACTGCAACTGATTTACGAGCGAGTAATTTTGTTGTTTGATGCCTGTAGAGTGGGCAATGTCA
>DATNPS010000132.1:0-16049 GCA_036703095.1 Crinalium sp. | reverse complement strand
TCAATGTTTGTGCTTCAACCATTACGGCTCCAATCTCGATGATCTCCATTTCATGTCGCTTGATCGTTTCCTGATCACAACAAGTTGCTTCTAAATCAAGTACTAAATAGTAATCATATTGATTTAAATTAACCATCTGCTCCTTACCTCTATCCGACTACTCGTTGCGCAAAATCTCGCGGACATCCATCAAAATTTGTCCCAGTTTGTTCTTACCGCTGCCATCTTTACCACAGCCCCAATAGTAATCGCCAGGAGCATTTTCGACCAGCACTTCATCTCCCGTGCTCAGCAAAATGTCTCGAATCTCAGCATGAGTTCTGAACTTTTGCATCACCGCTTTTCGCATCACCTCATCCTTCACCTGCTCCCAATCGGAACGCAGCGGCAGAGAGCGATCGCGTCCCATATTAGCCGCATCCTTGGGCGTCTTCGTTTGTTGCACCTTTTCCAAATAAGGCGTATTCACAAACTTCTGAGCTTGAAAATAATGTTCGCTCGTGGCCCAATACAATTCATCCAATAGAAAGCCATGTGCCGAGAAATTAGAGAAACAACCGTAAGGCTTTTCTCGTTCGACGTAAAAGTAAATGGTCATGCCGACTCCTTAAAAGTGAATGAATAATCGTGCCAGTCGCAGATCGGACGATATCCAACCTGCTGATAAATATGATTCGACGTCGGATTTGCTAAATCGGTAAACAGAAAGCAGCGATCGCATCCCTCATCTAAAAGTTTTTGACTTAACGCGGCGACGCTGGCCGTCGCGTACCCTTTACGACGATATTCCGGTGGTGTATAAACTGGCGCAATTCGACCCGCCGTGGCTGAAAACGGTTTACCACCAACCATAGATACCGGAACGCCATCTTCCCATAAATAAATATTCTGCTGTTGCAATCTGCTATCCACGAGTTGCTCAACATCCTGATTTAGCGCCATGCCAATGTCTGCATCAAAGGCCGTAAACCACTGGATGAGCAATGGGCGATCGCTTTCAGTCGCCCGTCTGAGCGCACCACTGACGGTCGGCACGGGTTCCACTTGAGTTAACTGATGGATGCGCATTTCCAGCGTTCGTTGACAAGATTGCCCGGTTAAGGTTTGCCAGGTATCCACAAACGCTTCCACCTCAGCCACCAGGCCACCCACCCCAGGCACTTGCTCCTGATGCTGTACACCTTGCACAACATCCTGCGCAATTAACGTCAATGCCTGCAAATCTTGCGCTTTAGACAGCAATATCTTGTTGGTAGCCGTGCGAATGGCGATCGCTAAAATAGTGTCCTTTGTTTGAACAAGGGCAAAATAGAGCGACGCAGGACGGCGTTCTGGACAATGCAACAGCGTATGCAGATTACCTAGCAGCGCATTGTGTTCTGCCTCATGATTCAGTAGATATTCCTGAGCCTGTTGCCAGAATGGCTCAACGCTATCAAACCGATGTAATTGCATCACTCACCTCATTAGTCACAGTATCAACTTCGAGAAATGGGTAGTTCTAATACCAATTCAATATGAAGCTGCAACTTTATGAAAAGGGGGGTGGGGGTTCCACCCCCACGAAGGGGGCACTGCCCCCTTCACCCCCTTCTCAATTCAGCGCATCTTTATATAAAAACGGGATAAAGAGCAAGTTTTCTTGTTGCTGGCTAAAAGTCAGCAATGCGGTTCTAGAGGCTTTGCCTCCGCGACTCTCACAAAAATAACTGGGTTTTAAGCAACTGAAAGTTGCTGTAAGTATTGAGGTGGAACCTCATCTACCAGCCAAACCCCGTTGTCTGAGCAGTAAAAGGTAAATCCCGCCTGCTGCATGGCAACAGTGTCGATCGCCAGAATGACCGGACGACCATGCCGCATTCCAACCTTGCGAGCCGTTTCCGGATCTCTCGACAGATGCACATGATGCCGCGACATTTTGAGCAATCCCGATTGCAAAATCATCGGCACTGATTTTTCACCCGTCCCGTGATACAGCACTTCCGGCGGTATTTGCGGCTCCAACTGCAAATCCACATCAACGCTGTGTCCCTGATTCGCCCGAATGCGAGTTCCAGTTTCATCAAACGAGAATCGCTGTTTATCGCTGGTAGTCACAACGTCTTCTAATTCCGCCCGCGTGACGGGAAACTGATGGGCTACACACGCAGATAGCAACTCATCCACGTTTACCCAGCCACCGGGAGCCAGAGTCAGCCCGAGTCGTTCTGGCGTATGGCGCAGATGCTTACTCAGATATTTGCTGATTTTAGTCAGGCGTGTTTGCTCCATCTCCCATAATCTCCCTTCGCCAATTAGGGCACGCAACGGTTCAGTTAATACTACAAACGCTACAAACTCAATTGCGGATTGTTCAACCTACACGAGCGATCGCTTAGGATCGTGAATTTAATAAAACTCGAAACTTAATTTTGGAAAGTGCGGCTCCGCCGCACTTTCCAAAATTAAAAATCCGGTTTTAATTAATCCCTGATCCTTAATACATATAGCAACCGTCGAGACGGTTAAGACAAGAAGGTGTGGTAGTTTCGCCGCTAGCCAGAGATTCCACCGCTGCACCCGTCCTCACTAACCCTCGATTGCTATACAATTTATACTACAACATACTACATTAAATTGGAAAGTGCTGAGCATTGTCTACGACTCAGCACTCATATCACTCAAGCATCTTTGCACAATTCTGAAATATCCCAGGCGCGATCGCTCTCAGATGAAAACTCTCGATCATCTGACTGCAACAAGTTTTCAAGCTCCTCAGCTAACTGTCGCGATCGCGCAATCATCAGCGTCTCATCATCTCCTTCTAAATTGGCAATCTCCTGTAAGACCTGTTCATCATGCTGTCTAAACGTGCGGGCAACCCGGTTCGCCTTGTAGGCCCGAACGCCCAATAGCTTCAGCGCTTCTGTGCCCATCTCTAACGCCGAGCTAAACGTTTCTCGCTGAACCACATCAACTCCACGACGAATTAACTCATAGGCATGACCGCGATCAATAGCTCGTGCCAGAATCTTGAGATGGGGAAAATATTTGTGAACCAGATCAATCGTTTCCAGCGTTTTTTCAGGATCATCGATCGCAATCACAAACAGTTTCGCTTGTTCTGCCCCGGCGGCTCGCAGCAAATCAACGCGCGACGCATCTCCGTAAAACACTTTGAAGCCAAAGCGCCGCAGCATATCGATCTGCCCTGCATTGTGGTCTAATACCGTGGCAGTGAAGCCATTCGCTAGCAGCAACCGTCCGACAATCTGCCCAAATCGCCCAAACCCTGAAATAATCACCGGATTTTCGTTGTCGTCAATTTCATCGGCTTCTCGTTCACTGTCTCGCTCGGCAAAGCGGGGTTCCACGAACTTGTCGTGAATGATCATGATGAGCGGCGTCAGCACCATCGACAGAGCCACAACAGCAATCAGGGGTTTTGCCACGGCTTCCGTCAATACCCGATTTTGGGTGGCAAAGGAGAAAAGCACAAAGGCAAATTCACCCCCCTGAGCCAGAGCGAAGGCAAACAATAGATTTTGACTCAGATCCAATCGGAAAAAGCGGCCCAGACCCAGCAGCACCAGGAACTTGGCGATCGCCAATCCAATTACCAATCCTGCAATCAGAAGCGGCTCTTGCAGCAGCAGCTTGAAGTCAATGCTGGCTCCTACCGAAATAAAAAACAGTCCCAACAACAAGCCTTTAAACGGTTCAATATCCGTTTCCAGTTCGTGCCGATATTCGTTATCGGCCAGCACAACTCCAGCCACAAACGTTCCTAACGCAGGGGAAAGGCCAACTTGCTGCATCGCCAGGGCAATCCCAATCACCAACAGCAGAGCCGTTGCCGTAAAGATTTCACGAGTACGCGTATCCGCAATGAACCGGAAGATGGGGCGAGTCAAAAAACGACCGCCGACAATGATGCCGACGACCGTAACAATCACCAGTAGCGCCTGTTGCCATGCGGGAAGCGATGCTCCATGTGCAGCAGTTTGTTCTGCAACCAGGATCACGTCATTGGATAAGCGTGTGGCTGTGTGAGGGGCGATCGCCAACAGCGGCAAAATGGCCAGAATCGGAATCACGGCAATATCTTGAAACAGCAGCACCGAAAAGGAGGATTGGCCTGCCTCTGTTTTCATCACTCCCTTTTCATTCAGGGTTTGCAGCACGATCGCGGTGGATGACATGGCGAGAATCATGCCAACTGTTAACGCCATCTGCCAGGATAGGCCCGCGATTAGCCCGATCGCGGCAACCACAATCGTCGTCACCACAACCTGTAGACCACCCAAGCCTAAAATCGGCACGCGCAGTCGCCAGAGCAAACTGGGCTGTAGCTCTAGCCCAACCAGAAATAGCATCATCACCACGCCAAACTCAGCGAAGTGCATGACATCGCCGCCCTCCTGCCCGACGAATCGCAACCCAAAGGGGCCAATGATCACTCCGGCCAGGAGGTAGCCCAACACAGAACCCAACCCCAATCGTTTGGCGATCGGTACAGAAAGCACTGCCGCCAGAAGATAAATAAACGCTTGAAAGAAAAAATCTTCGTTATGCATGGCGCGGCGTTTCCTGTGGTTTGATGACGGCCTCTAAATTGTGATTCACATGTTTCAGGTGACGCAGTTTGTCCCAATCCATAGTGTTGTCGCGCAACGCCGTAATAATCAGACGATAATCATCCGCGTATTTAGTAATTTGAGATTGCCCTCGCAACAGATGGGTTCCCTGCACAACAAAGGGCGGCAGATATTCCATGCCGCACAAGCGAGCCGTCTGCTCAAAGGGAGACAGCAGCTCGCGAATCGTAAAGTAGTTGTATCCCTCCCGCTGATACGTTTGTTCTCCACCGCCTGTTGTGATAGCGGTCAAAACTTTCTTACCGTGGAGCGCTTTGCCGTGCTTTCCGTATGCAAATCCATGTTCCAGGACGAGGTCTTGCCATTCCTTCAAAATCGCCGGACTGCTGTACCAATAAAACGGATGCTGAAACACAATAATGTCGTGTGCTAACAGCAAATCTTGTTCAAACTTTACGTTGATGTTGAAGTCGGGATAGGTTTCGTAAAGATCGTGGATAGTGACTGAATCCAACCCGTGAACGGCTTGAATTAGATGACGATTCACCCATGACTTTTCCAGCGCAGGGTGAGCAAACAAAATCAAAATCTGGTTGGAAGGGTTCATGTGTGTGATGAGAAACGTGATTTCACCGTTCTTTGCAAAGGATCATATCTTAAATTTTTAATGAGGTTCAATCGCACTATTTCAGCGACGGGTCACATCGCTAAAACAACGCGTCATCGTGCTTCCATCAGTTCACAAATGCTTACGTTAAAAATCTCCACGTTTTCCGATTTTCGATACATAATCGGCCAAACTTTGACATATAGCGATCGAAGGATTAGTTAAGACGGGGTGCAGGGGTGAAACCCCTGGCTGAAGGCGAAGTTCCCCCCTTTGTCCTAACTGTCTCAACGATTGACATATCAAGCTGAAGTAAGGATAACGGAGACAGGTCATGAAACTTACCCGACGACAGGCTCTTAAACTTGGCTTAATCGGTAGCGGTACTATCCTCTCTCCGTTCGCATTTCCAGGTAGCGCTCAGGCCGAGTGCAGCCGAGACCCCTTGCCGCCCAGTCCTCCCACCATTCCCTTTAGCCCTCAAGTCGATCGCTTTACCCAACCGCTCCGCCGGATGGAAGCGCTCCAGCCATCGCTGAGCAAAACGTATGAGGTAACCGTGGAAGGGCGATCGCTTCAGCAACCGATCAACTATTACGACATCACCATGCGAAAACAAACGGTGGAGCTTATCGCGGCCAGAGATGGAAAACCTGCCAAGACCGCTGAATTTTGGAGCTACAACGGCATCATACCGGGGCCTTTATTTCGGCAAGCCAAAGGACGGCAATCCTGTATTCGTTTCACCAATGAACTGGGTCAAGATGCTAACAACAAAGACATTTGCACTTCTGTTCATCTGCACGGTATGGCCTCTCTGCCTCAATACGATGGTCATGCCGAAGATTTAACGCCTCCTGGCTATTACAAAGACTACTACTATCCCAACAACCGTGCCTCAATTCTCTGGTATCACGACCATGCGGTCGGTAAAACATCCCGCAACGTGTATATGGGCTTAGCGGGAATGTATATCGTGGAATATGCCAGGGAAGATTTTTGCAATCCTGATGACTTTGGCTGTTTGCCCAGCGGTGAGTTTGAAATTCCGTTGGTGATTCAAGACAAAACGTTTGAGATTCCCAATAAAGGAAAATCGGATCAATGGCGTTTGGTGTTTAACGATCGCCAGCAGCGCGGTGTGTATGCGGATATGACATTAGTCAATGGCGTTCCATTTCCCTATTTGGCTGTTAAACGACGCAAATATTTCTTCCGCTTGCTGAACGGATCGGCCTCGCGCACCTATCAACTTACCTTAAGCCGAACGGATAACGGTTTAACCGTGGCTGGCGATCAAATTATCGTAGTGGGCACAGATGCCGGACTGTTAGGCGAACCTGTTCCCCTGGTAGCTCCCAACCAATCCTTGAGAGTTGGTGTAGCAGAACGCTATGGCTTTGTGATTGACTTTGGCAAACTGCCCAAGGATGTGAAGCAGATTTATTTACGAGACGTCGGATTTTCCGGCAATCTTGGCGCAGGTGCTGCATCCGTGATGCGATTCGATGTGCAGGATGATCTAGTCACGGATGATAGCTATATTCCGCCCAAATTAGGTATTTTAACCTTACGCAGTGAATTAGAAAAACGCAGTACTCAAACTCGTTCCTTCCGCTTTGGACGCGGAGGCCAGCAGTGGACGATTAATGGGCAAACCTGGAATCCTAAACGGGTTGATGCGAATCCTAAACAGTGTGACACGGAAATCTGGACGCTCACAAATACAGGCGGATGGACACATCCTGTGCATATTCACCTGATCGACTTTCAAATCATCGATCGCAATGGAGCACCACCGCTACCCTATGAGCGCGGCTGGAAAGATGTCGTCGTGTTGAGCGATTTTGAAAGCGCGCGTGTGGTAGCGCGATTTGGGCCACATCGCGGAAAATACATGATGCACTGCCACAACATCGTGCATGAAGACCACGATATGATGACCCAGTTCGAAGTTGGCACAGGTGGCCCCGATCCGATCCTTACTGATCCCCCTAAAGCGTCTCCTGGGCCTGCTTTAGGTTCAGCGACTCCGCCTATCCTGATCGAAGACCAATTGCCTTGTAAGTGCCTGGAGCCGTTGCCAAATAATTGTGGCATCAAGATCGATCCGATTGAGCGGTGTAAACCTACGTAAACGCTGAACAATGCAGGGTGAGCAATGCTCACCCTGCGTATCTTTTACGAGCCGTACAATGCGCGGTTGAAGTTCTGGATATTGTCCATGTCGTAAGGCCCAGCAGAAGGTGGTGGCGTTTTCTCGGACGAGGATTGGGTGGACGTAGACTCAGATTCAGAGGATTGGCGATCGCTCTTCTCTCCAGCTTCTTCCGATTTTTCTTCCGTTGCAGGAGCCGTTTCGGATGAAGGTTCTTGTTGCTCAACATCATCGGTAGCCGTTTGAGCAATCGTGGCGTTGGTTTGCAATAACGGTTCAGCAAAAGCAGGTGGAGCAATCAAGCCAGTGAGAGTGATGAGTAGAGCGATCGCCCAGCTTAATACAGATAGAAGTAAGGATTTCATAATGATTTTCCTAAACGGAATTTTTAGTACTTCAAATGATAACTAGAACCACCATGAGCGGTGCGGAAATGCACCATTACTTCATACGAGCAGATGCCTCCGATTGCGGTTTTTGTGCGCCCGACGGGCGCACAAAAACCGCAATCGGTTTATTGCTGTCATACGGGTGTTGCATGGTATTCGCATCCTGATGAAAGTTAGACTGGAGAGGCGATCGCTTTTCTAACGTTTTTTCAACGGTTGACTCATCTTGATTCAGGACAGGTTCATGATCACAAACCAGGAGATTCTGGAAACCTACGACCCTAGCGGCATTGGAGTCGATAACGGCAATTTATTGGGGCTTCCCTTTGATTACGATTCTGCAAAAACCATCGTCTTTGGTGTTCCTTGGGAAGTCACTGTATCCTATGGGGCAGGCACAGCCGCTGGGCCTCAAACCATTCTGGAAGCATCACGGCAGCTTGACGTGTATGACTTTGACCATCCCGAAGGCTGGAAGCAGGGAATTTTCATGCCGGAAATTTCGGCTGATATTCATCAGAAAAGTGATGCACTGCGGCAAGACGCAACCCGCCTAATCGAACATCTGGAGTCCGGTCAGCGCATTGAAGATGATCCAGATCTGAAACAAACGCTGCAAACCATTAACCGCGAATGTGAAGCTTTGAATCAATGGCTATTTGAGCAAACTCAAACGGCTCTCAAGCAGGGCAAACAGGTAGGTTTGATTGGGGGAGATCACAGTGTGCCGCTGGGATACATGCGATCGCTAGCTGAGCAGTACCCAAACTACGGCATTTTGCATATCGACGCTCACGCCGATCTGCGCGATGCGTATGAAGGCTTTCAATATTCCCACGCCTCCATTATGTTTAATGCACTAACGTTGCCGCAGATTTCCAAGTTAGTGCAGGTTGGCATCCGCGATTTGTGCCATGACGAAGTGACGTTAATTCAGCAATCTGAGGGCCGAATCTCGGCCTACTACGATCCAATGTTGAAGCAGAAATTATACTCTGGCGTGTCCTGGCTGGAGCTATGCCAGCAAATGGTAGCCGAGTTGCCCCAGCAGGTTTACATTAGCTTTGACGTGGATGGACTAGACCCCAAACTTTGCCCCAATACAGGCACTCCTGTACCGGGCGGACTGGAATTAGAGCAGGTCTTTTGTCTGTTTCGCGAAGTCGTACATAGCGGACGGCAGATCATTGGCTTTGATGTGGTTGAGGTTGGCAATGCGGAGTGGGATGGCAACGTAGGAGCTAGAGCGGTTTATAAACTGTGTAACTTGATGAGCTTATCTAACGCCACGTTTTCTTAACGTGAGTCTCCAACAAGAGGGGTAGTAGTGCGCTGCACTACTACCCCTCTTGAAAAAACGAAAAGAAAACACGTTTTCTTAGGATCATGGATTTAATAAAACCCGAAACTTAATTGTTGAAAGCGCGGCTCTGCCGTGCTTTCAACAATTAAAAATTTGGTTTTAATTTGTTCGCGATCCTTAGGAATTCGACGAATGCGCAAAAAGGTGCCTGACGCGTTGCGCCGGGCACCTTTTCGCGCCATTTGAACCGCACGACGCGCAGTTCAAATGGCGCTATCGAATTCACGTTAAGAAACCTGGATTCGGCGAATTTCTCTGCTAGCATCTAGACATTATTTCAAATGCCAGGGAAATTGAAGGGTTATGGGTGTTAAGAGGATTTTCTCTACCATCTTGTGTGCATCACTGTCTTTCATTAGTCCAGTTATGTTGGCCCAGGCGACCTCGGCCCAAACGAGACTGGCCCAAACAACAGTGGCTCAAACAGCGCCCCCAACAACGCCATCTACTCCATCTGAGTCAACTGAATCCCCTCTTCTCAGAGATTTAGATGCCGGAGATGTGCTTAACATTTCAGCGCAGTGGCTGTTAGCGATCGCCCTAGGTGTGGGAGCGATCGCCATTAGTTTCGGGGTTTATCGATATAACCGAAACGAGCAGTGGTATCGCATTGAGTTTTTACGAAAAGCAGTAAAAGAATTTGAACAAGATCCAGAAATTTGGAAAGCTCTAAAAATACTAGATTTTGAAGAATATCGCGATTACGAACTCAAGCAAAATGGCAAAAAAATTAAATTTCGAGTCAACAATGATTTGCTGTGTAAAGCACTTGAAAATCATGAAGTGCGAAAACAGCGTCAGAAATACATTGACGATCAGAAAAATGCAGGAACCTTAGATGACAAGATACTAGAAGAATATCAGATTGAAACCGAGATCCGTGACTGGTTCAACAAAATGCTGAATGGCCTTGAGCATTTTGGCTACTTCGTTGAATCTGGCATGTTTACAGCCTCTGAAATCCGCCCTTGGATGATCTATTGGATTCGGCTAATTGCCGATCGCGCTTACAAACGTCCAGATGCATCTAAGTTTTACGACCAGCTTTACACCTATATTCATGAATATGGATTTTCGGGTGTGATTAAGCTATTTGAAAGCTTTAGCTATCGCATCTTACCAACACCGTATGACGATGCAGATTTCGCCGATCTTAGTGCCGGGATCAAAGGCTTCGATTTACGAACGGCTCTTAGTCTGGCTAAAGCATCTTACCTGGTTTATCAAGACACTGAGTATGTCGCAGAAATCTCTGAGTATCGCTGGGGCGTTACTGACCTCAAAAAAGATTTTTACTATTTCAATGATGATGTTCGCGACACTCAAGCCTTTATCTTTCGCACCAAAGATGCTGTGATTCTGGCATTTCGCGGCAGTCAGGAAATGAAAGATTGGCAAACCAATTTCAGCACCCAATTCAACAAATTCGCGCTGAGAACCACCATGGAGCCATTAGCGGAGGATGTAACTCCCCCCCGTGGCATGGTGCACCGGGGGTTTCAGGCTGGGTGGGATGCGGTAGAAGATGCGGTCGTGCGGCAACTGGTGGACTGGAAAGCGGGGTTAAAGGATGGCGTACCTTTATTCATTACAGGCCACAGTCTGGGAGGGGCATTGGCAACGGTTGCCGCTGCGGCTTTGGTGAAACGAGGATTCCGAAACATCCGTGGCGTCTATACATTTGGTCAACCTCGCGTCGGAGATTTAATCTTTGTTGCCGAGATTGGTTTAGAACTCAAAGACAAAGTTTTCCGGTTCGTGAACAACAATGATGTCGTTCCGCATGTGCCACCACCGTATTTGCCGTGGAATGTGTTCCGCATTTACACTCATTTAGGCCCAATGCTTTATTTTGATGCACGCGGAAAGTTGTGCATGACTCCGAATCCTATCGTGCGACTGATCGACTTCTTTGTTGGGATAATGCGAGATTCGCTCGAACCGGGATTTGACGTGGTTAATGATCATCGTTTGGAGTTTTATATCAGTAATCTCAAAAAAGCATTGGAAGTAGAACAGATGAAACAAAAATTGGAACAAAAGAATGAATAATAGTACACTACTCGTTCCAACTGCATGGCTAGATTGGTTA
The DNA here is from genome assembly GCA_036703095.1 of Crinalium sp. GTDB lineage: Bacteria > Cyanobacteriota > Cyanobacteriia > Elainellales > Elainellaceae > DATNPS01. Next base: position 4,863 of record DATNPS010000132.1, on the reverse strand, counting down.
GCCGTTCTTGGCTATCTCTCTCTTACAGTCTTTATTATGTGGCGAATTTTAGCCCCCAAAGAATGAGACTGAATATTTTTTGGGAGTGATACATTGTAATGGTTTGAGGAATAGTGGGTGGGATACTCTGTATTTCACCCATTATTTTTATGCAGAATTACCCAACATTCATTCGTCTGCAAATTCTTTTTGCTCGCTTTTGCGTCATTTTTGCAAGAGAATACGATACTAAGTAGGCAAGCCTAATTAAACCAAACCCAGAAAACCGGGGGAGTGCCCCTCCAGGGCACTCCCCCGGTTTTCCTATCTAATGTTTAATTGTGCCTACCTACTTAGGGATCATGGAGCGATTGAAACCAAGTTTTTAATTTTGGGTTTTATTAAATCCACGATCCTACAGCAGTTTTCAATTCAGTAAGCCCAGTTATTTTTGTAAGAGCTGTATGGAGCGCGGCTCTTACAAAAATAACTGGGCTTAAGCGATTTTCAATCGCTGTAAGTTTCTCGTTGCTGGATTTTAGCAGCATTGAAAGGTATAGAGATCTAAATCTAGCCTTCTGAAAGAAAATTCTGTAAGGCTCGTGAGTCGCTGAAGTAAGTTGGGAACCTTTAATTAGGTGAGCTTATTTACATCCTTCAGAGCTAATTATGACTACGTATGAGTTTGATCGGTTACAACGCGCAAAACAAGAAGACTGTGACGAAATTATAGCTCTAATCAATCAAGCTCTGCCGAAAGAAATTACCGCCAAAGTCTCTTTGAAGGATAGCTGTCTGAAAGTCATGTTAGAGGCGGCAGAAGCGCCCGCTCAAGCCTCGCTCGTTGAATTGGTGCGCCAGGCAATCACTGACTTAAACGCAAAACCGATTCGACTCGTGAAAGTCTATGGTCGGGAATTAGGGGATGACTTTCCACATTGGCAAGAAGAGTTTGAAGTACCATATCCCATTGACTTATCTAATGCCGAACCTGAACTTCAATCCTCGGAATCCCTTCAGGCAGACGAACCAGATCCCTCTGTGAACGCTCAGGAACGTAATCTCTGGGGCAGTGTATTTGGAACTGTAATTGGTGCGGCTGGAGCGGTTGGAGAGGCTGCCACCTATGCAAGCGGTGCGATCGCCGGAGCTGTGACTGGAGCCGCAGGAGCAGTCGGAGAAACAGCGGTGAGTGCGAGTGGTGCGGTCGCTGGGACGGTAGCCGGAGCGGCTGAAGCTGTAGGAGGTGCTGCGGTGAATGCAGGTAATACCGTTGTTGGGACTGTAACCGGAGCGGCTGGAGCGGTTGGAGGTGCTGCTACACATGCTGGTGAAGCCGTTGCGGGTGCTGTTACTGGTGCGATCGGAGCCGTCGGAAACACCGCAGTTCAAGCTAGAGAAACCATCACGGGAACAGCCATCGGTGTTGCTGGTGCAGTTGGAAATACAGCCATGCAGACCACAGATGGAATTGGTCACGTCTTAGATATGATTACCAACAGTCCGCAACTGCAAGAATTAACGAAAGCCCTGAAAGTAGATTGGTTATTGGCGATCGTTGACAAAGTTGATATTGTTCAGGCTGAAGCTCATGTCAAAAAACTTCAGCAAAAGTATCCCCATGAAAAGCCCAGTGAAATTGCTCATCGGATCATTACCGAAAAAGCATTTTACGTTGGTGCGTCAGGATTTGCCAGTAGCCTTATGCCAGGACTTGCTGCCGCTATGTTTGCCGTGGATTTAGCTGCCACCATGGCGTTGCAAGCAGAGATGATGTATCAAATTGCTGGCGCTTATGGTTTGAACTTGCAGGAATCAGCCAGAAAGGGGGAGGTGCTAGCCATCTTTGGCATGGCCTTGGGTGGCAACACAGCCCTAAAAGCAGGACTGGGATTTGCTCGAAATATTCCCGCTGCGGGTGCAGTCATTGGTGCCAGCAGCAATGCAGTTATGCTGTATTCGCTGGGATTTGCCGCCTGTCGGTTTTATGAAGCAAAACTAAATCCTGCACCTTCTCAAGCGACCTGCTCGACAACAAAAGCGACGAGCGATCAATATCTTGAGAGTCTTCTGGGTCAGCAGATGATTATGGATCAAATTCTTTTACATTTAGTGCTGGCTGGAAGTCCTGGCAAAACGTTACAGCAGATTCTCCCCGAACTACAAGCATTAAATTTGAATTCAGCCTCTCTGATTTCAATTACCGCCCATTCCCAAGCCAATCCCCAGAGCTTACCTCCTCTAGAGAACTTGCTCGATCGCTTGAATCAAGAGTTTGCAGTTTCTCTGTTAGCTCAGTGTGAGAAGGTTGCTCAGGCTGATGGTGTTATTACGCCTCAGGAAACAAGAGTGATCAACACCATTAAAAAGAAGTTCAGAACTGTATTGATTTCGCGTTAAGCAGTCGGAGCCACTACAAACTTTGGGCTTTCATTGGAAGCCTAAAGTCCGTAATCCAAAACAAGAATTGCTGGCAATTGCACCGTCGCTGATGGCGGGCTTTGCATGCCCAGAGGGCGTGCAAAACCCGCCATCGGTTTCAGAATAAGAATTGCTGGAGTGCTTGACAGCTTTTGTAGAATTAAGTTAGAAGATGTATATCAAGACAAAAGTATTTTCGCAATGAAACCAGCGATCGCCCTTACCACAACCACCACAACCACCCGAACGGGAGGGTTGTAAGGCGCTTTGCTCAAGTTAGTCTTACGTTAGTTGCCCTCCGGAAACACTCTGGGGGGCGATGTTTTTAATGAGAAGAACTATTGATGATGCTACCGATGCAACTCACAATTACCACTGCTACCACCACTGCTACCACTACCACTATCACGCCAGGAGGGACGTGACGATTGATTGCGTATGCAATTTATCTAACCCTCCAAACCTGGCTTGGAGGGTTTTTTAGTGCCTTTAGTGATAGTGATAGCTATCGCCACATCCGTTAGAACGTCACAAACCAGAGGATATATGGGGGTTCGCTCCAACCCGGGATTCCACCCCTGCACCCCGTCCACATACCAATCACTACAGCTATAAAAGGAGAAAGTAAAATGGCAGACCACCGTGAACTGGCAAGGGATATGGACTTATTTCACTTTGAGGAACATAGTCCAGGAATGGTATTTTGGCATCCACAAGGGTTGCGACTGTTTCACAGCGTTGAGCACTTTATGCGGCAGGTGTATCAAGCTCATGAATTTGAAGAAGTGCGATCGCCCATTGCTTTGAATCGATCACTATGGGAGCGTTCCGGACATTGGGAGAAATTCCGCAAGGGAATGTTTGTCGTGGGTAGCGGAGAAAGTAGTGCAAACGCTCAAGCAGGTCAACCCAATGTCGATCCTGACTATGCGCTGAAACCCATGTCCTGCCCTGCTCATATTGCTATCTATCAATCTCACAAGCGCAGTTATCGCGAGCATCCCGTGCGATTGATGGAGTTTGGCATGTGTCATCGCAACGAACTCTCCGGAGCATTATCGGGCTGTATGCGATTGCGACAATTTGTTCAAGATGACGCGCATATCTTTTGTCGTGAGTTTGATGTGCAGCAGGAAATTGCTAATTTTCTAGAAATGGTGCAGCAGGTCTATGTTGCATTTGGATACGATCAGTTTTCTCTACAAATTTCTCTCAGACCTGAGCAACGGCTTGGATTAGATCAGGTCTGGGATCGAGCTGAATCTCTGCTGATTGAAGCTGTTCAATCATTAGGACAAAGTTATCAATTGGCACCCAATGAGGGCGCATTCTATGGCCCAAAACTTGAAATTAGTTTGCAAGATCAATTAGGGCGATCGTGGCAATGTGGCACGCTTCAGATTGATTTTAATTTGCCTCAACTATTTGAATTAGAGTTTGTGAACGAACAGGGAGAATCCGAACGCCCTGTCATGCTACATCAGGCTATTTTAGGGTCACTGGAGCGCTGGATTGGCATTTTGTTAGAACACCATCGGGGTATCCTTCCTGTTTGGGCTGCTCCGACACAAGTTGCGATCGCCTCTATTTCTGATAAGGCATCTGATTGGGCTGAAGCCGTCTTCTCTCGTTTAAAACAACTTGGCATTCGAGTAGAATTTCATAACCAGGATCAGACAATCAGCAAGAAGATTCGAGATCTTTCTAAACGCAGAATTCCGTGGATTGCGATTGTAGGTGAGCAAGAGGCCATGCGCCAAACGCTGAATCTTCGGCGTTTAGGAGTTGCAGAGCAACAGGAGATCAGCCTTGCTGAGCTTGAGCGCGTATTGGCACTCGCCATACCGAGCGGGTGTTTATCCTGACAGCGATCGCGCTTCTGAAGATGCTGTAATCATCTGGATTAGGATAGGGTGCAGGGGTGGAAATCCACTCCTCCTTTGGTTTTCGATGTCCTAACCGACCGCGAATTCGAGGAATGCGCAAAAACATGTTTTTGCGCATTCCTCGAATTCAGAGCTATAAGGTGAGCAATGCCCACTCTACTACTAAGGTTCACGTTCTAAAATTGTTCTGGCTTCCAAGAGCTGCTGTCGATGCGCTTCGTCAACGGTAGGATATTTTAACTTCAGTTCTTTCAACTTTAAAGAAATGAAGTGAGCCACTACCACACGAGTAAACCATTTGTGGTCGGCGGGAATAATGTGCCACGGTGCCCATTCAGTACTGGTGTTTGTAAACACATCTGAATACGCTTTCATATAATCATCCCAAAACTCGCGTTCTCTAGCATCACTGGCCGAAAACTTCCAGTTTTTTTCGGGTTGTTCAATTCGTTTCAAAAATCGTTTCTTTTGCTCTTCTTTAGAAACATTGAGAAAGAACTTAAGAACAATAATGCCGTTGTTCACGAGATACTTTTCAAAGTTATTAATCTCTTCAAATCGACGTTTCCAAATGTGT
>DATNPS010000131.1:0-17933 GCA_036703095.1 Crinalium sp. | reverse complement strand
ACGCCATTAGGAGACTTGTTTAAACCCCCCAATCCACTCATATGATCCTCCTAACTAACGAACCAGTTAAAACTTGTAGTAAAAGACAGAGAGCAGGGGGCAGGAGCCAGGAGTCAGCACTTAATCAACACCTAAATTAAGGCAGGAGGCAATCGGCTGTTTGCGTTTCCTCTCCTAACACCCCACACCCTATTCCCCTACACCCTATTCCCACGCCTAGTTCTCCATGCCTAATGCTCCCGGAACACCTGTCAACGTTCGCTTTGGAGAACAGGTGAAAATCATGATCAGAAGTGTCAACACATACGGAGCGGCGTTGAAGAGGTAATAGCCTTCCTTGATGCCAACCGATTGCAGGGCTGGCCCAAGTGCCTGAGCACCACCAAACAGCAGAGACGCCCAAAGGCACTGAACGGGATTCCAGCGGGCAAAGATCACGAGAGCTACTGCCATTAAGCCCTGACCGCTAGAGATGCGCTCTGTCCACACACCGGGGTAATACAGCGACAGCGATGCACCACCGATGCCAGCCAGGAAACTACCTGCAATCACGCTCAGCATCCGTACCTTGAAGATGGAGACGCCCATCGCTCTGGCTGCATCGGGGCTATCTCCAACGGCACGGATAAACAGTCCCCAGCGAGTGGATTTGAAGAACCACTGCATGATGGGTGCGATCGCCAGCCCAATTAAAAACAAGGGACTAATTTGCAGTGCCGCTTGCAAAGCCGGAGCCAGATGATCGCCACCCAAATTAATCGTGGGCAACTGCGGGGCAGAGGGTTGAATAAAGGGCTTACCAAAAAAGAAGGCAATGCCGCTACCAAAGATAATCATGGCGATGCCAACTGCCACGTCATTGACTCTGAACTGCTGAGAGAGCCAGCCGTGAATGACGCCCAAGAGACATCCGGCAATTCCTGCGACCAGCACTCCCAGCCAGGGCGACCCAGTGAGGTATGAAATGGCGTAAGCGCTCATCGCTCCCGTTAGCAAGGTTCCTTCCAGCCCCAGGTTGATCTTGCCGCTCTTTTCCGTCAAACATTCGCCCAAACTAACGAACAGGAAGGGCGTACCACCCCGCATCGTACCAGCGGCGATCGCCAGCGGTACCCCCCACCAGCCCAATGCTTCTGTTGCTTCTGCTGTCATAAATTCGACTCCTGTATTTGGGTGTTAGGTGTTGGGTATTAGGTAACTCCTGACTCCTAACTCCTGTGTTCGGAAGTGGGATATGGGGTGTGAAGAGGTTTTTGCTTCCCTATCTCCCCTATCTTCCTTGTCTCTCCTGACTCCTGACTCCTGACTCCTGGCTTCTGACTCCTGACTCCTCACCCCGTCACCACAGGCTCCTGACCCGGAGTAGGCGGCGGTGCGGGTGGTGCGACCACGGTCATCTTTTCCCGGAAGATAGGGAATTTGCCAAACAGAGAATCGCTGTAAAGAACGACCAGGAACACGATCCCTTCGAAGACGAGGACGGTAGCGTCGGGTAAACCATGTGCGCGTTGTAGAATGCCGCCGCTGGCTAGAATGCCACCCACTAACAGTGAGATAAGGATGGATGCAAGCGAGTTGTGGTGGGCCGCAAACGCGACCAGAATACCACCATAGCCATAGCCCACGTTCAACGATTCATTTGCGGAACCCTGAACGGCGGCTACTTCCACCATGCCTGCCAAACCTGCACAGGAACCCGCTAAGAAGCAAATGGCAACCGTGAGTTTTCCAACGGGGAGTCCGGCAATGCGAGCGGCCCGAATGTTTCCTCCGGCAGTCCGGGCGGCGAAGCCAAACGTGGTGCGCTGAATCAAGAAATAGGCAATCACACAAGCAACCAACCCGTAGACTAAGCCCCAATGCACCCGCGTTCCGGGGATGGTGCTCAGCATGTTCACGTCTGCTAGCGGATAGGTCGATGGCTTGTTGAGCGAACTGGGGTCTCGCATGGGGCCACCGACCAGGTGGTTGAGCAGAGCGATCGCCACATAGTTCAGCAACAAGCTGCTGATGGTCTCATTCACCGCTCGATAATGGCGCAATGCACCCGCCGCACCGATCCAGATCCCTCCGGCAATCATTCCGGCGATCGCCATTGCAATTTGTACGACCAGGGAAGGTGCAGAAGTCCCGATCGCCAGCCCCGTAGACACGGCTGCTAATCCACCGACCACCAGTGCCCCTTCATTGCCAATAATCACCAGTCCCAACCGGGCAGGCAGGGCCGTACAGAGGGCAGATAGCATCAGCGGAGCCGCCCGAATCAAGCTATTTTGAAAGGTGCTCCAGGTGCCAAACGCCGCTTTCCAAATCGAGGCATAGACGCCAAATGGATTGGCTCCAGCCAGCGCACAAAATACGCCAAACAACACTAACGAAAACAAAAGTGCCGCAGCAGGTAAAACGATAGATTCCATCGACCTGCGCCATGCATAACTGTTGAGCATAGCTCTCTGACCTCTACCTTCTACTAACTGCCGACAGACCCAATCACACCCTCGACCAGGTAATTCATTTCCTCCAGTTTGGGATCTTGCTGCTTCAGTTCTTGGCCAGCGGTGATTACAGGTTTGCCCTGGTTGTCTTTGATCTCGCCCTTATAGATCACCATGCTGCCGTCCATGAATTTGGCTTTAGCGGCTTCAGCGGCAGCTTTTGCTTCAGCACTAACCGCAGGGCCATAATCCGACATTTTGCAAAAACCATCTTTTAAGCCACCCCGCAGCAGGTGAGGAATGGCACCAGAGGCGATCGTCTTACCCGCTTTAATCTCTTCTGCCAGCTTTGAATACAGGTTGACCCAGTTCCACTCTGCTCCAGTGAGATAGCCTTTGGGAGCCAGTGCTGCCTGATTCGCGTGATATCCCGAACAGAAGATGTTCCGCTTTTCGGCAGTCTCCATCACCACTTTGGGACTATCTACGTGACAGGTGATCACGTCAATTCCCTGGTCGGCCATGCTGTTTGCCGCTTCTGCTTCCTTAATCGGCTCGGCCCAGTTTCCGGTGAAGATGGCCTGAGTGGTTATTTCTGGCTTCACGCTGCGTGCGCCCAGAGTGAAGCTGTTGATGTTGCGAAGCACCTGAGGAATCGGTTTTGCTCCGATAAAGCCCAGCTTGCCCGTTTTAGACGTCAGTCCGGCCACAATCCCTGAAATGTATTGCGCTTCGTCAATGTAACCAAAATAGCTGGCGACGTTTTTGGGATGCTTGCCTTCTACATACAGCCCGCCGCAGTGGAAGAACTGAACATCGGGATACTCCTCCGCTAACTTGATGATGTGCGGATCAAAGTAACCGAATGAGGTGGGAAAGAGTACTTTCGCTCCGTCAATGTCGATCATGCTGCGCATTGATTCTGCTACAGCCGTCGTTTCTGGAACGTTGGCTTCCTCAACCAGTTTGACCCAGGGGAATTTAGCGGCCATTGCGGCTGCCCCTTCTGCGTGGGCCTGATTATAGCCGTAGTCATCTTTGGGGCCAACGTAGATGAAACCCATGGTCAGAGTTTCGTCACCTCCGCTAGCACTTCCTGCTTCTCCGCTACCCGAACTGCATCCAGTACCGAATTTTGCTGTTAAGCCAAATGCAGTAGTGGCTAACAGACCACGAATGACTTGACGACGAGAAAAGCCTAAAAACCTGTTTGTACTCACTTCTTCACTCTCCAGCGTGGTTGGGACGGCAATAAGGCGTGCGTGGACTGGCAATCCCGATTGGGTTCTAACACTTGTAAGCCTGTTGAGTTCAGTAACTTACAGTAGTGAGGTGAATAATTAGGGAAAAAATCGGGAAGAAATCGGGAAGGTTGTTGGGTATTGGGTGCTGAGTGCTAGGTGCTGGTTGTTGGGTATTGGGCAGGAATGCACTAAGGAGACGTGGATTCAACGAACGAGCTTTTGAGAGAGTTGCACGACGCGCAACTCTCTCAAAAGCTCGATTTTGCGTGCACGACGCGCACGCAAAATCGGGCTATCGAATTCACGTTAAGGAGGGTGCCGCAATTTTCATTGCAGCACTCTCCTTGATGAAGGATTTACCACCACTTGCGGATGTTTAAAAACCAGGACGGTTGTTTGGGAGGGGTGGGGAGGCAAGAGGTGTTGCCGCGCAGGACAATCCAGGTGACGCGATCGACTTTTCCGGTTTCATCAAGACGATGTCTGTTTTGAAATGCGATCACGGCTTGTTTTGTTTCGAGGCCAAAGATGCCGTCGCGACGAATCATCTGCCCGCACACTTGCAGTAGACCTTGCAATTCGGCGACATCTGCACCAGATGAGCCTTCTTTTAGAATTCGCGTACCCGGTTGAACGGTGGTCTTGAGCATCATCCAGGTTTTAGGGCCAATGATGCCATCAATGCGGAGGCCGTGTTTTTTCTGAAATAGTTTGGCCGCCGCTTCGGTGCGACCGCCATAATCGCCATCTATTTTTAGTTTGAAGCCGTGCGCACACAGCAAATCTTGCAATTCGGCAACCGCAGGCCCTTCATCCCAGGGATGGAGAATTGGCCCCGATAAGGCCGCTTGACTAAGGCCGTAGTGAAATCCTGAACTGCTGGTCATGGGTATATCCTGACCCAACGTTATACGCTCAATTATGCCGCATCCTGTGACCCCGCTGTCTCGGCGATCGCTCAACCCGCAATTCTTATTACGGGTTTTGCACACCTGTCGGGTGCGCAAAACCCGCGATTGGGGCAGTGCCTTAACCGCCGAGACGGCGGTGTTACGGGGCGGAGAGGCTGCCGAGTCCTGCTTGGGCGCGCTCCATTAAAATCATCTGGGCACTGCGTTCTGGATTATCTTTGGACGGTTTGCGCTGGATGTAGGTGCCGTCTGACTGAAGCTCCCAGGCTTGTCGATTGTCAGACAGCAGGATATCTAGAATCGCTTTTAGCTCGGTGGCGATCGCCCTATCTTCAATCGGCGTCACCGCTTCTACGCGGCGATCGAGATTGCGGGGCATCCAGTCGGCGCTACCGATATACACCTCATCCTGGCCATTGTTCTGAAAATAGAAGATGCGCGAGTGTTCCAGATAGCGACCAATTAAGCTGATCACACGAATCTTATCGCTTAAGCCTTTGATGCCGGGACGCAGACAGCACATCCCCCGCACAATCAGATCAATCTCGACACCCGCCTGAGACGCTTCGTATAGGTTTTGAATGATTTTGGGGTCAACCAGGGAATTCATTTTGGCGATGATGCGACCCGGATTACCTTGTTTGCAGTGGTCGATTTCTCGGCGGATGAGAGCCACCATGCGATCGCGCAAGTTGACTGGAGCTACCAGGATTTTCCGATAGGACTGTTGACGGGAGTATCCCGTTAGGAAGTTAAATAAATCCGTTAAATCGGCTCCCAGATCTTCCCGACTGCTGAGTAAGCCCAGATCCGTATACAGGCGAGCCGTTTTGGGATTGTAGTTGCCCGTGCCAATGTGAACATAGCGACGAATATCGCCCAACTCTTGGCGCACAATTAACACGACTTTAGTGTGTGTCTTGAGTCCCACCAGGCCATACACCACATGCACTCCGGCCTGTTCTAGCTTCCTGGCCCAGTTGATGTTGTTTTCCTCATCAAAGCGGGCTTTCAGTTCAACCAGGGCAGCGACCTGTTTGCCATTTTCGGCGGCGGCAATCAGCGCGTTGACAATGGGTGAATCGCCGGATGTGCGATACAGCGTCATTTTGATCGCCAATACTTGTGGGTCATAGGCCGCCTGCGTGATGAAGCTTTCCACCGAGGCAGAAAACGATTCATAGGGGTGATGCACCAACAAATCTCGACGTCGCAACAGCGCAAAGAAATCTTCTCGTTCGTCGCTCACCGCTGTAGTGGTTCTGGCGGTTTCATTTACGTGGCGCAGGCGCGAGGGGGTGACGGGCGTCCAGGATGGGTCTTTCAGTTCAGGCAGGGGCAACGTCATGAAGGACATCAAATCTCTTAAGTTCAGTAGCCCTTCTACTTCATAAACATCTGCCGCTTCTAGCTCCATTTCCTCCATCAGCATGTCTCGCACGCTCTGAGGCGTCGTGTTCTGAATCTCGATGCGAACGACAGAGCCACCCAGGCGGCGCTTCCGCAACTCTTGTTCGATCGCCAGCAGCAGATCATCCGCCTCGTCTTCTTCCAGTTCCAGGTCAGCGTCTCGTGTCACGCGGAACAGGGAATATTCCTGAATCGACATGCCGGGAAACAGCAGTTCCAGATTGTGGGCAATTACCTGCTCTAGCGGCACGCCAGTCCACACGCTGAGATGTCCGTTGTGGTGCTGTAGCTCCGGCGGGAAGGGGATGAAGCGGGGCAGAATACTGGGCACCTTGACCCTGGCAAAGTGTTCTTCGTCATTCACCGGATCTTTGACCACAACGGCCAGATTCAGGCTGAGGTTGGAGATGTGGGGGAAGGGATGGCCTGGATCGATCGCCAGCGGTGTGAGGACGGGAAAGATACGCTTTTCGAAGTAATCTTGCAGGTAAACCCGCTGTTCCTGGCTGAGGTCGATGTAGTTGAGGATGTAAACGCCATGCTTTGCCAGTTGGGGCCGTAACACCTGTTCAAAATGCTGGTGTTGCTGCACCACCATCGGATGAAGCCGTTGACTAATCGCTTCGATTTGCTCCTCTGGGGTGCGGCCATCGGGGGTTAATTTGCTGACCTTGGCTTCGACCTGTTGCTTGAGTACAGCGACCCGCACCATGAAAAATTCGTCGAGATTGGAGCTAAAGATAGCTGTAAACTTTAATCGCTCCAGTAGCGGGGTGCGCGGATCAAGTGCCTCATGCAGTACCCGACGGTTAAATTCCAGCCAGCTTAATTCTCTGTTGAAATAATATTTGGGGTCACTGATGTTAATCTCTGGTGCGATCGCTTTGGTCTTACTCATAACAATTCGTACTGGCAGAAGCTAGCAAATCTTGTCAAACCTGATTGAGGGAGTAAAGATTCGCTGGATACATTCTTGGAGAATACAGATTCTTAAAAGAATCGCTGTATCGCAAGTTGCGGTTATCTTGTCCCTACTTCATTCCTAGCGCAGGGTTTTAAGATCGGCTGTGATGTATCGCACTTCGTATCAAAAGATCTCTTGCACAAAGACATGTCTTTGCGCAAGAGCCGTAAGCATCTGGATGAAGACGGGGTGCAGGGGTGGAACCCCTGGCTGGGGGCAAAGCCCCCATGCCCCTTTTGGTTTTCAATGTTCTAGCCAATATAGCTATCGAACTTGCGGTTAAATCGTATGAATCTTGAGAAAATTTGTGCCGCCTGCGTGTTGTGAGGGGATGCCACCCATGATCAGAATGCGATCGCCCGTTACGGCTAAATCCCGTTCCTTGAGATAAATCTCGGCCAGCTTGACTAGCTCCTCAAACGACTCGACTTCATGGTCGAGCAGCAGCGGCTTGATGCCCCACACTAAATTCAGCCGATGGTAGACATGACGATGCGGCGTCAGGGCGATGACTGGAACGCTGGGCCGTTCGCCTGCCGCAATCATGGCGGTATATCCGGTGCTGGTAAAGGCGACAATACAGCGCAGCCTCAGCGTTTTGTCGATCGCATTCAGCGCTTCACTGAGGGCATGAGTTTCATCCGTCTTCGCAGGTGGATTGTTGACAAACTCCAGATCTTTTTCCACCTCTTCGGCAATGCGGGCCATCATTTCGACCGCTCGAACCGGAAAGGCCCCTACCGCCGACTCGCCAGATAGCATAACGGCATCCGTACCGTCCACGATCGCATTGGCGACATCGCTGGCCTCAGCTCGTGTGGGACGAGGATTTTGAATCATGCTTTCGAGCATCTGGGTGGCTGTAATCACCGGAATGCCTTTCAGGTTGCAGCGGCGAATAATCCGCTTTTGTAAAATCGGTACCCGCTCTGGACTCATCTCCACGCCCAGGTCGCCGCGCGCCACCATGACGCCATCGCATTCGTCCAGAATCTCCTCCAGGTTAGCGATCGCCTGTGGTTTTTCCAGCTTAGCGATGATGGGAATGTCGGCTCCTCGCTGAACCAGCAGGTCTTTCAAATTGCGAATATCCTCAGGCCGCCGCACAAAACTCAGTGAAATCCAATCCACGCCCTGAGAAATGCCAAAGTCCAAATCCTGTTGATCTTTCTCAGTCAAGGCCGGAAGCCGCAGGTGCAGATTGGGCAGGTTTACCCCTTTACGGCTTTTCAGCAGTCCACCTTTAAGAATGCGGCACTGCACAGCGTTTTGGGCGATCGCTTCTACTTTCAACTCCAGCAGGCCATCGTCCAGCAGCACTTGACTGCCCGGCTGGGCCTCTTCGGCCAGATGCGGATAGTCGATCGAAACCGTATCCGGTTCGCCCTGAAACTCATCCATTGGCAGCAGCGTGAGCAGGTTGCCCTCAATCAGGTCGATCGCGCCATGCGGCAACTGCCCCACTCGAATCTTTGGCCCTTGCAAATCTTGCAGAATGGTGACCGGAGTATCCAACTCTTCGGATACCGCTCGCAGCATGGCAACCATACGAGCATGGTCATCGTAACTGCCGTGTGAAAAGTTCAATCGAGCGACACTCATACCCGCTGTCACCAGCTTCCGAATCACCTCGATGGAACTGCTGGCGGGGCCAATGGTGGCAACGATTTTGGTTCGGTGGTTGAGGGTGAGCATGGGTGTTGGGTGTTGGGGAGGATGAGGGGGAAATGGGGAGGATAGGGAGACAAGGAAGGTGGGGAAGATGGGGAAGACAAGGAGGATGGGGAAGACAAGGAGGACACGGGAGATAGGGAAGAAACTATCTTGTTTTCTTGAACTATCCTGTTTTCTTCTCTAAACTATTCTGCCCTCTGACTTTTACCCAACACCTAACACTCAACACCCAACACCCTCGAACATTCCTGCGCGATCGTCCAGTCTTCTTGAGTATGGATAACCAGCACGCGTACAGCGGAGTCTGGGGTGGCGATGTCGGTGTCAATGGGGGAGTCGGTGTTTTTGTTGGGATCGATTTTGAGGTTGAGGAAGGGGAAGGCTTCACAGGCGGCGGCGCGGATGGTGGGGGCGTTTTCGCCGACTCCGGCGGTAAAGATGAGGGCATCCAATCCGCCCAGGCTAGCAAGCATCGCGCCGATATGCGATCGCAGCCGATGAATGTAAACGTCCAGGGCAAGCTGAGCGCGAGTGTTGTGTTGGGCGATCGCGTCGCTAATCTGGCGCATGTCAGCAGAAACGCCTGATACGCCTAATAAGCCAGATTGACGGTTGAGAACTTTGTCGAGTTTGTCGGCGGTGTAGCCTTCCTGTCGCAAAAGATGAATGAGGATTCCCGGATCAACTGAGCCAGAACGGCTGCCCATCATCAAGCCTTCCAGGGGCGTAAATCCCATCGTCGTATCGATGCTGTAGCCATTTTGAATCGCGGCGAGTGAGCAACCATTGCCGAGATGACAGGTGATCAGCTTCAGGTCTTGTAACTCTCGCCCTAAAAGCTGAGCGGCTCGCTGGGCGCAATACTGATGGCTAATACCGTGAAAGCCATAGCGGCGAATGCCCTGCTCCAGCCACTCGTAGGGAACAGGATACACGTAAGCGGCGGGTGGTAGCTGAGAATGGAACGCGGTATCAAAAACGGCGACCTGTGGAACGCGATCGCCCAACACCTGCTCAATGGCCGTAATGCCCTCTAAATTAGCCGGATTGTGAATCGGGGCGAAGACCGCGAGACGAGCGATCGCCTCTTTCACGTCGGGTGTAATTAACGTACTCTGTCGATAGTCCTGCCCGCCATGTACAACCCGATGGCCCACTGCATCAATCTCTTTCTGGTGCTCAATCACCTGCGTTTTGCCGCTCCAGAGCGTGTTCAGCATTTGAGAGACGGCATCTGCACGGGACTCCAGATGGAATTCCTCTTCTAGCGTCTGTCCGGTTGCCGTTTTGACCTTGAGTTCGGCCGCTCCCTCATGATGCGTCCAGTCAATGTGAGCCTCCCACAGTGGTTCTAATGGCTGGTCAACTGATGTTTGGCCGGAAAGATTATAAAGGCAACTTTTTTGGCTGCTCGAACCTGCATTGAGTACCAGTACTTTCATGCACCTCAACCTTATAGTGGGGTTATTGCTTGTGCAGTGCTTTCGCCAGAGCCAGGTCGAAATACGTTGCGTTTTGAGGATCGCCAGCGATCGCCTGAAAGGGCAAATCGGGTTCTCCCAGATGATCAACGACTAACAAGGCTCCGGTGAAGTCATGGTTATCGGTGTAGCCGTTCACCGTCACAACAGTGGGTAGATTGGCCTGGAGAGCGGCTGTGAGGCCGTGATAGGAATCTTCAACGACCAGGCAATCGCTGGGTTGGAGGTTCATTTTCTGCAAAACATAGTGATAGATGTCGGGGGCAGGCTTCTTGGCCGGAACGATATCACCTGCTGCAATCACCTCAAACCAATCGGGACTATCGGGAGCCAGGGCGGTTTCGAGGAGCGCAATCACGTTATCCAGGGCACTAGTGGTAGCGATCGCCAGTCTTACTCCTTGCTCACGCGCTTCCAGCAGCAAACGCCGCACTCCAGGCCGCAGGGGAATCCTTCCTTCCGATAGCACCTGCTTGTAGTGAGTCGTTTTAGCTCGGTGCAGGTCTGCAATTAAGTCCTTAAGATTACTAGGCTGGACAAAATCTGGACGGTGCTGATCCAGGTAAAACTGAATGCGCTCTTTGCCACCTGCGATCGCCAGAAGCTCTCCATACAAATCTTCCGGCCAATCCCAATCTAAATTAGCCGCCGCAAACGCCCGATTAAAGGCTACCCGATGGCCGTCGCGCTCGGTGTCAGCCAGGGTTCCGTCTACGTCGAAGATGAGGGCTTGGGGCATGGGTGTTGAGTGTTGGGGAACGAGGAGTTGCGAGAGATGCCGTAAAAATAATTTTTACGGCATCTCTCGCAACTATTTCTACCACTCCTCTTCTTGTTTCCAAAACTGGTCGGAAAAGGCGACCGAAGGATGAATGGGAGCTTTGGGTTTGCTGCGGAGGGGCATGTTGGCCTGGTCGGGAGTGCGATCGCCTTTGGTTTGGTTGCAGCGTTCGCAGGCGGTGACTACGTTATCCCAGGTGTGTTTACCCCCTTTCGAGACGGGGATAACGTGGTCGAGGGTGAGGTGTTTGCTGCTGCCGCAATATTGACAGCTATGATGGTCGCGGCGCAACACTTCTCGGCGGTTGACGGATGGTACTTTCCAGGTGCGCTCGTGGCTACCGAGGGTCAGCCGAATCTGATTTGGCACCTGTAAGACGAAGCTGGGCGATCGCACCAGCCAGCCTTTTCCCGTTGCAAAGTCGATCGGTTCCGCGCGACCTGTTACCAGCAGAGTGACAGCTCGTTTGACGTTAATGCGAGCCATCGGCAGATAGTTTTTGGAAAACACCACAACAGGTTGGTGTAAGACGTTAGATTCACCCGGCCCCGGACGCAGTTTTGAGACTGTCATCATCAATACCTATATAGATATTTAACTCAGCGGTGTAACGTAAGCCAACGTTAGGATCGTGGATTTGATAAAACCCGAAGCTGAATTTTGGACAGTGCAGCAGAGCCGCACTGTCCAAAATTAAAGATTTGATTTTAATTTATCCATCATCCTTAGATAAACCCTGTTTGGATTGGACGTTAAAGCGTTTTTTATAGAAAAATTGCCAACGTCTTTAATGATTTGATTTCGCTTGAATTAACTATAGAACCCAAATTTGAATTGCGCTGCCTTCTTAAACTGAAGTTCTGATCCAATGCAGCTTCGGAATCGATATACTACAATTGTAGTATGCCAAGATTCATCAATTTCTCCAGGAGGTTCCTGTCACCATGCCTACCACATCTCGCTTATCCACATCTGATATGGAAGTTACTAGCATTCGATTTGAGCGAGAGTTAAAAGAACGGTTGAAAGAACTGGCGGGTAGCCAGGGCTATCAAAACCTGGTGCGCGATATTTTGTGGAATTACGTCCAGCAGCATTCTCAAACCACGCAACCGTGTATTGCTCGCGGTGAGATTCGAGCCAGCATCGTCGCTACTGCTCAGCGGCAGGAGCGCTGCGCTCTGACGGGAGCCATTATTCAAGAAAAAGAAGCCATGCTGTTGGGGTTGACGACCGAAGGAACGCTGATTCCCTTAAGTGCCAGTAGTTTGGATGACAATACTTGACGCATGACACTTGACGCATGACACTTGACGCCTGGCCCGGCAGATTTCAGTGGAATTGATGAACGAAGGGGCGATCGCCACTCTGCAAAAAAGCTAACCTGGTCATCCGTTAGCAGCGAAAAGACCCATATTTTCGATTGAACAGATTTGGACTCAAGGGTAACCAAGGTTAGAGGGGAGTTACACGTCGCGTAACGCCCCTCTAACCTCATGGGTTAAACCCAAATTGTATTCGATTGCTACTCGTTGCTATACGGGCAGGGGAATGAGCCTGCCTAAGATCTGGAAGAGAATCGAGTTAATAATGCCGAGCAGAATAGCTCCTAACAGGGCACTCCAAAAACCCCAGCGCAATCGGAACCCGCTCACTAACCAGGCCGCCAATCCAAAAATGATGGCATTGATGATGATGGCAAATAGCCCGAACGTAATAAACGTCAGCGGAAATGCTAAAAAGCTTAAAATTGGACGGATTAGCGCATTCAAGACGCCAAACACGGCAGCTGATATAAGTGCAATCTTAAAGCTCGCAATCTCGACGCCGAGCGGTAGTTTGGAAATGATAAACAGACTGACAGCCGTTACGATCCAGGCAATCAGAATCCAAAGAAGCCAGGACATAGGAAAACGCTCCTCACCGTTAGATGCAGTATGTTGAGCGATCGCCCAACACGCAGCAATTCTCCCTGATTGAGGAGAATTTAATCAAGGAGTCATAACAATTTGTGTCATTCGGATCGCGTCATTCGGACGTCAGGATTGCAACGCCGCCATCTCTGCGGTCGCCCAACCGTCACACTAGCCGTATGGCAGGTGAACTATGGGGTGGTGGCAGGTGGTGGGGTAATCCCTGAGTTTGGCAATGGGCTTGAAGATGGTAACGGTTGACCGGATGGATTCGTGTTAAACGGATCAGTGGTGCTAGGGGAGCCAAATGGGTTCGTGTTGGATGGCGCAGAGGGGGCAAAAGGATTAGTTTGGGTGCCTAAATCGGGCGTTGTGCCGGGAAGTTGAGGCTGATTGCTATTGGGCAGGGTGCCGGGTTGAGCCGTGCCGGACTGCGCGCTGCCAGCATCGGGTAAAGTGGCCAGAGCAACGCGATCGCCTCCCACAGAGCGCAGTAGGTCAAGCACCTGCACGACGTCGTTATAGCTCGACAGGCGGGAGGCATAGAGCACCATCATGCCCTGCGGCTTTTTCTGCTGATAATCCAGCAACGCTCTATAAAGCTCATCTCGCGTCACAGCTTGCTTATCGATATAAATCTGGCCCACCGGGTCAACGCTGACAATCAGCATGTCGCGCATTTGCACGGAACCCGTTGAGGCTTGCGGCAGGTCGATGTTAATCGCTGTCTGACGCGTGATGGCGACCGCCGCCAGGATGAAAAAGGTGAGGATACAAAAAATCACGTCAATGAGCGGGATTAGCTCAATGCGCACATCTTGCTCAATAGAGTGATGGTCAGAATGAATCTTCATGGGACACCGATAGAGGCTCAGGGTTGGGGAGAATCCACATTATGAGGGGTTGGATCAGTCGAGGCGGGCAGCGCGTTTTCTCGCGGAATCGGGCGGCCACCTGCCGCAGACCACGCCTTGCGATACAGCAATTCCAATTCGTTGCCGGACTGCCGAAATAATTTGGCTTGACCAGAGATAAAACCCTGAAAGAGACGATAGAAGGCAAGGCTGATGATGGCTACGAATAAACCGCTGGCGGTACTGACTAATGCTTCTGAAATCCCTAGCGTGACGCCGGACGCAGAGCCTGTAATTAAGTCTCCCAAGCGGATTGACCCCAACGAACTAATTAACCCCAGTACAGTCCCCAAAAGTCCGAGGAGGGGAGCGATCGCGATCGCCGCCTCTAAAATCTTGTCACCGCGCCGCATGGCTCCCAGTTCCTCATCAGCTGAGGCTTCCAGCGCCAGTTGAAAAATCTCAGGCTCAGGATTTTGCAACTCCAGGGCCGAATAGAGAAATCGTCCGATCGGTTGATTGCTAGACTTGCGGGCAATTTCGGCCGCCGCTGACCAATCTCGACGGGCTGCTTCTACCACTCGTCCAGCAATTTCGCGTTCGTGGGTGAGAATTTTTGACCAAAACCAGATTCGCTCAATGATGGTGCTTAGCGTCAAAATCGAGAGAAATAGCAGGGGCCACATGGCAAAGCCACCCTTGGCAAACGTTTCACCAATATTCACAGCGTCGTTCTACCTCCATACAGTCCTGAGCGAAGAGCATCTCAATTTTAGAGACTTAATCGCCACACATACCAAATTTCAAATTTCGGATAATAACATCCCGTTTCAGGATAGTATTCTCCAACCTTATATGGACGGATATCTACACAGGAGTTCCCAGAAGCAGTTTGGCAGAATTAAGAAGTAATTGGAGGACGACCCCATGAAATTCTCGCTCTACGACTGGTATCGCCAAACTATTCGCAATCCCAAATATCGCTGGTGGATTGTTCTAGGGACGATCGCTTACCTGGTCATGCCCTTTGACATTGCCCCTGATTTTCTTCCGGTGATCGGTCAAATTGACGACGTGCTCATCGTGTCGCTGCTGGTATCGGAAGTGTCGCAAATGTTGATTGAACGGGTGAAGGCCAGCAAGAGCGGGAAATCGGTGCAAGATGAAAGCGCCAGAACTGTCGATTCTGCAACCACCACTGAGCCTGTCGATGTGAATGCAGTCTCGATTGATTGAGGTAGGTGTTGGGTGTTGGGTAAGGGGGCATAGGGTGTGGGGTGTTAGGAAGGCTTGACTTCCCTACCTTCCCCATCCTCCCTATCTCCCTCATCTCCTCTATCCTCTTTGTCTTCCTAACGCCCAACACCTCTGCCATTCCAAACAGCAGGTATCCTAGAAATAGCCCTTGCAAGTTCCTTATGACCGCTCAATCCGACGTTATCAGGCAGAGTGATTTACTAAACCGACTGGTGCTCGATCGCGACACGATGGAAGAACTGGGGCGGTTAGAAGTGCTATGGATGTATCCGCCTAAGCATCGAGTATTGGGATTTATTTGCAAATCGGGATTTTTAGGCGCGAAGAAGTCTGCCTTTAAGCTAGGCCAAATTGGGGCGATCGGGGAAAGCGGCATCTTAACGCACGGTCAGCCCGAAGCCACCAATGGGGATAAAGTTGCCCAGCTTGAATCGCTGTTGCAGCATGAGGTGTGGAGCGATGCAGGTAATAAAATTGGTAAGATTACAGACTGTTTATTTAATTTAGAAACGGGCGTAATTACGGCCTATCTATTTGTTTCAAACGGATGGTCGGGGATTGTGGGCGAGGTGTATCAACTGCCACCCAACAATATCGTGAGTTTTGGTAAGAAACGGGTGCTGGTGCCCGATACGATCGCCGATAGTTTCACGATTTATCAAGAAGGCATCCAACATAAGCTAATTAAAACGGGCGAAACGCTGAAAAGTGAGGCGGCATCGGCCACGGAGCAAACTAAAAAGCGGGTTCAAAGTTTGACCGAACGGGCCAGGGAAAAGGCACAAGCGTTATCGCAACAGGCAAAGGAAAAAGTTCAAAGCCTGAACGAACAGCTAAAGGAAAAAACATTGATCTGGACAGAGCAGGCCAGAGAACAAAGCCAGGATTTTGTAGAGCAGATGCGAGAGCAGACCTATACCCTGAGTAGACAGGTGGAAGAGGGCATTCAAACGCTGACTGTGCAAGCTGAAGAAATTTTTGATACTGACGCTGATAAACCGGAGAATGTCGTCGAGGATGATATCTTTGATTTCGATACAGACGAAGATTTCATGAAAGACGAAGATGTCACGACAGACGAGGAAACCGAAGCGACAAAAGCGGTAGCGACATCTCCTGAAGAACCTCAAGTGTCTCAAGCGTCATCCAACTCTACAGCCATTGATGACGATGACGACGAACCCTGGATCTAGCAGCCTCTATGACGATACAAACGCTTGGGCTTGATCCACTGCTTTATCATTACCTGCTGTCCGTGTCGCTGCGAGAACCAGATATTTTAAGGGCATTGCGGCAGGAAACGGCGCAGCATCCCATGGGACGAATGCAAATTGCACCAGAGCAGGGGCAGTTTATGGCGCTATTGGTGCAGTTAATCGGTGCACAAAAGACGCTGGAAATTGGCGTTTTTACTGGCTATAGCGCTCTGGCGATCGCCCTCTCCCTTCCTCCCGATGGCAAAATCGTTGCCTGTGATGTGAGTGATGAGTATACGGCGATCGCCCGTCGATACTGGCAAGCTGCTGGAGTGGCAGATAAAATCGACCTCCACCTTGCCCCAGCTTTAGAAACCCTTGACTGGCTGATCGCAACTGGACAGGCGGAATCCTTTGATTTTGCCTTCATTGACGCGGACAAGAGTAATTACGACCAGTACTATGAGCGATCGCTGCAACTGGTTCGCCCCGGTGGTTTAATCGCCATTGATAACGTCCTGTGGTCGGGGCGAGTCGCTGATCCGGATGTGCAGGATAATCGCACGAAACGAATGCGAGCCTTAAACGACAAGCTGCATCGCGATCCGAGGGTAGCGATCAGTCTGGTGCCCATTGGTGATGGACTGACATTGGCTAGAAAGAGCTGATTTTGACCGCAACGCGGTCAAAATCAGCTCTTCTGTTTCTGTCGTCGTTTCATTTCCTGACGTGCTCGTTTCTCCTCGGTCAGGCTGTCAACACAGTGGGGACAGGAAACTCCTGCTTCATAATGTGGAGAGGTTTTGTCGGCGTCTGAAATGGGATGGCCGCAGCTGGCGCACATGTCATGGGTTCCCAGATCTAAGCCGTGCTGCACGGCAACCCGCTGGTCAAAGACGAAACACTCGCCTTCCCACAGGCTTTCTTCGGCGGGCACCTCTTCCAGATACTTGAGGATGCCCCCTTTGAGGTGATACACCTCTTCAAATCCCTGCGCCAGCATGAAGGCACTGGCTTTCTCACAGCGAATCCCGCCCGTGCAGAACATCGCCACCTTTTTGTGGCGGTTGGGATCGAGATGGGTTTGCACGTACTCTGGAAATTGCCGGAATGAGCGCGTTTGCGGGTCTTGTGCGCCTTTAAACGTGCCGATGCTGACCTCATACTGATTGCGAGTATCAATTAGGACGACATCTGGATCAGAAATTAACTTATTCCAGTCTTCAGGACTGACATAAGTACCCACCTGCTCAGTCGGGTCAACCTCTGGGACACCCAGCGTCACAATCTCGCGCTTGCGCCGTACTTTCATGCGGTCAAACGGTGGCGCATCCGCGATCGATTCTTTGTGCTCCAGGTCGGCCAGCCGAGGATCAGACCGCAAAAAGGCCAGAACATCAGCGATCGCCTCTTCTTCTCCTGCGATCGTGCCATTGATCCCTTCTTCTGCCAGCAAAATCGTTCCCCGCACGCCCTGCTCGTTGCAATAGTCCAGCAGAGGTTGCTGCTTGTTTGCATAGTCAGGCAACCGAACGAATTTATAGAATGCTGCAACCGTCAACGCCATTTTTCCATTCCCTACCCACAGTAGCCAATCTTCTATTGTGCCTTACCTAACGCCTAACACCCAACCGCAAATACTCCACCTTAATGCAAGCATCCATCACGACGTTCAGACCTGCTTCCAGGGCAAGGTTTGCAGCGGTTGGATCGGATACACCGAGCTGTGCCCAGATGGTTTTGGCATGGGTGGCGATCGCCTCTTTCACCACATCAACCAGATATTCTGAACGGCGAAACACATTCACGATAT
>DATNPS010000124.1:0-11839 GCA_036703095.1 Crinalium sp. | reverse complement strand
CCGCCCAAAACCCGCAATAAGTGGCAACGCAAGCCCGCCGCAGGCGGGCTTGCGTTGCCACTTATTGCATACTGAGAATTGCTGGTTTAAAGATCAAGGCATTGATTGTAAAACATATTGTGTTATGATAAAAATGTTTACCTAAATTAAGCAATTAAGCCTGTTAGGGAAATGAATGCTGACGTTCATCGACACTTAAAATCTGCTAAAAAAGCAGTTGCGGATTCAAATCTTGATTACTTTGCCGCTCGGCACTGGGAAAGAACAGTCAAGCAGAAGTTGCTGTAATCGCTTCGCTGTGGCAACACTATGTGACTTTAATCCCTACCAATTTTTTGCTCTAAATTACAAGTCGCTTTAGATCCCAATTAAAAAGACAAAGGGTCGTTGCTTCAGTTTATTAACCTGAAGATGATTATCCTTCAGATTTTTATTGGGGATTTTTCAAAGCGGATTCGTAATCCATTCATGAGATTCTGAAAAGTTGCATGGAATACCCGTGCAGTTTCAGTTTCATGCGCTCAATATTCTTCTTTTTGTCACTGGGTTAACTCTTTCTATCTCTGAGTTAACACCACTTACATCATTGCCAACTTGCTTTGCAGCATATGGAGACTCAACAAAAGAGCCTTCCAGAATGTGCTTACTATCTTGAGGCACTATGATTGAATTTCTCTCACAGGTTAGCTATGCCATGACTCGCATCAGCGACTTATGGAGTGGTGGGGTCGGGGTCGCCATTCGTTCAGATGTCACTGGAGTTAAATACGGGCAGGTGGTGCGCTGTCGCTCCACTCTGTTTCATCCGAGTGCTGCTGAGGCAGCGGGAATTGGAACGAGGACAATTGCAGAGTTAATTTTATCTGGAGAACTGAAGAAGCCTGGAGTTTGGGCACCAGAACAGGCGATTCCAACCCAACTGTTCGAGGCAGCGATGCAAAGTCGGGGCGTTGAAATTCATCAACAGTTAATTCCTGATTCCATTTTTCATGTGTCTCAAGAAACTTTCGTTATCCATTAGTTTGTTATGGTGCTTACTCCACTTCTAGTCTCACTTGCGATCGCCTGTTTCGCACTATATCTCAGAACTGTGGCACGAGAAGAGATGGTGAGAATCTTTGCTGCGATCGTGTCATTTCTAAGCTTGATTGCAGGTCTTACTTTAGCTCCCTGGTTCATTCAAGCATTACTTCTGATTGTTATCTTGATGTCTGGGCGTAATCTACTAGTTCGCTAAATCTACTTCTGGGAAGCAATTTTCTAGTGAGAATCAACCATGCTCGAATATTCATTTTTAATGCTTGGCACTAGCGCATTGAGCATTGCGTGCTTATCAAAACTGCCTGATTTACGAGTTCACCATCTATATCTTTATGCTGGAGTTGCAATGAGCGTTTTACTTGTCACAATCCTTTGGCTAATTTTTTCATTTCAATCTCACTAAGTAGAAGGGCGTAAATAAAAACCGGGAGAGTGCCCCTCCGGGGCACTCTCCCGGTTTTTATAACACGGTTTAATTAAGGCTACTTACTTAACTGGATTTTTAGTTCAATCTGACGTTGAATTTTGAGGATTAGTAATGATCATCAATTTTATTCTTTATGTTCAGTGGAGCATTTTGAGTCAAATTGCTATTGAGTTAGTTTTTCCACCCTAAATTAAATGCGATTTGTATTTTTGATAATTAACTGACAACCGCTTTTACTAGGAGAAAGTTCGATGGAACTCCAATCAAGAATTGCCTCAGCCCATGCCCAACCCGTTCTATTGTCAGCCGAAGAAGCCAGCGCCCATTCTCAAAAGTTGCTCATCCTCGATGCGCAAAATCCCAAATATCTAACGAGTACTGTTCCCAAGGCAAAGCGTTTGAATATAGACATTTTGCTGCGAGACATTCCTAAAGCTCAACCTGTTTTGCTGGTTTGCCTGAATGGATACCGGAGTTTAACTGTGGCTAAGCAATTGCTGAGGCGTGGCTATCTCGCTGTCTATGTCTTGAAAGGCGGAATTATTGGCTGGCGGCAAGCTGGGTTTACTGTGCAGGGAATTAAAAAACTGCATAACGGTTGACTGAGTCCAATTAGGTGAAATTGAAACTATGCTAGATTACATTTTGCATTCCCCGTTCAATCTGGGTATCGAAACGCTCCTGGTGCTGATCGTACTGATTGCATTAGAGGCAGTCTTGTCGGCGGATAATGCGATCGCCCTTGCTGCTATCTCCCAAACCCTGCACACACCCAAACAAGCACGTCGCGCCCTAAATATTGGACTGGGTATTGCCTATGTTCTGCGGCTACTGCTGATTGCTAGTGCTGCATGGGTCGTACAGTTCTGGCAGTTTGAACTGGTTGGAGCCGTTTATCTCCTATGGTTGTCTTGGCGATATTTCACCACTAAACAGGCTGAAGCAGGCGATCGCTCTGTATCCCCCCAGTCATTTTGGCAGGTGATTCCCCTGATCGCAGTGACCGATTTGGCGTTCTCGCTCGATAGCGTGACAACGGCGATCGCCATCTCCCAAGAACTTTGGCTCATCATTTTGGGCGGCACAATTGGGATTGTTTTACTTCGATTTTTGGCAGGATTGTTTATCCAATGGTTAGAAGAATTTTTGCATCTCGAAACCGCAGGCTATATTGCCGTTGCTTTGGTTGGGACACGATTATTGCTCCGTGTCCTGGCTCCAGAATTAGTTCCCCCAGAATGGGTGATGATTGGACTCATTGCCATTGCGTTTGTCTGGGGATTTTCACAGCGAACTCGCCCAGCTTAAAAATCATCCGTTAATTTGAGCTTGATTGTTCATGCGTAAAGTTTCAGAGATAGTTCGACTTGAAACATTGAGAGCCAGCCTCAAATTGTTTCTTATTACTTCGGCAATATCTGAGACTACCTAAACCCCAAAAGCTTTATGGTGGGGCGCGCGACGCGCGCCCCACCATAAAGCCTATTAAATTGCCGAGGTAATAGGGGCTAATCCTGCTTCACAAGAGAAGGATTGTATCCGTTAGAGATCAAGTAAATTCATGTTGCTGTAAAGATGCTTTTCGTGGATCTATGTGCATCTCGATCGCCCCTAACGCTTTAAGTGCAAACTTTTGAGTATTGGTTAGTCCTTTGATACCCAGAATGTTCATCCCTTCACAAGGACGGGGCGATTGCAAAGTTTGCAGACAATCTCCTGTGGAAGGATTCCAGATGCGAATAGTTTCATCTTCACTGCCGCTAATCAACACCCCATTGAGTCCGCTATTTCCATCTGGAGAAGGACTAAAAACAACTGCCCAAATTCGATTGTGGTGGCTTTGAAGAACTTGTAATCGTTTTCCAGTTGCCGTCTCCCATAATTGAATCGTTTGGTCGTTGCTGCCGCTGGCGATACAGGTTCCATCCAGACTAAAGGCGATCGCTTGAATCCAGTTATCGTGCCCATGAAGCGTCTTCAAACATTCTCCCGTGTGGACATCCCAAATCTTGACGACACGATCGTCTCCACCACTGGACATCAGGGAGCCATCGGGGCTAAAGGCAACCGACCAAATACCACTGGTGTGCCCGGTCAAGATACGAAGGCACTTCCCAGAACCACTGTCCCAAAGGCGAATCGTTTGATCATCACTACTGCTGGCAATCATCATTTGAGAGGGCTGCGGGTGAGAGGGTTGCGGGGAAAAGACAACACATCTGACCCAACTGCTGTGCCCTTCCAGGCGATGTAAACATTCCCCAGTTTGCACATCCCATAGCCGGATCGTGTGATCGGTACTGCCACTGACCAGACGTTTTCCATCCGCATTGAATCTGACCGATCGCACCCAGCTATCATGCCCCTGTAGAATTTTGAGGCACTCACCCGTTACACTGTCCCAGAGGCGAATTGTATGGTCGCTGCTGCCACTGGCAATCATCTGATTTTGTGGGCTAAAGGCGACCGATCGCACCCAACTGGTATGTCCATTCAGGGTTTTAATGCACTGTCCTAGTTGCAAATCCCACAGGCGAACCGTGCGATCGCTTCCCCCCGTTACCAAGTACCGTCCGTCAGAACTGCTATCAAGGGATAAGATGCCGCTAATATGCCCTCGTAACGTTTTGAGGCATCGTCCAGTCTGCACATCCCACAGTTGTACGGTCTGGTCACTACCACCTAAAATCAGAGTCTTTCCATCAGGACTGAATGCCACCGACCAGATATCTTGAATTGGGCTTTGAAAGGTTCGTAGACAGGTATGAGTTGCGAGATCCCACAGTTTTACAGTCTGGTCATTACTGGCGCTGGCAAGGAGGGTTCCCGTTCCATCAAAGGTGACAGACTGTACCCAATTAGTGTGTCCTTGCAGTGTTACAGTGCATGTTCCCGCCTGAACATCCCACAATTTGATTGTTTGGTCACGGCTACCGCTAGCCAGTAAAGAGGTGATTGGGCTAAAGGCAACCGATTGTACCCAGTCAGTATGGCCCAGCAACGTCGTAACACACTCCCCTGTTTCCACATCCCAAATCTTGATCGCCTTATCATTACTACCACTGGCAAGCAACGTTTGATCGGGGCTGAAGGCAACCGACCAGACCCAATTCTGGTGTCCTTCGAGCACTCGCAAACAAACCCCGGTTTGGACATCCCATAAGCGAACGCTTTGGTCATTGCTGCTACTAGCTAACCATCGTCCATCAGCACTAAATGCCACTGCCCAGACCCAATTCTGATGTCCTTTCAGCGTTTTCAGGCACTGCCCTGTTTGCATATCCCATAGACGAATCGTTTCATCTTCACTGCCACTAGCAATGATGGAATCAGTTGGACTGAAGGCAACGGAATGAACCCAGCCGCGATGCCCTTGATAGACTCGTACTTTTTTGCCGTCCTTAGTTTGCCAAAGGCAGATCTCGTTATCCGTCGTAGCTGTAGCGAAGTAGTGACCATCTGAACTGAAGGCAACAGAAAGCGTACTGGCGAACGTTTCCGTCAAAACAGAACGAGAGAGATCCGAATGAGCAAAATTAACGTAGTTAAGATTTGCACCTTCTAGATAAGCTTGCCAAATTGTGAGGTAGGAACAGTCGTAACCACTGAGATCCGTTCCTAGTTGCAATGAAAGATTGAGGATATTACCCGCCAGATATCCCGGTTCGAGGGGACAGTTGTTTCTTTGCCAATTGAGGATACTTGCAAGATGCTTTTCTAAATTTTGTTTTACCTTAAAGTGTTTTAGCAACTGCTCTAATAGTGATTTCAAGATCAGTCGATTTTGTATCTCTCGAATGTAATCTTTTGCTTCTGCTTTAAGTAAGATGTGTTGATTTAAAAGGTCAAAGCTTCCGCAATTTTGAATGATTTCACGAGCGATCGCAGTGGTTAGGCAATTACTAACATACTCCATCACCACAGGTTGCAGACTAAATAATCCGTCATGTTTCTCAATTAAAGAGCGTTGCCCTAGCGATTTCAGTGCATCTAAAATTTGATGGCGAGGTGGAGGCGCGATCCAGTCACTACAGAGAGTCGTTAGCGAGAGGGGTTCACGGGCAACCGCTAGCCCATACAAAGCCGTTCTTTCAATTGTTGAAAGACGAACAAAATGTTGATCGAGCAGTTCGTTTATTTCTGACGTAACCGCTGTATTTTCCTGAAGGAATTGAGAAACGTCTCCATCAAACAATTCTTGAATCGTTGTGGTGACAATCTTAAGCGCTAAAGGATTTCCTCCATAGCGATAGACCAACTCACTACCAACAGCTTTAGATTCAATCCGAAGTCCTTTTGCACAGATAATCTGCTGTGCAGCTTCAGGAGAAAGCCCCCTTAAGTGCAGCGATCGCACTGGTAAGGTATCTCCCTCCATCACTCCAAATTCTTTTGGTTTCTCTCGACTGGTTAGCAATAGACAGCTAGCATGATGGGTTTCTCCAATTCTTTTGAAGAACTGTCCATAATCCCCATATCCTTCACGATATTGTCCGCTGCACTCTTTTCCTTTTAAGAGTGTTTCTGCGTTGTCTAAAACCAGCAGACAGCGCATAGATCGCAACTGTTCGAGCAGAAGCGTTAATCGAACTTCGGTTGCATCGGGTAAGGTGAGTTGAGGCGATCGCGTAATTGTGTGCAGCAGATCTGCCAGTAGCTCCGGTAAGGGTGGAGCATTACGGAGCGATCGCCAGATGACGCCATCAAAATCTACCACCTGCTGAGCCAGCTTAATAGACAGGTGGGTTTTACCAATTCCTCCAACCCCAAATACGCCAACCAAACGACAGCGAACAGCCATCCATTGTAGGAGAAGATCCAACTCGCTCTGTCGTCCGTAAAACACATCTACGTCAGAGGCTTCACCCCAATCGTAATAAGGAGCGATCGCAGCTTGACTTGCATCCCTAGCCTCCCACGTTCCCCCAACATTTATGGGGTTAGAGATAGGAGAATTTTCTAATTCCTTAGAAGATAGCGGCAACGATGCCATTTGCCGCTCAATCACCATTCGGCAATTGATTTTAGTCACCTTCTCGCCCAATACGTCCGACAGCATTTGCCAGAGCTGAGGTCCGATGTGCTTCCGCAGATAATGTCCTGAATAGCCGCAAGCTGCTGCAATCTGGTCATAGTTCCGTCGCTCTCCCAACCAGGACGCATTTAACAGTGCCCGTTGCGCTTCCCCAAGGTGGATTCCCATCCTGGCAAACACCAGAGTGTCTATAAACGCCAGGAAGGAGTATTCGGCTTTGCCGTCTGGCAGAGAGTCGCTCACCATTCAACCATCAAGACTGCAACACTGCTTGTCATTCTGACTCAAATTGAAAAGGTTGATGAGAGGGTTGCAAGGGGCACTGTCCCTTGGCTGGGGGCGTAGCCCCCACCCCCCTCATCAACCGTGGACTCAATCTAAATCGGTACCATTTATCTTTGGAGAAACTAAAAGGGTTTGAGGTATTGCATCATACATTTTTTGGATTCAGCCTTTTGCAACACCTGGAACAAACCTGGAACTTTGATCCAAAACGTTACAAAAATAGGTTGAACTTTTGGTATCGACATCCATCAAGCCCAACCTGATAATGCGGTCACTTACGCTTTGTACATATTGCATCAGCAATGATTGTTGCTCAGAGGATTCGCCCATGACTCAACATCGTTTTCCGTTTACTCGTCGTCAGGTCATTCGAGGATTGCTGGCAACTGGGGCCTTTGGTGCAACCGCCCATCTCTGGACAGGTTGTTCTCCCGCCCCTGAAACAACTGCTACCAGTGACGAAGCCACAACCTCTCCTAGCAGTGCGACAGGACCACTGGTGATGGGATTCATTTATGTGGGCCCCAAAGACGACTACGGTTGGAACCAAGCACACGCTGAAGGGGCCGCAGGGGTGGCTCAAGTTCCTGGGGTCAAGGTGGTAGAAGAAGCCAGTGTACCTGAGACGACTGCGGTTGCTGAAACGATGCGGAGCATGATTGTTCAGGATGGTGCGAAGGTTTTGTTTCCAACTTCGTTTGGGTACTTTGATCCCTATATTTTGGATTTGGCGAAAGAGTTTCCAGAGGTGCAGTTTTTCCACTGTGGCACGCTGTACGAAGAGGGTAAACATCCCGCCAATGTGGGCAGTTATTTTGGGTTTATTGATCAGGCATATTACATTGCTGGAACCGTTGCCGCTCATACCTCTAAGACAGGCAAATTGGGCTTTGTTATGGCAAAACCCATTCCCCGAATTGTGCGTACACTCAATAGCTGGATGTTAGGAGCTAAATCGATCAACCCCAGTGCCACCACTCAACTGATCATCACGGGTGCGTGGACTGATCCGGTCAAAGAAGCGGAAGCGGTAAACAGCATGGCAGACCAGGGAGTAGATGTCGTTACCTGCAATGTAGACAACGCCAAAGTGGTGATGGAGACCGCAGAAAAACGCGGAATCTTTTGCAGCGGAAATGCGGTGAACCAGTCTGCTGTTGCGCCTCAAGGCTATCTTACGGGGGCTGAATGGGATTGGACGGGGGTTTACTCTAGCTACGCCAAGATGATTCAGGACGGCAAAACGCTGATGAATGGCGGTATTCCCCACATGTATTTGGGTGGCTTGAAGGATAATTTCGTCAAGCTATCGCCGTATGGAGCAGCGGTTAGCGAGGCAGCCAAACACGATGCAGAAACTGCCAAAACCGGACTGTTAGATGGCTCGCTGGTGGTCTACAAGGGGGAACTGAAAGACAATACAGGCAAAGTTGTAATTCCCACTGGAACAGAGTATAAACCGGGTGATCCTGAACTCGAGAAAATGGATTGGCTCGTTGAAGGGGTGCTTGGTCAAATCACCACGTAATGGGGATCGTTCACCATGTCGCGTCGTTGGCGTTCCGTTTTAGAGTCCATTTGTATCCCAGTCGGGGCGATCGCCCTTGCCCTGCTTTTATTTGGCGGGTTCTGTGCCATTCAGGGATACAACCCCTTGGCTATCTATGGTTCCATTTACAAAGCCGCCTTTGCGTCCTGGTTTTCCTGGCAAAATACCTTAATTCGTTCAGCCCCTTTGATGCTGAGTGCCCTCTGTACCGTCCTTCCTGCCCGGTTGGGATTAATCGTAATTGGGAACGAAGGAGCGCTGGTCTTAGGTGGGTTAATGGCAGCCGTGACAGGATTAGGCATGGCAAATACCCCTCCTCTGATCGCACTGCTGGCGATGGCGATCGCAGGGATTACAGTGGGTGGACTGTGGATCATGCTGGTTGGGGCATTGCGGCATTACCGGGGAGTAAATGAGACCATCAGCAGTTTGTTATTGAATTACCTGGCGATCGCCTTCCTCAACCACATGGTTGAAGGTCCCTGGCGAGATCCCAGTTCGCTTAACCAACCCTCAACCTATCCGTTATCAAAAGCTTTGCAACTGGGGGATTTTCCGGGTTCTCGAATTCATTACGGGCTACTGTATGGCTTGGTGATCTGTGCGATCGCCCATGTGCTGATTCAACGAACCACCTTTGGCTTTGCGATTCGCACCATTGGCGGAAATATTCGCGCCGCCCGGATTGCTGGACTCGCAGTTGGCAAGTTAACCTTAGCAATCTGCTTTCTAGCAGGCTCCTGTGCAGGCTTAGCAGGCATGGTGGAAGTGGCAGCCGTGCATGGTCGAGCAAATGGGGCATTGCACTCAAACTATGGCTATACCGGAATTCTGGTCGCTTTTGTGGCGAAACAAAATCCCCTAGCTGTGGTTCTGGTCTCCACACTGTTGGGAGGTATCTTAGCCAGCGGCAGCATTTTACAACGATCGCATGGAATGCCGGATGCAACGGTTCTGGTCTTTCAAGGCTTGATCTTCCTGGTGATTCTTTATAGCGAGTCGCTTTACGGTCAGTTTCCCTGGTTTCAAGAACCAGCCATCCCCGATGATGACGCGATCGCCCCTGTTCAATCCCTCGATCCACTTTCTTCTACAGTGCAAGGAGTTCATCAATGACCCCTGAATCTCTTGGTTGGTGGGGTGTTCCCCTGGCAATTTTGGGTGGCCTATTGCGTGGCAGTGTTCCCTTTTTGTTTGTCAGTTTGGGGGAATGCCTGACTGAAAAAAGCGGCAAGATCAATTTGGGTTTAGAAGGAACGTTGCTGATGGGTGCGATGAGTGCCTACGCCGTTTCTTATCACACTGGATCAGCCTGGTTAGGGGTTGTTTGTGCTGGAGTTGCCGGGATGGGGTTGGGCGCAATTCACACCTGGCTGGTGCAACAGCGTAGAGTGAACGATATTTCTGTGGGCATTGCCATGATGATCTTTGGGGGTGGGTTAGCGTTTTATATCGGGAAGCCCTATATTCAACCGATCGCCCACCAGTTGCCTGCCATTCGCTTTGGAGATTGGAGCCATTTACCTCAGGTGAAGTCTGCGTTGATGGTGAGTCCATTACTCCTGTTAGGGCTGGCGATCGCTCCTCTGATGCAATGGTTTTTCACCTGTACGCGATGGGGCTTAATGGTACGGGCAGTGGGAGAAAGCCCAGCGGCAGCAAGGGCAATGGGTATTCCTGTTCGGCGGGTACAAGCACTATGCATTGTCTTTGGCAGTTTTTTAGCGGGAATTGCAGGATCTTACCTGTCTCTCTACTTTCCGGGTAGCTGGAACGAAAATATCTCCAGCGGACAGGGGCTAATTGCAGTCGCACTGGTGATTTTTGCCCGCTGGAATCCAATGCAGTGTCTTTACGCAGCCCTCCTGTTCGGCGGAACTCAGGGATTAGGGCCTGCATTGCAATCAGTGGGGGTGGATTCTTATTATTACGTGTTCAATTCTGTGCCCTATTTGCTAACGCTGGCGGTCATGGTATTAACGTGTTCTCCGACTAGGGCTTCCAGCGGTGCGCCAGAGTCATTAGGGAAACTCAGCGAATAGCGAGGGGATGGGGTAGTGCACCCTTACGAAAAAGAATGTTTGACGTTGAAGGCATAACCCTACGCATAAGCATTGGGATAGGGGTGCAGGGGCAAAGCTCCCGCACAGGGGTTCCACCCCTGAACCCCGTCCTAACCTAAATTTGTACTGCTATAGATAATTAGACATGAGACTGGATACCTTTGACTTGCTGATTCAGCAAGCTAAGTTGCCGGATGGATCATTGGCTCAAGTTGCAGTTAAAGACGGATGCATTCATGCGATCGCTCCCCCTGATAAAAATCTCGGCACTGCCAAAGAGGTGCTGGACATCCAGGGCAACTTACTGTGTCCGGGCTTGGTGGATGGACATATCCACCTCGACAAAACTTTCTGGGGCACTCCCTGGCAACCGCACATTCCGGGGGACACTGTGCGACAGCGGGTTGAAATCGAAAAACAAATGCTTCGAGAAATCACAATTCCTGTTGAGGAGCGTGCTTCACGTTTAACAGAATTGGCAATTCAACAGGGTACAACATTGATTCGCACTCATGTAGACATTCATCCTGAAGTTGGCTTACGAAATTTAGAAGGGGTACTTAAAGTACGCGATCGCTATCGAGACGTTGTAGATATTCAAATCGTTGCTTTTCCCCAAAGTGGATTACTCTCTTGCCCAGGAACACTGGAATTGTTAGATGCTGCTCTCTCTGAGGGAGCCGACCTAATCGGTGGACTTGATCCCGCAGGGATTGATCGAGATGTGAATGGACATCTTTATGAGACGTTTCGTTTGGCAGAAAAGCATAGTGTTAATGTTGATATTCACTTACATGATCCTGGGCACTTGGGCATTTATGAACTTGAGCAAATTGCTCAACTGACAGTCGCAACTGGGATGCAGGGGCGAGTTGCGGTCAGCCATGCCTACTGTTTAGGAATGGTGCCTTTGGATTTAGCAGATGCGACTGCTGAAAAATTAGCTCATGCTGCGATCGCCATTATGACCAATGCACCAGGACATCATCCGTTTCCGTCTATTTCTCGTTTGCAGCAAGCAGGGATTACAGTGTTTTCAGGATCTGATGATGTCCGTAATGCCTGGTGTCCTTTTAGCAATGCCGATATGTTAGAACGAGCCATGTTGATTGCCTATCGTTCTAACTTTTTGACCGATGCTGATCTCATGGCTGCCTTTGAAATGATTACCACTGGCGGAGCAACGGTTTTAGGAGTAGAGCAGTACGGCTTACAAAAAGGGGCAATTGCTGATTTTGTTGTCCTTGCAGCTAATTCAATACCAGAGGCGATCGCTACACGGGCATCCCGCAAATACGTGATTAAACGCGGGCATATTATCGCTAAGGAAGGGCAACTACTTACGTCAAGTACCCTTAACGATCGCCAGCAATTCTCATTTTGAAACTTATTGCGGGTTTTGCGCGCCCGTCGGGCGCGCAAAACCCGCAATAAGTGGC
>DATNPS010000119.1:0-29138 GCA_036703095.1 Crinalium sp. | reverse complement strand
TGTAAGTAAGGAGGTAGCCCTAATTAAATCGTGTTATAAAAACCGGGGGAGTGCCCCTCCGGGGCACTCCCCCGGTTTTTAATTATGCCCTTCTACTTAGCTAAGACATAATTAACCCCCCAAAGGGCGCGGCACGCACCCTTTAGGAGTTTGTATTTAATTGTGTTTATACCAATTCAATATGAAGCTGCAACTTTATAAAAAGGGGGGTGGGGGTAGAATCCCCACAAAGGGGGCAACGCCCCCTTCACCCCCTTCACAATTCAGCGCATCTTCATATAAAAACGTATTAGCTGTATCTACATAGGTTAGGACATTGAAAATCAAAGGGGGATAGCAGGAGTTTCAGCCTGACCGCAGAAAGATGACACCCACGACTACTAGAAAAACGCCTGCTAACTTTAGAGCAGAACATCCTTCCTGAAATAGAAAAATGCTGAACAGAAGCGCCAATATTGCTTCTAAACCCAGGACTACAATATACGTTAATCCCATGCCGGAATAGTGCGTGGCGATCGCCTGAAAGCTAGCTCCTACCGCAAACATCAGGTAGACCATCAAGCTAAAAAAAGGTTTAGATAATCCTTCTGAAAGCTGCATAAAAACACCGCCGATTGTGAATGAAAAGGCGGCACCGATCGGCATCAGAACACTCGCAGACACTGTGCTGAGAGATAATAAATTCATAAACGCTCATTGGGATGCCGGATGCAGTCAACGGGACAAACCGACTGACACTCTTCACATTCCGTGCAAAGGCTGGGGTCAATTTCAAGAGCTTCAATCCCGCGAGAAATCGCACCTTCTGGACAAACTGATGCACAAGCCCCGCACCCTGTACACACATCAGCAAGAATCACTAACGCCATAGAAATCCTCTAAAACAGTTATCGATATGCCTTTAGATGTCGTTGGACGTTAGGCAAATTCCCGGTTTTCACCATAAAACGCCCTCTATGAGAGCGTTTTACAATGTAGGAGTTGCTTCTAGGAGAGTTGACCAAAACGTAAGCTAGACCTGCATTTTAGCCAGTACTTTAGGAGTTTATAGCAGTACTGATAAAGGTTGGGACGGGGTGCAGGGATGGAACCCCTGGCTGGGAGCGCAGCCCCCACATCCCCTTTGTCCTAACGTGAATGCGTAGTGCTATATCTAAAGCCCAAGACCTCTAAGGATTTCATCATTATATAGCATTTAAGCGATTAAAGCTTGCGTAAATTTGACGAGCGCGCGAGATATGTCCTGCGCAACGGGCAGGACATATCTCGTGCATACGGTGTAAAGCGGCTTGTGATCGCCGCCGTTAGACAAACGCAGCGAGAGGAGTTTGCAGTTGCTCAATGAGATGTAAAGTGCGCTGGTGGTCGGCTAATAGTTGCTGCTGCTGAAACAAAGTGGCAGCTTGTTGCAAGTCGGCGATCGCATTCTTCGGTTCTCCCAGTTGCCGATGTACCAATCCCCGGTTTAGATACGCTTGGGCGTATTGCGGATCACGCTGAGTCGCTTTGGTAAAGTCGGCCAAGGCTGCCGTCATATTTCCAGTACGATGATGAGCACAGCCTCGATTGAACAGCGCTCGTACATTGCTAGCGTCTGCATGAATGGCCTGGGTAAAGTCTGCGATGGCGGCCTGATGGTGATTCAGCATGAGATGCACGACTCCGCGATCGGTATGAATCAGGGCGATCGCGTCCCTCTCGAAGGGAGATGTTTGGCGGAGGGCTTCTCCAAAATCAACGATGGCTTCCCGATAAGTTCTCCGCTCCAATTGCGCTAACCCCCGATTGTAGTAAGCACGCGGATCGTGTGGCGTGATTTGCAACAGATGCGTATAGTCTGCAATCGCCGCCTCGTAGTCACCCACTCGATAAAATGCCAGTCCTCGATTCAGGTATGCTTCAGTGTTATTAGCTTGTCGCTGTAACACGGTGGTGCAATCGGCGATCGCCTCTTCATAGGCTTCCAGTTGAATGTGTGTTAAACAGCGGTTACCATAGGCTGCGGTGTAATCGGGATCGAGTTGGATGGCTTGACTGAATTGAGCGATCGCATTCGTAAAATCGCCTGCTTGAAAGGCGGCTACGCCTTGCCGAAATTGCGTTTGAATCACTTCAGATTCAGTTAACAATTGATCTGCTTTAGCCGACTGCAACTCTAAAACTAGAATGGATGTTAGTGCAATGAACAGAATGAAGACTGATCTCAATTGTTTGTAAAACGTGTTCTTCAACTGTATTTCATAGATGAAAGACATGTAGTGCATAGGCTCACAGAATGACTATACGCACAACGTATTCGGTTCATAATGACTGTTGTACAGAGGCACATCTAACGGTTAGGAAATGTGGCCTGACGGCTGAAGTCGCGGCTAACCGGACACAGCCCGCAGACGCGGACTGGGCTTTGCAACTTGCAAAAGCAGGTTTAGGGTGAGTAGCGGCGGTTGTAACCGCCACACTCCTCAATCCATCAATGTGCTTCTGAACAGGTCATGCCTGTATAACAGTTTGAAGGGTCGCGTTACGACCACCCTTTTCCAGCCTGGTCTAAAACATACGTTGCCACATCTTCAATTTGCTCGTCCGTTAGCCGTCCCTTGAAGGCAGGCATGGCCATTTTGCCATTGAGCACTTGTGTCTTAATGGCTTCTAATGAGGCCATCTCGTACTTCTCTAAGTCTGCTTGCTTTAATGTCTTGGTTGCATTCACCAGATTTCCACCTTCCATGTGGCAAGCGGTACAGTTTGTGCTAAACACTTGAGCACCGCTAGCTAAATCGGCTGCAAATGCAGGTGAGGTTAATAACCCAAAAACCATGATTAACGTGGATACCACTACAGCAATGAATCGCTTCACAATTGTTTCCTCTGAAAGGGTATGTATATAGCGTTCACTTAACTATTGAGGTAAATTGGGAATCTCGTAAACAGACAATCTGTAAAACGTTTCAAAATAGTTACATTAACGTGAGTTCGACGAACGCGCAAAAACTTGCCCCGCGCGTCGCGCGAGGCAAGTTTTTGCGCCAATTCAGCCGCACGTCGCGCGGCTGAATTGGCGCTATCGAATTCACGTTACATTAACGTGAGTCTCCAACAAGGGGGGTAGTAGTGCAGCGCACTACTACCCCCCTTGGGAAAACGAAAAGAAAACACGTTTTCTTAGAAATTCGATAGCGATTTTCATTTGAGTAAACCCTGTTGTTGTTTGGAGAGCTGCGATCAGTGCGGCTCTCCAAACAACAACCATTAAGCACGCCTCGTTTTGGCATCTAGAAAGGGCAAAAGAGCCGCTGCGACGTCAGCCGCATACTCTTCATACAGCCCCAGCGTACCGGGCAGAGTCAGCGATTGAATGCCGGGAACGGTTGCCATCGCGTCCATTTCTTGCCTGGAATACGGTGGTGCGTGCTCTGCCAGAATAGCGAGTACCGGGACAGGAGTAGATCGGAGGAGTTCTAAAAATTCCTGGCGATCGCTCACCGGATCAAGTGCACCCGTCACGAACGCCGCAGGGGCGAAGCGCGCACCGGGCTGTCGAGTAATCTGCTGCTTTTGCTCGATAAAGTCAGGCGTCAGGCGGGCCTGATCCACATAAACATGTCGCCCATACATGAGGCGCAAAAATCCCGCAGTCGTATTAGCTTGATAGAGGGCCTGACCCAGGACGGGCAGACGTACTAACTGCCGCACGGCTCCTGCGAGCGGTTTGGGGACTCCCATTGTGGGTAAAGGGCCTCGCCAGGTTGGAGCTACTAACGCGATACAGGCACAAGCTTGAGGATGCTGTTGAGCCAGTGTTAGAGCATATCCAGCCGTGTGTCCAGCCGCAACGATGGCAATCGGTTCTGTAAATGTTTGGTGCACAAATTCCTGAAGAACCTGATGCAGTAGGGCAGGTTGATACGGTAAGGCAGGGCGATCGGACTCTCCAAATCCCAGCCAGTCGAGCGTAACGGCCTGATAGCGTTCTGCAATGCGTTCTGCAATGCCATCCATTTCTGAACGGGTCGAAACGGTACTGAAGGCTGGCAGCAGCAGCACGGGCTGACCCTGCTCGATCGTATCGTAGGCGATCGCATAACGCCGCTGATTCCACTCAAATGAATATTGATGTTTCGTTTTAACGGTC
The DNA here is from genome assembly GCA_036703095.1 of Crinalium sp. Taxonomy (GTDB): domain Bacteria; phylum Cyanobacteriota; class Cyanobacteriia; order Elainellales; family Elainellaceae; genus DATNPS01. The sequence goes on along the minus strand of DATNPS010000119.1, from coordinate 25,006 downwards.
ATGCTTTTCCCCTTTGCGCCTACTTTCGAAATACGGATTTATAGCCATAGCTATTGGTACTAGGACAGGGTGCAGGGGTGGAACCCCTGGCTGGAGGCGAAGCCCCATACCCCTTTTTGGCTTTGCTGGCTTCTAGTCAACAATGCAGTTTTGGAGGCTCATTATCGTGCGATCGCCTTCACATGTTTAAGCAACCGCAAGCCGCTTAACGTCACCACAACGGTAGAGCCTTCATGGCCCAATACCCCAAACGGCAGGGTGATGAAACCTGCGAAATTTAGGAGCAACAAAATCACCACAAAACTCAGCGCAAATACAATATTTTGTTTCACAATGCGCTGAGCGCGACGACCTAACTGAATCGCGTGCTCTAATCGTTCCAGGCGATCGCCCATCAGCACAATATCGGCGGTTTCGAGCGCGATATCGCTCCCAGCAGTTCCCATTGCAATTCCAACGGATGCCTGAGCTAAGGCAGGCGCGTCATTAATGCCATCCCCGACCATCGCAACGGTCTGATATTGCGTTTGCAACTGGCGAATTACATCGACTTTATCCTCTGGCAGCAGTTCTGCATAAATCTGGTCTACTCCAATCTGCTGCGCAATGCTGTGAGCCGTGCGAGCATTATCTCCAGTCAGCATGACAATGTGCTCAATGCCCAACCGCTTCAAACGGGCGATCGCCTCACTTGCCGCCGCTCGTACCGTATCGGCAACCGCGATGATACCCAAAACCTCTCCCGCATAGCCGACCCAGATTACCGTTTTGCCATCCTGTTCCCACTGCTGACTGCGTTCGAGCAACCCCTTGGGAATCGAGTTCGTATGCGCCTGAACAAAGGCCAGTTTTCCGGCGATCGCCACCTCATTCGCAATCATGCCAGTAATTCCCTGTCCGGCCTGCGCCTGACCGTTAATTGCCTCCGTCCAGCGAAGCTCCTGCTGTCGAGCCGCCTGAACGATCGCTTCACCAATGGGATGCTCAGACAAACTTTCTAACGCCGCTGCCACTTGCAGTAACTGGTCTGGCGAGGGCTGGGTTGACAAAACATCCACGACTTGAAGCTTACCCGTGGTCAGCGTCCCCGTTTTGTCGAAGGCGATCGCTCTCACCTGTCCAATTCGCTCCAACTGCGCCCCATTCTTAAACAAAATACCGTGTCGTGCTCCATTGGCAATTCCCGATAGCAGGGTTGGCATGATCGAGGCCATCAGCGCACAGGGCGACGCGACTACCAGAAAAATCAAGGCCCGATAAATGGTGTTTTCCCAGGTCCAGTGCAGCAGAAATGGGGGCAGCGTCCCCAGCAAAATCCCGGCAATAACAATCACTTTGGCATAGCCCCGCTCAAATCGTTCAATGAACTGCTGAGACGGGGGCGCTTCCGTCTGCGCTTGCTGAACCAGACGAATGACGCGCTGAATCAAGCTACTTTCGGGCGATTGATGAATTTTGAGCCGCAGTGCCCCGTTGCCGTTAATCGTGCCTGCAAAAACCTCATCTCCAATGGTTTTCTCTACTGGAATCGATTCGCCTGTGATCGACGCCTGGTTCAGGGTGCTAAATCCGTCCATCACCAGACCATCCGTGGGCACCAACTCTCCGGGTTTGACCAGGACTTGATCCCCAATTCTTAGCTCTGAAATGGGGATGGTTCGCTCCTGTCCGTTGCGGATTGCCCGCGCCGTATCAGCCGTTAAACTCATCAAGCCCTGAATACTGCGCTCCGTTCGCTGCATGGCATAGCCTTCCAGCGCACCGCTGATGGCAAAGATCAGGATTAAGACCGCACCATCCACAATCATGGAGTATTCCTGCCGCCATAGCCCCAGGCTGGCTGCACCGAGCGCCGCCACAATCATCAGCAGGTCTACATCCAGCTCTTTTTCGGTGAACAGGGTTGTTAATCCTTCACGGGCGCTTTCAAATCCGCCAATCACATAGGCCGCTGCCAAAATCAACAGCGCAACGCCGATCCAGCCGAGGTGAAGCGTTTGCCAGCCCAGAAAAACCAGAATGGCACAGGCGATCGCCGCGATCGCATCGGGATGATCGTGCCAAAGGGTATGCCAGGACTGGCGAGGAGGAGAAGCAGAAACCATGTCTTAACGCGTCTAAAGATCGATACCCCTCCACCTTAAACATTGACATTAGTGTCAATGTCAACTGGCGGTAAGCTGAAAGGATGAAGACTGAACATCTGACGATCAAAGAATTGACGGAAGCCGTTGGCAATGGCGTGACTCCCCGCATGGTGCGGCACTATCACACGCTAGGAATATTGCCTCCCGTACAGCGTTCAGAAGGCAACTATCGTTTGTATACCCGGCAAGATGTACAGCGGTTGCAGCGAGTCATGGCTCTGAAGCAACAGGGATTTCAGTTATCTCACATTCGCCAGCTATTAGACAGCCATTCAGAGGCAGCGGTTGATCCCACGCTGATAGCTCAGTTGCAGCAGCAGTACCGTTCCGTAATTCAACAAATGACTCGTCTGCGACAAACCGCGTCTGCCTTGGAAGAACTGTTGGGGCGCGATCGCGATTGTCAAACCACCCAGGCTGAATCCCTGGCCCAGCTCAAGCAGTTAGAAGTTGACGCGCAGGAAGGCTTGGGGAAACTCGACCAGCTTTGGATGAACTTGGATGCGGCGACATCCACCCATCCGGAAGCCTTTCAAGAATCCTTGCAGCGATTACTGCCGGATTTGTCGGGATATTCTGAAATCACGGTTCACCTGATGCATCAACTGGTGCTCGCCTGTGGGGATGTGAGTCTGGTTAATTTTGTGCGGCTCAGCCAGGGGGCGATCGCCACAGCACGAGAGTCACTCAAAGCGGGCTGTTCCGTAGTGACAGATGTTCCCGCTGTGGCGGCGGCGCTTGACCAGACGCGATTAACCCATTTAGGCTGTTCGGTTCAACCTTTGATTGATGACCCTCACATTACGGGCGCGGGGGATGCCGAGCAGGCGTTTTGGGATCAGGAGCGCTGGCAGAAACGATTGGAGCACCTTCCAGCACACTGCATTTTGGTGGTTGGCTACGCCCCGTCCGTCTTGCTGACCACCTGTAGCTTGATTGAGCAACAGCGCATCCAACCCGCTCTCGTGGTTGGGATGCCGATCGGATTCAGTCATGCCCCTGCGGCCAAGCGACGGCTGATGGGAACTCAAACCCCGTACATCACGATTCAAGGCAGTTTAGGGGGTGGGCTGTTGGCTGCCGTCACGCTTAATGCACTGGTTGAAACCTTAATCGAAAAGCCCGATTGCCATTGCTATCTGACTCGCCCCTAATGGAACCCCGTTGAGTATGAACTATAAATCCGCTCGATTCTATACATTTCTTTCGATTGGGGCTGCCCTGCTGACGATCGCCCTGAAAGCGGGAGCCTACTTCCTCACGGGTTCCGTGGGCCTACTCTCAGACGCGGCAGAATCGGTGGTGAATTTGGTCGCGGCCATTATTGCCACCTGGGCCGTCACCTATGCCGCGAAACCACCCGATGAAGAACATGCCTTCGGACATTACAAAGCCGAATATTTTTCGAGCGGCGTAGAAGGTGCCCTGATCCTGGTGGCAGCAGCCAGTATTGCGATCGCGGCCTGGGGACGCTTAATGCATCCTCAACCGATAGAGCAATTGGGCATTGGTTTGGGTTTATCTCTGGTCGCGACGGCTGTTAATGGGGGCTTAGCCCTGGCTATGCTAAAAGCCAGTAAGCGGCTGCGCTCCATTACGTTACGGGCCGATGCGCATCACCTCCTCACGGATGTCTGGACCTCTGTAGGTGTGGTTGTGGGACTCATTTTGGTGCCCATCACGCACTGGCTGATTCTTGATCCAATCATTGCATTGCTCGTAGCGGTCAATATTGTCTGGACGGGCGTCAAGCTATTGCGTGAAACCGGGCTGGGGTTACTCGATACCGCTATGCCTGCCTCAGAACGACGAATGGTGACTGATATTCTGGCAAATTACGATTCGCAAGGCATTCAGTTTCATGCGCTGAGAACGCGCGTCGCTGGATCACGTCGCTTTATCGCGCTGCATGTGTTAGTCCCAGGTGCGTGGACGGTGAAGCAAGGACACGATATCTGCGAAGCTATTGAACTGGCGATTGTGCGATCGCTCCCCGGAACCTATGTCTTTACTCATTTAGAACCCTTGGAAGATCCCGCCTCCTGGGAAGATCAACATCTCGATCGAAGCACGTCCTGATCAAAGAGGATAAACTGGTTTTCACTAATCTTGATGGATCATGTTGCCGATTTCTAACACCGTCAGTATTCCAGAGCATGAAATTGAAATGAGTGCTGTGCGTTCTCAAGGAGCAGGCGGACAGAACGTGAACAAAGTCGCTACTGCGATTCACCTGCGGTTTGATATCCTGGCCTCTTCGCTACCAGAACGCTACAAGAAACGCTTGCTAAACCTGAGCGATCAGCGCATCACCAGAGACGGAGTCATTGTTATCAAAGCGCAGGAACACCGGAGTCAGGAGCAAAATCGGGAAGATGCGTTACAACGATTGCAAGAGTTAATTAAAGGCGCGATCGCCATTCCTAAACTACGTAAGCGCAGCAAACCCACTCGCAGTTCTCAGAAAAAACGACTGGAGAGTAAACGTCAGCGTAGCCAGATTAAATCGATGCGACGGAACATCACAGACGAGTAATATCAAGCAAAATTTGAGTTCCTGTATACGTTGCACAGTTTCTGCCGCCCTTCGCCCTCTGCCTTGCTTCCAAGTAACCGATTGCGGGTTTTGCTCGCCCGTCGGGTGCACAAAACCCGCAATTAATGGCATTGCCACTGATTTGCATTGTGAGAATTGCTGATATAGCAACCGTTGAGATGGTTAGGACAGGGGGTATGGGGGCTGTGCCCCCAGCTATGGTTTCACCCCTGCGCCCCGTCCTAACTAACCCCTCGATTGCTATAGCTTGCAAAAAGCATGGACGAAGTCTTTAAAGTCGATCTAGACTAAGAGTGTACGTTTGTACCACTGACTGAACGTTGGCTTTATGGCATCTGACTCATGGCTTCCTTAACTAGGGAAAAATCCCATCCGGGCAAGTCAGACTATGCCCAACCTGACTCGCTGGTTTGCTCAACCAGTGAAGAAACTGACGTGTGGCTCAATGCATCTGAGTTAGCGACGGTTTTGGACATGCTGGCTGTGATGGAAACGCGAGAAGAGCTAAAAATTCTCGAATGCCTGACCCCGGTTCAAAAACGTCAAGTTTGGGATGCAACCCCCTATGAATTAAAGGTCAAGCTGCACCATCTGAAAAATTCAACCGTAGCGCCTCCACAACCCCTGGAACATCAGAACTTAGTTCAGTCTGACTCGTTTGTTCAAGTTGACGTTCAGGCTGATACCTGTGAAGACGATGAATCTGAAGAGGATGATCTGGAGTCAGAGGAAATTGAGCTGAGACAGATTGAGCCAGATGATCTTGATATCTCAGAGCGATCGCCCAATCTTGCGACACTGATGGTTGGCGATCGAGTTGTTCTTAAAGCCAAACCGGGCCTAAGTAAGGCAGAACTGATGGCTATCTTTGATGTGGTTGAGATTCACAGTGATCTGGTGCATTGCAGAACATCTGAGATCGGCGGTCGGCGCTATCCTCTGGACTGGTTAATTATCTATCCACATGAGGCTGCTGATCTGGCTGAATGATCTGCCTGATTCAGCCCTGTGATGTGTGAATTTGGCACCACACGACCCTGCGCAGACGTAAATTCGATAGCCCAATTTTGTGGGCACGACGCGCGCAAAATCGGGCGTTTGGGAAAGTGGTGCGTCGCGCTATTCTCCCAAACGCCCGTTTGTCGAATTCACGTTGCGTAGAATTGGGCGTTTGCATGATGCTTGGGAAAATAGGGAACACTGAATGAAAGAAATGCATGATTTAGGAGCGATTAAAAGGCTATAGCTATGACGTCTATTTTTTCTCAATCCGCATAAAATACAACTCCTACAAATTATTGCTCTGAAGGCATTTGGATAAAATTTACACCTTACTAAGTGAATGTTCAAAAGCAATTAATTGTATGGAGAGTGTATACATGCTGTTTGATAAAGTAACGGCAGCGTAGAAAATATCCTTCTACTCAAACGGTAACGTGCTTGATTTGCAGTATCTCTGCGAAAGCATGAAGATTACTCTTATTGAAGAGTAGAACGGTATAGTGGACAGTCGTTCTTCCTGGTTCTATGCTGTTCTTACAGTAATATTCAATAGTTTAAGATCTGCCTATTTTGTCTGAAAGCTATATAAAACATGGCTTTGGGCAGAACATCGGTGGCTTAAACAAATTTGAGGTGCGCTGTGAGAATTTCTTAAAAAAGAAAATGTTGTTGTATGTAAGCTAATACATTACGCAGTATCGGAGTGGTGTTCATAAAATGGCAACTAAACAAGAAGACTTAAGTCTGGATCATTTACGAGAGTTGACATCGCTGCTAGGGCTTCAAGTTCAAGGCGATCGCCGCAAGAAGCTAACGTATGTCGTTGCTTTAAGCGAGTTTCTCTCCCTCCGCATGAAAAGTAAGCGCCTGGAAGGACTGTTTGAGCTAAATGCATCGACTCCCGTATCCGCAATTTACAAAGCTCTAGAGTTTTAAGCGGTTTCAGCGTTATCGATTAATCTCATCAATTTTGAGCGGAGGCAGCGATCGCACTAATTGAATTGGCATCGCCGGATGGCTAATTGTGGTTGTGTAGGCTGCATTTAAGTAGGAACGATAGCTTGCATCATTCGTCAAATAGGTTTTGGCAAATGCAACACTTAACGTTTTGAGGTAGGCAAATGCGATCGCTGGGTCAGGGCCAATAATCGACGGTGCGAGCGGAATAACGTCTTTCCCGGATGATGACGTATCGATTGTAGAAAAATGCGTTCCGCCTTGCAGCAACACGAGATATTTTTCGTCAGACGGTTTCAGCCAGGTAAACGGACGAATTTGTTCTAAAAGGGCTGGAGCAGCCGTGTCATTGCTGCTGCTCACCATCATGATGGGAACAGAAATGGTTTCGTAACCCGATTTACCAAATAAACTGCTGCCAATCGGATTAACGACCAGGACAGCCTTAACACGGCGATCGCGCAGATCAGGAATAGGCTCAACCATGTTTTGAACCCGGCATTCGAGCAGCAGAGCCGGATTCAAACTATTATTATTGGCGCAATCGCTAGCTAAATGCTTCAGATCAAATGTAGCCCCTGCTAAAGCTAGAGCCGTATAGCCGCCAAACGATTGACCCATGACGCCTACATCTTGCAAATTCATCCGGCCTGAAAATCGTGGATCGGACTGAGATAGGGTCGTTAGTTCGTCTAATAAGTACTTCACATCGAGGGGACGATTAATAAACTCATTTGGCTCAATCAACTGGCTGACAGCACCAGACAGCAGCGTTTGCAGACGTTGAGCATCACTGCCGGGATGTTCGGGTACGGCCACTACAAATCCATAGGAGGCAAGCTGTTTGGCTAGATAGGCGAAGGAGGTTCGATCTGATCCCAGTCCGTGGGAAATCACAATCACGGGAGCAGACGCAACAGGCTCATGGGTGTGGGTTTCAGGGAGATAGATGTCAGCGGGAAGCGATCGCTGACGGTGGGGATTATTTACTTCAATCGTGAGTTTCTGCCAGGTAAATGAACCAGGCGATCGCAAATCGGGCAGGTTAGGAGCTACGCCTTTGGCCGAAGCAATAGATTCAAGCGTTGCCTGTCGGTCAATTTCCTGAAACGTATCTTGACTTTCCTGAATCAGATTTTCCAGATCGCCTAGAATCCGCAGTGCCTGCCCGACATTAATCTTGACATCTTGCAGCGGAAATTTCTCCAGCACATTCAGCAGGGTCAACCCGTCGGGATCGGCGGCGGCCAGGATCAATGACGCCCGAATCGCGTAAAAGCCAGACAGCCCCGCATCTGTATGAATGACGGTGCCCAATCGTCGCAGCAAAATCTCGCCCTGCTCGGTATAAAGGAACTGCGAAACCGCAACGGGAGACAACTCTACCTTGGCGCGCAAAATTTCCTGCAATTGGCGCAGCTGCGTTGGGTTGAGAGACCGGACATAATCGCGCAGTTCTGGCGTTAGCGTGCCCTGATCGGCGTAGGTTTTAAGAGATTCAACGGGGATCGATCGACTGACCAGGCCATATTCTACCGTAATCCGTCTGGCCGCTGACGCAGGGTTGGCCATAAGCAGCACAGGCAAAAAACAGCTTCCTGCTGCAAGCCGAATGTAGCGACGTAGATGGGACGGTAGAGCAAGCTGGTTCATAATGTTTTGTTTTAAGGAAGAAATTGTAAGGAAAAAGTAAGCTTGGAGTAGCGATCGCCCGCTGAGCCAGCACCGTCATAAGCCCTGATTAGAAACCCTGATGAAACATGTCATCGATCAGGTGAATGTTTAATCAAATTGTATTTCCAGCCAATCGAAATTGCCTCGCTGCTCGTTTTTTGCTTCGCTTCTAAAGTTTCTCTGGAAATACTGTTTAGAGGCTCTGTCTTCAGTTCCAATTTTTGAGGGTAGAGCGTGTTGAAGGACGTGATAGAAAGTACATTAGTGCATTTCTCGTAGGACGAGCATCGCCCACCAAAGCTCTACGGTTCAAGCCCAATGCAAATGGTGAGCATTGCTCACCCTACAATAGCTACAAGCCAATTGCTGATGAAGTCTACTGGATTAACATGACGTAAGTTGGATCGTGCTGTTCCAACTGTATCTATAAGAACCACTGATTCCTCAGTAGATCGGTATGTTCGCTATGTGGCTTTCGAAACAAAGATGAGCCAACTGTATCGCACCTGGCTCATCAGCTATCAGGGATTGGGGCGGAGCTGATACGCTACACAGCACTACCAGTGATCTTACAGAAAGGACGCTTAAGTTCGTGATTTCGATGAATGCGCAAAACCGTGTCCCGCACGTCGCGCGAGACACGGTTTTGCGCCATTTCAGCCGCGCATGGTCGAAGTCCGTTAAAGCAAATCGCCTGCGTCTTGTAACGCGTGAAGGCGATGATACAAGCCCGTTTGCATGAGCAATTCCTCATGGCTGCCTGCTTCTACAATATGGCCTTGATCGAGGACGACAATTTTGTCTGCTTCTCGAATGGTACTCAATCGATGCGCAATGATAATCGTTGTGCGAGTTCCTAAAATAGAACGCATTGCCAATTGGATCGCCCGTTCCGATTCGTAGTCTAGACTGGATGTTGCTTCATCAAACACCAACACATCCGGATCAACCAACAGCGCACGCGCAATTCCAATCCGTTGCCGCTGTCCGCCCGATAGGCGCGTTCCTCGTTCGCCAACCACAGTGTGATAACCCTCTGGAAGTTGTTGAATCACGTCATCGACCTTAGCGATGCGGCAAGCGTTTTGGACGTCCTCAAACGTAACGCTTGGATTGCCATAGGTGAGATTGTCTAAAACGGTGCCGTTAAATAAATCAACGTCTTGATGCACGATCGCCAGTCGCCGTCGATAGTTCACCACATCTAATGAACGAATATCATCTCCATCCATCAAAATCTTGCCCTGATTGGGTTCGAAGTAGCGAAACAGGAGTTTCATCAGGGTTGATTTACCGGAGCCAGAGGGCCCAACCAGCGCTACGGTTTGATAGGGTTCGATCAACAAATTGATCGTTTGTAAGACGGGGCGATCGCTGCTATAGCTAAAATCTACATCTATAAAATGCACCTTGCCCGTGAAGCGATAGGGTTCTATTGCAGATTCCGTGCTGTGTATCGGTGAATCCATGCCAATAGGTTGCTGCATTAATTCGTGAAAATGCAGCATCGGCACATAGCGACGAGCCAGAATTTCAGTCAGGCTATGAATGGGCGAAAGTTCCGCATACGCCATGTTGGCGATTGTGAATGTGGTAATGAAATGACCTAATGAAATTTCATGTCTAACAGCGGCCAGCATCGTAAATGAAAGTACAGAAAACACACAGATCTGAACCAGTGTGTTTTGCCGACAGCTTAATTTAACAAAGCCTGTATGAACTCGATAGTTGCGTAGTTTAAATTCTCGATTAAGCCGCTGCTGCTGGCGTTTCAGCTCCATCGATTCTGTCGCAAATGCTTTAACCGTTTTGATATTTGTGATAATTTCAGCCGTTCGGCTATCGGTGTCTTCCTTATAGCGCTCAACGAGTTCCTCCTGACGAACTAACTCTCGTAGCCCTCGTAAGTTCAAGCTCAAAATGAAGACAAATGAGGCCAGCAGTACAATCGCGATATGCCACTCGATTAAGCAGATGATCAAAAAGATACCTAATAGTCGAAACAATTTGGGAATTAATTGTCCAGCAACTTCACCCAATGCCCATGTATGGTTCACAATGCCATTTGAAATTCGGCCTGAGATACGACCTGAATTATTTTCTTCATAAAATCCCAACGGCAAGCTCAATAGTTTTTGAAGTGCTTTCTGAAAGTGATCTCGACGCGCACGCAAGGCAGTACTCCAGTTGAGCCAAGAGCTTAACCAGGGCTGAATCGGCGCACGCACGACTGTAATTGAGAAAATGATGCTTAATAGCACGATCAGCGAAAGGGTGCGATCGCTCATGGCGGGAAACCAGCCGCCCACTTGATTCACAAGAGTTTGAATCCATCCATCAATGGGCTGTCCGGAAAGGACATTCAGAATTTGTCCCATTGTGTAGGGAGAGATCAAATCGATAAGTTGAAAAATACTAATTCCAACAGTGCTAAAAACGACTGGAACCCAGTAGGGACGGTAGTAATTAGCGATATCCCGAAAAGATGCCATATAACTTAGCTAAATATGCATTACAGATAGCACCGTCTCGCGTATGCTCCTCTTATGTCATCCGCATATTCTCTAACCTCCTTTAGAGAATAATGCTGAGCTAGGAAAGCTTACGAAATTTCACTTGGCCGGGAGACAATCAACGAGAATTCCTATTCGTCTGGAGTTTGTCAACCATTCTCATTTTGCAACCCATTGCGGATTTGGTGTGCCCGTCGGGCGAGCTTGCACTGCTGCTAATTTGCATACTGAGAATTGGGAGGGTGAGGCGCGAAACAGTAAAGTGTGACAGAATTTCCTATAGCTTCAGCCATTCTCATTTTGAAACTGCTTGCGGGTTTGGTGCGCCCGTCGGGCGCACCAAACCCGCAAGCGATTGCTGTACAAGCTCGCCCGATGGGGAACTTGCACAGCAATCGATTTGCATAATGAGAATTGCTGCTATAGCCCAAACCCGCTGATTGAGAAGGGTGCAGGATTTAAGATAAAGATCCATATTGAAGATAAAAGTGTTTACTTCATGAAGATTCTGGTTGTTGAAGATGTAGAATCTATCAGCGAATTGCTGGTCAGAACGCTGTCCTCTCACTACTACGTAGTGGATGTCGCACAGGATGGGCAAGTTGGGCTAGATCTGGCAACCCAGTCAAGTTATGACGTGATTCTGCTAGATGTCATGTTGCCAAAGCTAGATGGCCTGACGCTTTGCCGACGACTGCGGATGAAAGGATGTCAGACGCCTATTTTAATGCTGACCACCAAAGACTCGAACGCTGACATTATTGAAGGTTTAGATGCGGGAGCCGATGATTATGTGGCAAAATCCTGCGATCCCTCAGAATTGCTGGCCCGCATTCGCGCACTGGTGCGGCGTGGTAATACTAGTACGACGTCAACGGTCTTAGCATGGGAAAAACTTTGTCTCAACCCGGCATCGGCAGAAGTGACCTATGATGGACAGGCGATCGCCCTCAGCCCGAAAGAATATACGTTGTTGGAGCTGTTCCTCCGCTATCCTCAGCGTATTTTTAATCGCAGTGCGATCATCAATCATCTCTGGCCCTTTGATGATGCGCCCACCGAAAATGCTGTTACGAATTTAATCAAAGACTTGCGCCGAAAGTTAAAAAATGCTGGTATCAAGACCGATTTAATCGAGACAGTCTACGGATTTGGCTACCGCGTCAAAGCGACTCCCGTTGAAGAGGTTAAACCCCCAGCCCTCAGTGGTTCCAATGTCGAACGGGGGCTTGCCTCCATGAACCGCCTGCAAGAACGGTTTCAAGCCTCTCTGACTGAACGCATAGCGACTCTAGATGCGGTGGAACAGGCTCTGACCAAGGGAGAATTGGAGCCTCAACAGCGGAAACAGGCCAAAGAAGAAGCGCATCGGCTAGCTGGTACGTTGGGCACCTTTGGCTATACGCAAGGGTCTGACTTGGTGAGTGATATCGAGGATCTGCTGGCTGGCAGTACTGACTTGAAACCACAGGATGTAGCCCGATTTTCTCAACTGCTGTCTCAGCTTAAGCAGGCATTACATCAATCGCCCAAATCGTTTGTTCCCGATGAAGCGGTCTCTTCCATGCCTCTGGTCATGGTGATGGATGGCGATCGGGATTTAACAGCAGAATTACTCCGCGAAGCGGCGCATTGGAAGATCCAGATGGAAATGGTGTCTGATCAAACCGCACTGCTGGAGCGGTTGGTTCAAGCAACTCCCGCTGCGATTTTATTAAATCTGAATCAAACGGAGAATATTGAGGATGGTTTATCCCTTCTGCGCACCTGCAAGCAGCAGTGTCCAGCGGTGCCCGTGATTGCGCTGACCAATCGCGATAGCCTATCCGCGCGAATCGAAGTGGCCCGTGCTGGAGATGCTCGGTTTATCTTAAAACCCGCTACCACGACCCAAATTTTTGAAACGCTCGCTCAAATATTGCCCAATTCATCGCCCTCTGATGCCAAGGTCATGCTCGTCGATGATGATGTGTTGGAGTTAGAAGCGTTAACGGCGATCCTGCAACCCTGGGGTCTGCAAGTCACCGCCCTGTCAGACGCGAATCAATTTTGGGATGTGTTAGCAGCAACTCAGCCCGATCTGCTGCTGCTCGATTTAGAAATGCCCACCTTTAACGGCAGTGAACTCTGTCGAGTGGTTCGTCAGGATGCGACCTATGGAAATCTGCCAATTCTAGTGGTCACTGGCCATACAGATATGAACTCTATTCAGGATGTATTTGCGGCGGGTGCTGATGATTTTATCCACAAGCCTATAGTGGGGCCGGAGTTGGTAACGCGTGTCCTCAGCCGAATTGAGCGATCGCGACTACAGCTTCAACTGGCTCAACTGCGGCGGCAGCATTCTACTCCGCCCGATAACCGATAAAATAACGATAACTCAGGTTGTGTAGGAGTTTTGTGTCATGCAAGCTCATGCTAAGTTTCAAATTGCTATCGATTTTCATTCACCAGCATAATTTACTAACCTTAAACGTAAAGTCCAGTAGTCTTTGTAAATCTTGTCGCAGCCTCATTCCTAGCAACGAGTTGTACTGATTGGAGGCATAAAGAGTCATCATATTTCTTCTTGAAAAAAGATTATTGCAAAACCCTTGCACACACGCTGCAACCTCATTTCATAAGGGGAGTAAATAGCTCCGTGCCGTAGGTTCGAGACAAAGCTATGACCAAACGCATTTTGATAGTGGATGACGATCAGGATATTCGGGATGTAGTGCAGGTGTCGTTAGAAGATTTTGCAGGCTGGCAAACGCTAACGGCGGCTTCCGGAAGTGAAGGATTGCAGATTCTTGAGACAGAGTTGCTAGATGCTATCCTGGCTGATTTGTCAATGCCGGATATGGACGGAGTGCAGTTTTTTGAGCAACTTCAGGCTAAGCCAGATATTAATCCGGTTCCAGTCATATTTTTAACGGCTAAGGCGTCGGTAAGCGATCGCCATAGATTAAAAGAAATGGGTGCGGTCGGAATCATCGCAAAACCCTTTGATCCGGCCACAATTTGGCAGCAAATTGCCCAAATTCTAAATTGGTAACAACAATAGTTGGATCTCTTATAAGTTTCTTATGTTTGTTTTCTAAGCTAATGATTGAAGTGCTATTTTCCCGGAAATATTCTACCAATGCAAGAATATCATCAGTCTTCAATCATCTCCAACTCCGAATTTATTGCTAATACAATGGACACTGTAATTGAGAAATTGCAAGACAGCGATTTCGTGTCTGCTCACATCATGGTAGGTGCTGTCAGAGCCATGTTGGACAACTTGTATGTTGAAATTGAGCAACATTCAAAAACTGAAATTGCGCTCATGAAAACGCTTTTGTCTCTCAAAAATGACGCGCCCTAAAAACGCGCATTATTCTTTGGTGAAAGGTTCAAGATCGTAAAGCTTGTCCACTTGCAAGCAACTCATTAAACGTTTTTTAGAGATAAAACGGAACGAGCAGATTAGACCATCCCTGATCTCGATAAAGGTCATATGGCTAATATTTAAGTTATTTTGTTAAATCAGTGTACGTGTTCCAGTCGTTGATCATCGGGCAGGGCATTCTACTGCTTGGGTTAGTAAGAATTTTACAAATAGGAAAAAAGATGGGCTTCACACCGTGAAGCCCATCTTTTTATTGTGATTGCGTAGATTTGACGAACACGCAAAACTGTCCCTACGCAAACAAAGTCGGGCTTTTGGGAGAGTTGCGCGTCGCAAAAGCCCGTTCGCCGAATTCACGTTGTTTTTGCGCTTAGGATCATGGATAACTCAGATCTTGCACCATTTGCAGGAGCGCGAAGCGCTCCTGCAAATGGTGCGGGTTTGGGCGGCGCTACGCGCCGCCCAAACCCGCTTATTGAGAAAGGTGCAAGATTTAAGATAAATTAAAACCAAATTTTTAATTTTGGAAAGTGCGGCAGAGCGGCATTTTCCAAAATTAAGTTGCAGGTTTTATTCAATTCAAGATCGTTAATAACTATCGTCGCTGCTAACCGTCACCATCGCTAAAAGATGATTGGCCTGGTTCAGTCGTTCAGCGATCGCCTGTCGCCAGGTCAGGCTGATATTCGGGTCTGACAGCACATCTTGAGCCAATTGCCGATAAAATGCACTGCTTACAACGTCAACTTGCTCCAGCAGGTTTAGGTTGTCGTAAACAGTTTGAGGAGAGAGCAACGACATAATAATTTCCTTGAAATACGCTCAACAAACCGCGAACCTGTGCTTTTTCACGCCATGCTCGAACGGATGTAGCGTTATGGCTGAGAGCGCTTACCCTGCGAGTAGGCGTTTTCGCCCATACGGTGACGACATCCAGTGAGAATGGCCGCAGCACAGCTACTTCTAGCTCTATTGTTGTGCTAAGCGATCGCTCTTAGCTTGAGAGAGTAACGAAGGTTTAGAGTGCTGAATATATTGTGTGAATTCTTTACAGTAATTGATTAAAGCCCTGCATTTTTAAGGCTGGTCATGCCATAGGGTGAGTGAGGATGAATGCTGCTCAATCTTTGGGCAACTGAATTGATACCATCGGTCAGGCTTAATTTGCCTGGAGAAGATGGTATAGCGCAATGCAACACATGTTTGCTTACCACAAATCTTCTATGGTTTTGTATCACATTGAACAGCAAAAAAAGAAACGTCTTAATTCTTGATAAATGTTGCGAATAGCGCGATCAATCTGACATTTTCCTTAAGACATGCCGCTTGCAAGCCCTCTATATTAGAAAATTCGAACTAGCTAGAGTGCAGTCCTAATCTCTAGATGACCCTTCGTTGCCATTTCAGGGCATCCAAATGAACAGTAACGCACTGCCCCCCAAACAAGGTCTTTACGATCCACAATTTGAGCACGATGCTTGTGGTGTCGGTTTTATCGTGCATATGAAAGGTCAGACCTCGCACGAGATTGTGGAGCAGGGATTAACCATTCTGGTCAACCTTGAGCACCGGGGCGCGTGCGGTGCCGAGACAAATACCGGAGATGGAGCAGGTATTTTGATGCAGGTGCCTCACAAGTTCTTGAAGCGAGTCACCGCTGCATCTGGTATGGCCCTACCTGAACCGGGACAATATGGGGTTGGCATGATTTTTGCTTCCCCTGATCCGGCCACTCGCGAACAAAGCCGCCAAATTTTCGAAACTATTGTGGCGGAGGAAGGTCAGAAGGTGCTCGGTTGGCGCGATGTGCCGACGGATAACTCATCGCTAGGCAATACGGCCAAAGCCAGCGAACCGTTTATGGAGCAGGTGTTTGTCCAGCGGGCGGCCGATTTGGCGGATGATCTGGCCTTTGAGCGGAAGCTGTATGTGATTCGCAAACGAGCCTATAGCGCCATTCGGGCCTCCGGTCTGGATATGCGCTGGTATCCCTCTAGCCTTTCCTGCCGCACGATTGTGTATAAAGGCATGTTGATGCCGCTTCAGGTCGGACAATATTACCCTGAGCTGCACGATCCCGACATGGAAAGCGCTCTGGCGCTGGTTCACTCGCGCTTCAGCACGAATACCTTTCCCAGCTGGGAGCGATCGCACCCCTATCGCTATATCGCTCACAACGGCGAGATCAACACCCTGCGCGGCAATATCAACTGGATGCACGCCCGTCAATCGCTGTTTGAGTCAGAGCTGTTTGGTGACGATCTGAAGAAAGCGCAGCCTGTGATCAACGTAGACGGGAGCGATTCCACCATTTTTGACAATGCGCTGGAGCTGCTGGTGCTGGCAGGGCGATCGCTTCCCCATGCCGTGATGATGATGATCCCGGAACCGTGGACGGCGCATGAGTCCATGAGTGATGAGAAGAAAGCGTTCTACAAATACCACTCCTGTTTGATGGAGCCGTGGGATGGGCCAGCGTCGATCGCGTTTACCGACGGCACGATGATGGGAGCCGTGCTCGATCGCAACGGGTTACGTCCTTCTCGCTATTACGTCACCAAAGATGACCTGGTGATCATGGCCTCTGAGGCTGGCGTATTGCCAATTGAACCCGAACGAGTGTCCTACAAAGGCCGCCTCCAGCCCGGACGAATGTTCCTGGTGGATATGGAAGAAGGCCGGATTGTTGCGGACGAAGAGATTAAGAGTCAGGTCGCGGCGGCTCATCCCTATGGGGAATGGATCAAGCAGCAAATGGTCGAACTGGCCCAACTGCCCGATGCACCTCTTGGAGACGAGACTGATCCGCTAACCGTGATTCAGCGGCAGATGGCGTTTGGCTATACCTTTGAGGAACTGCGCCTGCTGTTGACGCCAATGGCGCGAGATGGCGTAGAGGCGGTTGGTTCGATGGGAGCCGATACGCCGCTGGCCGTTCTGTCTGATCGTCCGAAACTGCTGTATGACTACTTCCAGCAGCTTTTTGCCCAGGTAACGAATCCACCCATCGATTCAATTCGTGAAGAAATTATTACCTCAGCCGAGACGACGATTGGTGCGGAGCGCAACCTGCTCAAACCGGAGCCGGAAAGCTGCCATCTGATTGAGCTAAAAAGCCCAATTCTCAGTGATGCTGACCTGGCAAAATTGAAGCATCTGAATGACGGAGACTTTACATCCATCACGATCCCGATTCTGTTCCATCCCAACGATGGGGTTACGGGGCTAGAAGCCGCGATGGCTGACATTGCGGCTCAGGCGGATCGCGCCATTGAAGCCGGAACCAGCATCATTATCCTCTCCGATCGCGATGTGGATGCCCAGAACGCAGCGATTCCGTCTCTGCTGGCGGTTGCGGGATTGCACCACCACCTGATTCGCAACGGCACTCGTACACGAGTTGGCCTGGTGCTCGAATCGGGTGAACCGCGAGAGGTGCATCATTTTGCCTTGCTAATCGGCTATGGCTGTGGTGCGATTAATCCGTACCTGGCCTTTGAAACCATTGGTGACATGATTCACCAGGGGTTGCTGGTCAACGTGGATCACAAAACCGCCTGTAAGAATTACATCAAAGCGGCAACGAAAGGAGTGGTCAAAGTTGCCTCTAAGATTGGGATCTCGACGCTGCAAAGCTATCGGGGTGCCCAAATTTTTGAGGCGATCGGGCTAAATCAGTCCGTCATCGACCAATACTTCACCTGGACAGCGTCCCGGATTGAAGGAGCGGATTTGGCCGTAATCGCGCGGGAAGCTATTCTGCGCCACAGTCATGCCTTCCCCGAACGTCAGGTGAACGGCCATACGCTCGATGTGGGTGGGGAATATCAATGGCGGAAGGAAGGGGAGGCTCACCTCTTCAGTCCTCAAACCATTCATACGCTGCAACGGGCGGTGCGAGAAGGCAATTACGATCTGTATAAGCAGTACGCCGCCCTGGTGAACGAACAAGGGCAGAAGCACTACACACTGCGGGGATTGCTGCAATTTAAGCCGCGATCGCCCATCCCACTCGAAGAGGTCGAACCGATCGACGCTATTATGAAGCGCTTCAAAACCGGGGCGATGAGCTATGGCTCGATCTCGAAAGAGGCGCATGAAGCACTGGCGATCGCCATGAACCGTATCGGCGGCAAGTCTAACACTGGTGAAGGGGGCGAAGATCCCGATCGCTATACCTGGACAAACGAGCGCGGAGACTCGAAAAACAGTGCGATTAAACAGGTCGCCTCTGGCCGATTTGGGGTAACTAGCCTGTATCTCTCACAGGCGAGGGAACTACAAATCAAGATGGCGCAGGGTGCGAAACCGGGTGAAGGAGGCCAGCTTCCTGGCGGCAAAGTTTATCCCTGGATCGCCAAAGTTCGCCACTCAACGCCGGGAGTTGGACTCATCTCGCCGCCGCCGCACCACGACATCTACTCGATTGAAGACCTGGCCGAATTGATTCACGACTTAAAGAACGCGAATCGCCAAGCCCGGATCAGCGTCAAGCTAGTCTCTGAAGTGGGGGTAGGTACGATCGCCGCTGGGGTCGCCAAAGCTCATGCGGATGTGGTGCTGATCTCTGGTTACGATGGCGGTACGGGAGCCTCGCCTCAAACCTCGATCAAACATGCCGGATTGCCCTGGGAACTGGGGCTGGCCGAAACGCATCAGACGCTGGTGCTAAACAACCTGCGCAGCCGGATTGTGGTCGAAACCGACGGTCAGATGAAAACAGGGCGGGATGTCATCATTGCTGCACTGTTGGGAGCTGAGGAGTTTGGCTTTGCCACAGCACCGCTGGTGACGCTGGGCTGCATTATGATGCGCGTTTGCCATCTCAATACCTGCCCCGCCGGGATCGCGACTCAAAATCCGCAACTGCGCGAGAAGTTTGCAGGTGATCCAGAGAACACGGTTAACTTCATGAAGTTCATTGCCCAGGAAGCGCGTGAGCTGATGGCGCAGCTTGGCTTCCGCACGATGGACGAGATGGTAGGCCGCACGGATATTTTGGAGCCGAAAAACGCCGTTGAACACTGGAAGGCTAAGGGATTGGATTTCTCCAAGATTCTCTATCAGCCGGAAGTTGGCCCTGAAGTCGGTCGCTATTGCCAGATCCCACAAGATCATGGTCTAGACAAGTCTCTCGATCTCACGGTGCTGCTAGATCTCTGCAAGCCTGCGATCGAACGGGGCGAGAAAGTCAGTGCCACCCTGCCGATTAAAAATGTGAATCGGGTTGTTGGCACGATTCTGGGCAACGAGATCACCAAACGCCACTGGGCCGGGTTGCCGGAGGACACTGTGCATCTCCACTTCCAGGGCAGTGCTGGACAAAGCTTTGGTGCCTTTGTGCCCAAAGGCGTGACACTGGAACTGGAGGGTGATGCCAATGATTACGTGGGTAAGGGATTGAGCGGCGGCAAGATTATCGTGTATCCACCCGCCAACTCTACTTTCGTACCAGAGGAAAACATTATTGTGGGCAACGTTACCCTTTATGGCGCGACGAGTGGCGAAGCTTATATCTCCGGTGTGGCGGGTGAGCGCTTCTGTGTCCGCAATTCTGGCGTGAATGCCGTGGTAGAAGCTGTTGGGGATCATGGCTGCGAATACATGACAGGCGGCAAAGTCGTGGTGTTGGGGCCAACAGGCCGCAACTTTGCGGCTGGCATGAGCGGCGGTATTGCCTATATTCTCGATCAGGTGGGAGATTTCGCCCTGCGCTGCAATCAGCAGATGGTGAGCCTTGAACCATTAGAGGACGGCGAAGAGATTGACGCGCTCCATCAGCTGATCCAAAATCACGCTGACTATACCCACAGTAAAAAGGCGCATCAGGTGCTGGCGTCCTGGGATGAGATGCTGCCGAAGTTTGTCAAGGTGATTCCCAAAGACTATAAGCGGGTGTTGTTAGCCCTGAAACAGGCTCAAGCCGATGGGTTGAGCGGTGATGATGCGATGGCCGCTGCATTTGAACAAAATGCCCGTGATGTGGCTCGAATTGGTGGCGGCTAAGGGGGTGTGGGGGCTTCGCCCCCAGCCAGGGGTTTCACCCCTGCACCCCATCCTAATCCAGATGGCTACGGCTATACATTTGACTCCAATAAACACAACCCTTGCAGTAGAGACACGATCATGGGAAAACCAACTGGCTTTATCGAATTTCTGCGCGAGTCACCGTCTGAAACAGAACCAGGCGATCGCATTCGCAACTGGGATGAATTTCATTTGCCCATGCCAGAGGACAAGCTGCGCAATCAGGGCGCACGCTGTATGGATTGCGGCATTCCCTTTTGCCATACGGGTACGCTGATTAGCGGCATGGCCAGCGGTTGCCCAATCAATAATCTGATCCCGGAATGGAACGATCTGATTTACCGGGGGCTGTGGCGAGAAGCGCTCGATCGCCTGCATAAAACGAACAATTTCCCTGAATTTACGGGTCGGGTTTGCCCTGCGCCCTGCGAAGGCTCCTGTGTTCTGGGCATCAACAATCCGCCTGTGACGATTAAAAATATCGAGTATTCCATTGCTGAAAAGGGCTGGGATGAAGGCTGGATTACGTCCAATCCCCCCACCAAGCGCACGGGTAAGAAAGTGGCTGTGGTTGGATCAGGCCCCGCCGGACTCTGTGCCGCCGCGCAACTGAATACCGCAGGTCACTGGGTGACGGTGTTTGAACGAGCCGATCGCCCCGGTGGACTGCTGATGTATGGCATTCCTAACATGAAGTTAGATAAAGAGAATGTGGTTTTGCGCCGCCTCCGGGTTTTGGAAGACGAGGGTGTTAAGTTTGTTTGCAATACGGAGGTCGGTCGAGATTTTCCGGTTGAGAACTTGCTGAACGAATTCGATGCGGTGATTCTGTGTACTGGAGCGACGAAGCCGCGCGATTTGCCGATTGAGGGGCGATCGCTCAACGGTATTCACTTTGCGATGGAATTCCTGACTGCAAACACACAGGCCGTTCTAGATAAACAGCAAAACGGCAATTTCATCTCTGCGGAAGGAAAAGACGTTGTGATCATTGGCGGAGGTGACACAGGCACTGACTGTGTAGGAACCTCCATTCGTCACGGTTGCAACAGCCTGGTTCAGCTTGAGATTCTACCCAAACCTCCTTTAACGCGTGCCGCTGATAATCCCTGGCCCGAATGGCCCAAGGTGTATCGGATGGATTACGGTCAGGAGGAAGCGGCTGAAACGTTTGGCGACGATCCACGCGTTTATCTCACCACAGCTACTCAGTTTGAAGGCGATGAAAACGGCCACGTTAAGGCTGTTCACACCGTTCAGGTGGAATGGGGAAAGAATGAAAAAGGCCAGTTCATCCCCAAACCAATTCCCGGTACCGAACGGGTTTTGCCCGCTCAACTGGTGTTGCTGGCAATGGGGTTCCTTGGCCCAGAGCAACCGTTGTTGGATGCGCTGGGAGTCGAGCGAGATCCGCGCAGCAACGTTAAGGCGGATTACGGTAAATATGCCACGAGTATTCCCGGTGTGTTTGCGGCAGGGGATTGTCGTCGAGGTCAGAGCCTTGTCGTGTGGGCCTTTAACGAAGGTCGTGGAGCCGCCCGTGAATGCGACCTATATCTCATGGGTAATACAGATCTGCCTTAGGATCACAAATTAAATAAAACCCGGAAGTTTATTTTTGGAAGTGCGGCAACGCCACACTTCCAAAAATAAATCTGGCGAAAAAACATGCCCCGCACGTCGTGCGGGGCATGTTTTTTGCCTTCGTCAATTTAATAGCTGTATTCATTCGGGTTGGATGGGGGGCAGGGGTGAAACCCTGGCTAGGGGCGAAGCCCCCATACCCCTCTTGGTTTTCGATGTCCTAATGGACATGACTACAGCTATATATATTGTTAAATTCACGTCGGTGCAACTACATTTCTTACGTGTGCTGTGGTATGTGGCACGAGGTGTGTTCCGTAATAGCGCAGATTTTTAAGCCGTTATGGCAATTCGGTGATGCGATCGCTCTCCGTATAACCCTTAAATAGGCAGTTCAACGGAGTGTTGCCAAGCATTCTGGCGGGTGATTCCGTTGATTTATCAGTGGTATCTATATAGTATGGGTGCATTTCTAGACAGCTAAGTGTGGTTTGATATATTGCGTCTTCACGGGTCGGTTGTAATTCACCAGTAGTGCATTTACTGTACGTAGTTGCAAAGTAGTTTTTACTCTGCTTAAAAAATAAGGTTTCATCAAAACGGCAATCTCGTTAACTTGGATAAGAATGTCCGCTATTTGACGGATGTTATGAAAGTGGCTCTCACTGCCAATTTCTTTATTCCTAAAATTCTTACGCTATTTATTACTTCTTTAAACCAAATTCAGCATAACTTTAAGAAAGCCTAGTGGATAATACTGAGAAAGCTGTGATTATAAGTACATAAGCACGTAATTCACTGTTAGATTTTATAACTACCTGTTCTTCTCCCGCCGCGTTTTAAGTTCTCCCCGACGTTGCATTCATGCCGTAATGTGGTTACCCCTCAGAGCTTAAATTGCCCCTTTGTGGCTCTGCATTTACCCAGGTACTCATCCACCCTTCCCAACCTCGTGATTCCCTATGTTTTCATATCAAGAGATTAATTTCTATATCGATGATCAGGGTAATGTCATCCCCGCCAGCATTATTGCCCGTGAGTCTGAAAAAGAGTCATTTCGGCTAGCAGGCGTTGTAGTTGAGCAAGAGGCAATCAGGGGCATCGCGTCTGCGCCAGAACCACACAGCAAGCAACAGCTTGCACTATGGATGTATCCTACACTCGCATTGTCTGGCGCATTTCTGTTAGGCTTTACGGCATTGAATCGTGCTCCTGTGCCAGCCGCAACACCAACGGCACTGCAACCATCTCCTGTGGTGTCGAATGCTCAGATGGCGGCCACTGCTTTGCCTACAACACCTATTTCCTACACTGCTGTTTTACAGAAGGCTCGGCAGTTTGCGCAACGGGCCACCACGTTTGTCAAGTCGGCTCAGTCGGTTGATGATTGGAAGTTGGTGGCGAATCAGTGGAAACGGGCGATCGCCCTGCTGAAATCAGTTCCTGATGATAGTGCAGAGTATGCGATCGCACAACAGAAAGTGAGGGAGTATCAGCAAAGCCTCAATGTTGCGCTACAGCGAGCGAACCAGCCTATTGTTGATGTGATGCCAACGACTCGATTCACGCTTTCGTCTGGCTTGTCCTGCTCTGAAGTCGCATCATCTCCCGATGCATCGTCTGTAGAATTGACGAACGTTAACTTTGATGCGGCTGATGGCAAGGGTCAACCTGCTCATTTAATTGGCTGCATCACCAATCGCACCAACCAAACCATCACAAACGTAGCGATTTTGTATCGGGGAACCTCGATGACCGACTCAAGTTTATTTCAGGCTGCAAATGCTACGATTCACGTCGATCGAATTGACCCCGGTCAAACGGTTCCCTTCCGGAGTGATTTCGCGCTGAACCCAACCGTCGATCGCGTTTCGATTGAATTAATCAACTGGCTCACGTTAGACTCCAACGAATCGCAAAACAGCCCGATTGCGCTCAACATTAGCCGTGAATAGGTTACATACAATTCATATTCAATTTCAACACTTCAAAGATCTTGAATCAAGATTACGCAGAACACGCACG
Source organism: Crinalium sp. (assembly GCA_036703095.1). GTDB lineage: Bacteria > Cyanobacteriota > Cyanobacteriia > Elainellales > Elainellaceae > DATNPS01. The sequence goes on along the minus strand of DATNPS010000119.1, from coordinate 1,144 downwards.
TAAATCAGCAATACATCTGTAGTATCTTGAACCAAAATTTTGCCAGCATAGTAAGTAGGTAGGCACAATTAAACATTAGATAGAAAAACCGGGGGAGTGCCCCGGAGGGGCACTCCCCCGGTTTTCTGGGTTTGGTTTAAGTAGGCTTGCCTACTTAGTTGGTGGAGCGCCTCTAACGATTAAGGGTGTGGCGGCTGATGCTGCAAGTTGACGCTGCAACAGTTGAACGCTACAAATTCTGAAGGTACATATTCATGAGCCGCACATTAAGAAACATCTTTCGTTCCCGTAGAAGTGAGCAAGGCTTTGCATTGCCAACGGCTCTGGGGTTTGGACTGGTTATTTTGCTGGTTGCCAGTGCGTTGCTGTTGCGATCGCAGGATGATCGTGTAGACGCGTCGATTCAACGCGCGACCAGCAGTAGCCTCAACATTACTGAAGGTGGTGTCACTCGATTACAAGCTTTTATTGACGCCAATCGGCCTGTTGCAACCTACAACCTGAGCCAGTGGCTCACGGCAACCACCAGCATGACCAATTTGGGAACATGCGGAAACACGACCGCGAGTTCGGTTCAAGCGTTTGCGACTGCTGCAACCACCTGGCAGAATATTGATCCATCGGATGCCTCTAAAGGTCAATTTAGATTAGCAAACTACACGTACACCGCTAATGATGCCACCCAACCCCACAGTGCACCGGGTCAAGGTGTTCTTGAAGTCGAAGGGCGTTTACCCGATCAGCAGAGCGTTAACAAACTGAGAATTACAATTCCGGTGCAGGCGGGTGATGTAATTGGTGTACCTGTTCCTGGAGTATGGGTCAGAGTGGGAGGAACGCAAAACAACACGATTCAGGGCAATATGTTGCTCAATGACTGTGGCGTTCGTCCAACTGAAGTTCGGCTTACAGGAACCGATCCATCAACGGGCCAACCGTATCAATTGCGCTATACCGATGCTCAATTTCCAGATTTGCCACCCCGACCCCAACCTTTTTTAAATACGCTGCCCAGCACCATTAACGATGATCTGACGTTGCCCCGATTAACTGATATTCCAGTCACAAAACAAATCAATGGTCAATCGGTACAGGTGTATGAATACAGAGTTGATAATCTGGATATTCACAACAGCAAAGATCT
>DATNPS010000114.1:0-15393 GCA_036703095.1 Crinalium sp. | reverse complement strand
AGATTTTCTCATAAACGGATAGTCATTATTTATGTCAGTCTCTACTGCACAAGTTAGTCAGATCGGCCCGGTGATTGCAAAAGCATTGCGCGATCGCACTTTGTTGTCCAAGTTGCTCACGGAACCTAAGCAAACGCTGCTAGACATGAATGTGCCGATTCCACCGGAGCAAGCTGTCACGATTCTGGAAAGCGACGAACATCGCTCATTCTTTGTGTTGCCGATCATGACAGATGCCGAAGTGCAGACGTTAAAAAACTCACTTGATTCGATACATCCAAATCGATTAGTGCGATCGCGTGTTTTGATTAAAGCGATGGAAGATCCAGCCTACAAAATTCGGCTATTTCAAGAACCCAAAGCGGTGCTGAAAGAAGAGGGCATGACCATTCCTGATGCGGTTCATTTAACCGTATTGGAAAACAGCGCAGAGCACCTCTACATTGTCATCCCGGCTGTTCATCATCATTCCCATTAATGGGTTGAGATTCAGTAGGGTGTGTTAGCGATAGCGTAACGCACCGATGCTATAGATGATCGTTACGCTATCGCTAACGAATCCTACAAAAGCCTGGTTATTTTTAGATGCCAAAGTAATGCGATTTTGAGGTTGCGATCGCCAATTCAATACCACCTAAAAAATTAATTCCCTATCACACTCTTAAATTGGATTTGTTTAAGTTGAAACACCAATTTAAGAGTTTTTTTGTTGATAAAAATATCGTCAAAAATCAACAAATAAATCTATTGATTTCGTGTTCTCAACTACAAAACAGAAGTGAATCCTACTCTTAAATAAAAACAAATCTAGAGACAAAGATAGAGAGGCTTATGGAGACGAACCAAAGTGCAGCCACTCGTCTCGAAAAGACAAAGCGGCACTACCATTCATGGGTTGTTAACGAAACATTAGAAGACTATTCGCTACGCTACGCGCCCAGATCATTTCGCAAATGGTCTGAGTTTACAGTGGCGAACGCAGCATTGGGCGGTATTTCGTACTTAGCAGATTTTGCGATCGGTGGTTCTATTGCAATTAGCTCAGGATTTACCAATTCCTTCTGGGCCATTTTGATTTCGGCCATCATCATTTTTGCGACAGGTGTTCCCATCTCCTACTACGCATCTCGGTACAACATTGACATGGATTTGTTGACCAGAGGTGCTGGATTTGGCTATATCGGTTCCACGCTGACGTCGGTTATTTACGCCTCGTTTTGCTTCATTTTCTTCGCCCTGGAAGGAGCCATTATGGCTCAGGCGATCGAAATCTACTTTGGCTTGCCACTGGTGTGGGGTTACTTACTGTGCACCGTCGCCATTTTCCCACTGGTGGTGTTTGGGATGACCCTACTGGCTAAGATGCAGGTCTGGACGCAACCCGTTTGGCTGTTGGGCATGTTTGCACCCTGGTTTGCGGTGCTGATTAAAGATCCCGACGCGTTCTCAGCCTGGACAAATTTCGCTGGAAATTCTCCTAGCGGCAGCGGCTTTAATTTGCTGCTCTGCGCATCTGGAGCAGGGGTTGCCCTTTCGCTGATCGCTCAAATTGGTGAGCAGGTAGACTATTTGCGCTTCATGCCAGATTTGACTCCACAAAACAAAAACAAGTGGTGGTGGGCTGTCATGTTGGCTGGTCCCGGCTGGGTGATTTTGGGTGCCTGGAAGCAGTGGGCTGGCGCATTTTTCACCGCTGTTGCTGTGAAAAACGGAGTGGCTATTGCTGAAGCAAACGAGCCAATCCACATGTACATTGAAGGATTCAAAGCGATCTTTGCGAATCCGGCAATCTACCTGGCGCTTGCAACGTTCTTTGTGATTTTGTCTCAGGTCAAAATCAACGTCACCAACGCTTACTCTGGTTCTCTATCCTGGTCTAACTTCTTTTCTCGTTTAACACACGCTCACCCCGGTCGGGTTGTGTGGCTGGTGTTCCACCTGATCATTGCGCTGACGCTGCAAGAGTTGGGTGTGTTTAATGTGCTGCTGTGGGTGTTAGGGTTCTACTCGAACGTGGCGATCGCCTGGGTTGGTGCGTTAGTGGCTGACCTGGTTGTGAACAAGCCTCTCGGCCTTAGCCCCTCCTACATTGAGTTCAAACGTGCTCACCTGTATAACTTCAATCCGGTCGGGTTTGGCTCAATGCTCATCGGTTCCGTGGTCTCGGTGATTGCCTTCTTTGGTCTGATGGGGCCAGCGGCTCAAGCATTCTCGACCTTTATCGCACTCGGTTTGGCCTTTGTGCTGTCACCGATCATCGCTTATCTCACGAAAGGGAAGTATTACATCGCTCGAAAAGATGTTCACTTCCACGAAAACTCTGATGTCGTTGGTTTAACCAACTGTTCCATCTGTGAGTATGAGTATGAGCGTGAAGACATGGCGTACTGCCCGGTGTATGAAACGCCGATCTGCTCGCTGTGCTGTAGCTTAGACGCTCAGTGTCATGATGCGTGTAAAGCAACTCCCGGACACGCAACGTAGTGAAATTGTAGGTTGGGTTGAACGCGTGAAACCCAACAACATCATCAACACGTTATCAACACATTTGTTGGGAAATAGGTGGAACTGTAGGCTGGGTTAAACAACGTGAAACCCAACAGCACCAACAGCATATTTGTTAGGAAATTTGTTGGAGTTCGTGAACTCAACTCAACCTACAGGTTTCTACCTCATTCATACAGGTTATCTAAGTTAGGTTCAAAAAGAGGGAATCTCAATGCCGAAGACGCTATTTAAAGTTGACCTCACTAAGCCAATGGATCAGCAGGAATTGCCAGGACATAACCGCTGGCATCCTGACATCCCAGCCGTTGTGTCGGTAAATCCAGGAGATGTGTTTCGCATCGAGTGTAAAGACTGGACAGACGGACAGATCAAAAATGACGACAGCCCTGATGATATTCGGGATGTTGACCTGACCGTCGTTCACGTTCTCAGCGGCCCGATTTGGGTGAACGGAGCAGAACCGGGCGATATTCTAGTCGTTGATCTGCTGGATATCGGAGCGCTACAAGGCGATGAGTGGGGCTTTACAGGCATTTTCGATAAGAAGAATGGCGGCGGTTTCCTGACCGATCATTTCCCCGATCCGGCCAAAGCGATTTGGGATCTTCAGGGCATTTACACGTCATCTCGGCACATTCCCGGCGTTAAGTTTGCGGGCATCACACACCCCGGTTTGATTGGCTGTGCACCGTCTCATGAACTGCTGGCCAAGTGGAACAAGCGGGAAGCGGAACTGGTATCCACTGCCCCAGATTTGCGCACTTATGGAGCAGGGCTTTCTGGAGATCAGCCTGTGCTGGCCGCATTGCCAAATCCCACCAACGCTATCCTGGGTAAACTGCCTGCTTCGGAGTACGATCGCGTTGCCGCAGAGGCCGCCCGAACCGTACCTCCCCGTGAACATGGTGGTAACTGCGATATCAAGAACTTATCGAAGGGAACGCGGATCTACTTCCCCGTGTATGTAGAAGGGGCGAAGCTATCGATGGGCGATATTCACTTCTCGCAGGGGGATGGCGAAATCTCCTTCTGTGGGGCGATCGAAATGTCGGGCTACATCGATCTGCATGTGGACATTATCAAAGGTGGGGTCGAGAAATATGGCATGGTCAACCCCATTTTCAAACCCGGCCCTGTGGAACCCCGTTACTCTGAATACCTGGTATTTGAAGGCATTTCGGTGGACGAGTTCACAGGCAAGCAATATTACATGGATGTGCATATTGCCTATCGTCGGGCGTGTTTGAATGCGATCGAATATCTGAAGAAGTTTGGTTATACCGGAGAGCAAGCGTATCTTCTCCTCAGTTGTGCCCCGGTAGAAGGCCGAGTCAGCGGCATTGTCGATATTCCCAATGCATGTTGCACACTCGCCATTCCAACTGAGATCTTCGATAAAAATATTCTCCCTGTTTGAGGACATGAATTTGGTAGGGGCGTTTCGCGAAACGTCCCTACTATTACGCCTTTTGCCGTTTACTTTCAGTTTTGTCCTATGCCACTCTACGAATTTCGATGTGATGAATGCGGCATTTATGATGCGTGGCGCACGATGGCGGAATGTAATGCACCCGCTCCATGCCCCCACTGCGAACGGCCCGGACGACGGGTCTTCTCACCTCCAGCGTTACTATCCGGCTCTTTACGTTTAAAGAAAGAAAATCCAGAACCGCAGCTCGTTAAACGTGACAGAGAACCCGAACGTCCAAAACCCAGAAGCCATGAGGGAGGCCGCCCCTGGATGATTAGCCACTAGCGATCGCCCTATCCACCCGGTGTGTCAACAAACCCTAACTAAATCCATCCTCTTCAAACACGATGCGTAAACGCGATCGCTTACCACAGGCACAAGAGTTGCCCGTTCCAAATCGAGCTGCTTCTAGCTCTTGCGTTTCCTGGGCGAGAATCTCCAGCCGTTTGCCCATCCAGGTAAAGAGTGTGGGGAGGGTAATATCTTCCTGCGAAGCGGCCAGTAATTCTAACGCACGCTGGCGAAGAGAAAGTGATCGCCCATGCTCCAGTTCTGCCTGTCTCAGCAATAGGCCAGATTGCTCTCTCATTTTGCATTTAATGCCAGTCGCCTTTGATTTCAGGCACGTTGGACAGACATCACCTTGAATGAGTCCGGCATCGGTACACAGGAGAGACCGAATATTCGGAACGGTGAATTTTTGTTGACACACAACGCATCCCAACTGCTCAGGGCAGGTTGGGATCTTCCGTTCGAGCTGAACTTTCATAATCGTTACGATCAGAGATCGTATTGGTTGCTACTAATAATTCTAAGATGGCAGATTTGCATGGGTAGTGAAAGGAAAAAATTCTTTATTCCTGACCTCTCCACGCATGGTCAACCGTCTAATTGACAATCTACCGAGTACGTCCAAACTCTTAAATCTATCTCTGGAGGAATTTGGCTGAATGCTTAAGGTAGAACTTAAACAGATCTTTAACAATCATTGTCAGTGGTAGGAGCAGGTTTAGCAGACAGGTCAACGATTTCAAAATTAACTGAATGGCAAAACCTGCCCCTACAGACACAACAATCGCAGTAATACCAAATTAGACAAGCTTTACAACGATCAATCTTTTGTAAGGGCGCATCATGATGTACCCCTACCGGATCTGCCGCTCTGTCTAACTAAATTGGTATAATATGCGATCGCTCCTCCTTCCATTATCGCTCTAACACCGACATGTACTTTCCGGGTACAAATGGAGCTGGCACAATTATCTAGCAGATCTAACGCTAAATACATAATTTAAGATTTAAGCTTTCCCTAATCTGAACGACTTCAAGCATCTCAGCCTAGTTGTTCGGTACCATTCGGTTATTGCTACTAGCTCGGCTGGTTCAATTGTTCTACTCTAGGATGACTTCTAATTTTTTTAAGTATTCTTCTAGCTCCTAATAAGAACTGATAGCTGAGATGCTCAAATATTTTACTGAATTTGGCTTAAATGCATATGCTGATTATCTATTTTTGACACAGCAAGATGCACTGGAAAAGCTTGAGGAAGAAGTTTTTCAAGAAATTCCCTGTTACATCTACATCATTGGACGCAAACCTCGCGTAACACTTGAACCTAGTTCGTTCAAAATTGATGACTCGTGGGTTCAAGGAACTTTAAAGTTTCAGAGACAAAACCATTTTGAATCAAGAGACTTCATAATACCAAATAAACTAGGCAAAAGTGAGCTTCGTCTTGATTGTCCTTATCCTTACTCAGAGTTCAGTTTATATGATGAAAATAACAAACACATTTCCTTTGTAAAAGCAGGTGTCCTTGCACATCTCTTTCCAGAAATGGCGGAGTTTGTTGATATTGAAGTTCTTTACGTAGGGCAAGCATATGGAAACCAAGGAGGTAGACAAGCTTCTGAGAGACTGCAAAGCCACTCTACGCTTCAGAAGATTTACCACGAAGTGTCGAGGAGAACACCCGATCAGGATGTCTGGCTTCTTCTCCTCAACTTTGAAGTAGCGCTTTACACAATATTTAATGGACAGTGTAAAAATTTTCAAGTTTCGGATGAGGAAGACAATAGACATGTCAAATATGTTCTGAAAACAGGAATTACAGAAGAGCAAGCAATTAATTTTACAGAAGCTGCGTTAATTAGATACTTTGAGCCCGAGTATAACGAGATCTTTAAAAACTCTTTCCCTAATCCCGCACACAAAACCTATTCTCAATGCTACGACTTAGATATTAATTCAGTTGTGGTAACTATTGAAACTGATAATCTTGGCTGTATGCTTTGGTCAAAAAGAAGAAGAAAGAATTGGATGCATATAGCAACTTTCCCCTTGCATAACTCAGAAGAGCGTAAAAGCTTATTTCATGCTCTTAGTTCAGTATAAATAGTCTAACGTTTTCAATACAGCGGACGAGAAAAAATACTATTGAATGCTCTTAAAAATCTTGTCGCTGATTCTAAATGTTAGGCTACAAGATATGCATATAGTGAATTGTCGAGAAGCCGTCCTTAAATAGTAGAGATTACATTATAAATCACATAAAAGTAAGTGTATGAGTTGTTGTACTCACACGCTTCTATAACTGCATCGCCAACCACATCGGCTATTGGCACAAAAATCCAACAATATTTCAATAATTATATTCACGGCTGAAATGCGATCGCCACTTCCAAGCTAAATTAACGTGAGGATACCCAACAGCTTTTCTAGGTTCACCGATCGCTGTTGGTGATTGAAGGGCGATCGTTCTTGACGAGGTGGAATAGCGATCGCTCTCCTGCTAATAGACAGTCTATATTTGAAGGATGTTCTAACCTCTAGAAAACTATGCTCCAAACCTTAGAAGCTATATTTGATGGTAAAACTCTTCAGCCTGAAGTGCCTTTAAATCTCAAAGCTGGTACACGAGTTCGAATTATCGTTGAAAGCGTTTTGCCTGATACAACAACACAACCTACAACGTTCCTTCAAACCGCTAAATCTCTGCACTTGCAGGGTGAGCCAGATTGGTCGAAAAACCATTAATCAACATTTGATCAATGAACTGATGCATTAACAACAGATGAGCATTTTAACCAGGCTGGTTTTCGAGCATTACTGAAAAGCTAAAGTGCGATCGCCAACTCCATAAAGCCGTAGAATTTGCTATCACATCTGATGCAGGTGTGAACCACCGGACAGCAGGATAGGATTGAGCATCCCAAAAATCATGGCAATGTGAGCCACCAGCAAGAAAAGACCTACAAAAATAGCGTGGGCACCGAGCTTCCATTCTGCACTCTTTTTGCGCCACAGTGCGCCAATTTCAAGCAGCGCAATTCCCAATAGTGGAACGACGCCCAACAAATAAAAACCAACGGCGGTTACATCAATAATAGTTCTCCACTCTCCAGCAACCGTAATTGGAATAACCGCTTTGAAGAAGAGATGCAGAAAGATAACTAGAAAGTAAAATCCTGCAAGAATTCCGGCAACTTTGTTAATCGTTCTAACAGTGCCTTTAAAGCTTCGTTTAAACAGGATATAAAGCTCTGTGATTGCGATCGTTTCCGCCAAAATCACAGGAATTGCCATAAAAATCAGCAAGTTCCAAGGTTGATTTACAGCAAGAAGCTCCATGTAGTGAGTCATATTCATGGCAGTATCTTCCAGTACAAGCTAAGGGTCTAAGCTAGCTAACCTTCCTTAACCGTATTCACCAAATTTGAGAAACTTGTGAGGAGAATGCGATCGCCCATCTTGCAGCACGTAGGTACACCATGAGGATGGGTCAGTGTAAAAAAGATTACTTGATGAAAGTTCGGAAGGGGAACGCACCTGGGCATTCTATACTTGGGAACTTCGATCGCTGAAATAATAAGTAGCGGAACCTTGAGTATGTATGAACCAACCTGTTGCGGAACCGAAGGCAAAGCGAATTCAATTTATTAGCTTGCGCCTCAAGCTGCTGGTAGGCTTCACGGTCGTCTACGGTATCGTTTTCGCCACAGCATATGGTTGGTTTTACCGCTATTCGACAGACCGCGCCATGCAGCGGATTCGTCAGGATTTGGTCGATACCCTGGAGGGCACAATTCAAGGCATTGATGGAGACGAATTTCGGGCTTTAGCCGCCGCTGAACTGCCCAACGGACAAATTCTGCCGCTCGATAATCCCCTCTATCAAAAACATCAGGCGTGGCTCCAAACCATCCACCAGATCGAACCTCGCGCCAACCCCTACACGCTCATCCCCGGTAGCCACCCTTACGAAGTTCTCTTCATTGGAGACTTTCTACGCATTAGTCAGCCAGATTCTCCAACCCATTTCCGCGAATCGTATACGGCTGATCCGGCTAAGACTCAACTCTATCAAGGCTTGACCCATCTAACCATTACCCTTACACCTTACAAAGATCAGTGGGGTTCCTGGGTTTCTGCGTATGGCCCGATCAAAGATAAACACGGCAGCGTGGTCGGTGTAGTCGGAGTGGATTTTCAGGCAAACTATGTCTTTGAAGTACAGCAGGGCATTCGACAACACTTTGCGATCGCCTTTACCATCACCTACGGTTCTCTGTTTATCCTGGTCTACATCATTTCAGGGATTGTCACCCGTCCCATTACGGAACTGGTGGTCGCGACAGAGCAGATGAGTGAAGGGGCATATAATCCGATGCTTTCTCACCTGCGCAAGCGACGATTTCACGATGAAATGAGTATGCTGGCTGAAACGTTTGAACGAATGGTGGAGAAGATTCGCAAACGTGAGGAACAACTGCAAGACTATAATCAATCGCTGGAAGAGAAGGTGAATCAACGAACTGAAGAACTTCAAGCCAAAAATACTCAACTGGCTAACGCCAATATGGAGCTTGCCCGTGCCACTCGTTTAAAAGATGAGTTTCTTGCCAACATGAGTCACGAACTCCGCACGCCTCTCAATGCCATCCTGGGAATGACGGAAGGATTGCAAGATCAGGTGTTTGGCGCTATCAATGAGCAGCAAATTCACACCCTGGAAACGATCGAGCGGAGTGGCTACCACTTGCTGGAGCTAATCAACGATATCCTCAACATTGCCAAAATTGAATCGGGTCAGTTAGAGCTGGACTATAGCCCCACGGCTGTCGCGCCCCTTTGCCAGTCCAGTTTGACCTTTATCAGCCAACAAGCGCTAACCAAACGGATTCAGGTAGAGCTGAAACTGCCAACGAACCTACCTGACCTATGGGTAGACGAACGGCGCATTCGCCAGGTCTTACTCAATCTGCTCAGCAATGCCGTCAAATTCACGCCGGAAGGAGGGCATATCACCCTGGAAGTTTCTCCCTGCGCTCAGGAGAGGGAGCCGGACGAGAAGCGATTTCTACGCATTGCCGTTATCGATACGGGTATTGGGATTGCCCCAGAATATATCCATCAACTGTTTCAGCCCTTCATTCAAATTGATAGTGCCCTCAATCGGAAGTACGAAGGTACGGGACTGGGACTGGCTCTGGTCAAACGCATCGTCGAACTGCATGGCGGTTACGTAGAGCTAACCACTGAGGTCGGCGTCGGCAGTTGTTTTACGATCGCCCTTCCCTGCCTTGATTCCACGGTATGCTCTGCCGTGTCTCCCGTTCCTGCTCAATGCTGTATCCAGTCCCTCCCCTTGGAACAGACCTCATCTCCTTTAATCTTGCTGGCGGAAGACAATGAAGTGAATGTCATCACGATTTCGGACTACCTGAAGGCGAAAGGTTATCGCCTTCTGCGGGCCAACAATGGAGTAGAAGCGATCGCCCTGGCTCAGTCTGAGAAACCCGACCTCATTCTGATGGATATTCAAATGCCAGAAATGGATGGTCTCGAAGCGATGAGGCACATCCGCTGTGATGCAAATTTAGTCAATGTACCCATTATTGCCCTGACGGCCCTGGCGATGGTGGGCGATCGCGATCGCTGCCTTGAGGCTGGCGCAAATGCGTATCTCACAAAACCCATTAAGCTCAAGCAACTCACAGAATTACTCGCGACCCTATTGCTGGATGTGAATCCTGCATGAGGCTCCAACCGTTAGCTGGAATTCATGGATACCAATGCGTATCTTCAGTTATAGCTATCGCCATGGCTTGACGAATGTGGCGATGGCTATATCGTCCCTGAACATGCGATCGCACCGAATGCTGTAAAAACTTCAGGTATTCAGCACCTCGTATTTCAGGGCATCCTAACGTCATCTCGTTCATTGGATGTCAGCGCGCCGTGAGACTCTTACCCTACGACACCTTCACTCTGCAAACCCCTGACGCTTTGGCGATCGTGCTGCAACGATTAGCCGCCTACATTGAACCTGAAAAGCCGATTCGATGGCACTTCTCTCGTAACCATCTACCCTACGAAGGCACGGTTTCCGAAACCGGATTTCAAATTCGCCGCATTATTCACCATCGCAATTCCTTTCTGCCGCGCATTCAGGGACGCTTTGACACATCTCCGTTAGGGACGAGCGTACACATTACGATGAGCTTGCATCCCTTTGTAATCGGATTTCTGATCCTTTGGTATCTGATATGGTACGGATTCTTCTTTCCGTTCTGGTTAGTGGGAAACATGCCTGTAGGGTTTGCATTGCAGTTTTTAGGATTACCCGTCGTTATCTTGTTCGCATTCTGGATGGCCTTTTGGTCGGAGGCGTACCGCAGCCGTCGCGATCTGACGCAGATGATTTCGGGCTATCCCTCCAACTCATCCTCTCACACTGCTCGCTCGTGGATACCGAATGCGATGCAGTGGGGCATCTTCCTCCTGGGGTTGGTGATGGTGTTCTTGCAAATAACGGGAACGTTTCGCCCCTCTACATCAAGCGAATCCGTGCCTTCGAGTACAGCCGCCTGTTCTCAACAGCTGAACCATTCCCCTATCTGCAAGATGTCCGTAGTTCGCACCATTAACGGGCATCCAGCCGCCTCGGCTCTGGCCATCAGTACCGATGGGAAAACCTTAGTCAGTGGTGGCAACGACAAGGCCATTAAGATCTGGGATCTCAAAACGGGATACTTGAAAAAAACGCTTCAGAGCGATTCCGGCCAAATTAGAGCGGTGGCGATCGCCCCGGATGGTAAAACGGTGGTGAGTGGCAGTGCTGACCACATGGTGCGCATCTGGGACTTGACGAGCGATCGCCCTCCCCGGATGCTGGTCGGCCATCCTGAAGAAGTAGAGCAGGTTGCCATTACACCAGACGGAAAGACGGTGATTAGCGGTAGCTATGGTGCGATCAAGCAGTGGGATCTAGCAACAGGTCAACTCAAGGCAACCTTTCCTAAAGTGGCAGAATCGAAAACAACCATTGGCCCGATCGCCATCATTCATGATGAAGCAGAACAATTCAATCCTCTGGATATCAATTCCGCCAGCCGGACAGCACTGATCAGCGATTTAAAATTGGTGAATTTAGCCAGCAACGAGGCCAAAACCATCCCGACTCGTCAGGTAGAAAATTGGATGGCAGACTACTTTTTGTCAGCGCACATGAGTCCGGATGGCAAACTGGCCGCGTTGCAGTATGGCAATACGTTTAGAAAATTTGAAACTCGCCTGAAAGTCTGGAATCTAACCACAGGCGAGCTTCAAGCGGAGGAGTCAGCTACCTTTTCGCATAACACGTTTGAAGATATTCCCCTGACCTTGAGCCGCGATTTTATTTTCGGCAGTACTGGCCAACAGCTCAAAGTGTGGAATCTGCGAACGCTTCAGCTAGAGGCTATTCTAGAAGCAAAATGGATGCATTCTCTGGTTGTCACACCGGACGGTAAACAGTTGGCTGGCTTAACCAGCGATTGGGATTCCGGTCATACCCAGATTAACGTGTGGCGATCGCCGTAGCTGTTAGAACAAAAGTGCTGAGGACTGAGAACTGAGTGCTAATACCGTTTTTATATGAAGATGCACTGAATTGAGAAGGGGGTGAAGGGGGCGTTGTCCCCTTCGTGGGGTTTCACACCCACTCCCCTTTTCATAAAGTTGCAGATTCATATTGTGATTCTTAAACGTACAAAATGCTACAAATGATACGGGCTAAATCACGGAGGGTACCCTGAGCAAGTACCCTATCAACAGATCTCATATGAAGCTTGTAAAACTAGGTCTTGCAGGAGTCGCGGCGATCGCCAGCATGGTGAGTCCAGTCGTTGCAATGACGTCCAATTCGGTAGCGACCTCTCACTCAAACACTTCACTTCAGCAGGGAGGCTCTGCTGCTCCAATGCTGCTAGCGGAGGTGCGCAACTACTGCCATTCCGGCGAAAGCCTGTTTGTGTCTGCTGAAACGGCGGACTATTGGGTAAACATTTGCGGCGGCGATCTACCGCATACCTATGTGGGAGTCAACAAACACAATGGCAGAGCTATCCGCGTTCAGCTAGACAACTATGAGCAAGATGGCAGTGTCTTTGAAGCAATTAATGGCAATGTTAGCTACCTGCTGGTTCGCGACACGCCCAGAGGATCTTTCTTGACCGTCACCCAAGGTCGTCGGGAATTACTGCGACAGCCCGTTTTACGTTGGGAATAAAGTCATCACACGCTCCAAATAGAGTAAAGGAGAGCGGCTTTGCCGCTCTCCTTTACTCTATTTGGGTTCCAAATGCACATGCGGAGGAAACAGCCCAAACCCCACAATTCGGGGTGGAATATCTCGCAGAAACGGTAGGTTTAGAAATGCAGGGGGTTGAAGCGACTGATTGCTCAACGCACTCTTGATCACCGTTTGTTGAATCAGCGATTGGAAGAACTGAATAAAGCGAGTTGGCAACTGCCGCTCTCGCTGTACAGCCGCTAGATGCCGGGATTGCACCTGTTTACGCTTGAGCGGCTGACTGAGATGATTGGCAGCCGCAACCGCATCCTGAATTGCATAGTTAATGCCAACCCCGCCCACAGGAGACATGACATGGGCGGCATCCCCAATCAATAACAATCCCGGACGATACCAGCGGCGAACGTAGCTGGATTCGACAGAGAGAAACGCAATTTGATGCCAATCTTGCAACTGCTGCACTCGCTCTTTAAATTCTGGCAGGATATCCACAATATTCTGCCGCAGTTGCTCTAACCCTGCCGATCGCACCTGCTGATATCCACCTTTAGAAATAATGTACGCCACCTGCCACTGCTCTCCGCGATCGAGCAACACGGTCATCCGCCCTTTACCAACGCGCCCGTTTAAACCTTCAGCATCGTCGGGTAAGCGAGGCAAGCGAAACCATAAAACATCCATCGGGGCCGAAGTTGGGACAGCTTCCAATCCGGCTAAGTCTCGCAGCCGAGAGTGGCGACCATCCGCGCCAATCGTCACTTGCGCTCGAACCTCGTGCCATCCCCCGTGTCCCCGATACCGTACTCCCTGAACGACTCCATCGTTCTCAACCAACTCCTGTACATTTGCGCCTAAAACCAATTGGAAATTGGGATAGTGTTTCGCCTCTGCCACAATGAAATCGAGGAAGCGAACCTGAGGCATAACGGTGACATATGGGAAGCGCGTTTTGAGGTGAGCAAAGCTGGGAGAAAAGATAATGCTGCCATCGGTTGACCTCAGCGTAATACTTCGTAACTTGGTGTGAGGTAATTCCAGCAGGCGATCGGCTAACCCCAGCTCCGCCATAATTTCCATCGTTGATGGCTGAAGCGTATCTCCACGAAAATCCCGATCGAAATCTCGATGTGCTTCCAACAGCATCACAGAAATCCCCTGACGCGCTAACAGCAACGACAGAACCGCACCTGCTGGCCCACCTCCAACAATGCAACAGTCTACGGTTTGTACGTCTATCCCGTCATGCACAGGTGAAGTTTCATCGGTAAATGTAGGTTGCGCAAACGGTTCGGGTTGGGGCGATTCAGAGTGGGTAGACATCGAAACTCTCCTTTGCTTTTCGCGCAGAATGGATGATGTCTCTGTTTTAACTCCAATCGCTTCAGTTTATGTGTTACTGGTATCCAAATCGCCAAACTTCGGACTCCAAAACGTTTTCTTAGCCGTGTAAAAATAAACAGCATCCTTATGTTTCGATTTCTGTCGAGCGATCGCATCTGAACAGCGCAGCATCACTTTAGCCTGCCCGTCTTTGTGATAGGTATACTGCTCCAAAGGCTTACGGCAAACTGGACAGGGATATTCCGTGGCGCTAGTAGCAGCATCAGGCTGTGCGGGTGTAGACGGATCGCGAGGTGGTTCCCATTGTTGACGATAGGCATCCCAAAACAGCACGGAATTGATGCAATGCTGGCACTTCAGAAAAAAACCTTTTTTCAATTTCCGACTGGGAATCTTCGCCATCGGCTGCTGACATTGCGGGCAGGGCGTATCCGTTAATTCTGCGGCTTTGGGTAGATTGGGTGCATTGGGTGAGAACGACGTGATGTGATCCAACATCCGTTTCTGCGCTTGCTCCAGAGCCGGGATAAAGTATTCCTGATTCCAGTTCAGCAGCCAACGTTCCCAGTTCACTTTTCCTTGAGCGATGCGATCCAGTTCTTGTTCCATCTCAGCCGTAAAGACTGGATCAACTAATTTTGTCAATAGCTTTTCTAGAGCCGCATCCAACTCTAGCCCCAACTCTGTGGGTTGCAGTTTGCCTTTATTGACCTGAACATAGTTGCGCTGCTTCAAGATCTTAATTGTTGGAGCATAGGTTGAAGGACGTCCAATCCCTTTGCGCTCCATCAACTGCACCAGTTTCGGCTCCGAGTAACGTGGGGGAGGCTGGGTTTGCTTCTGGTCAGCTTGCGATCGCTCCAGGGTAAGCGCCTGTCCCTGGCTCAACAGCGGCAGTTGTGCATCGGCTTGCAGGTTGGGCCAATAGCGGGTATAGCCGGGGAACTCGACCACCTGCCCCCTGGCCTCCCAGTATAGCGGGCCAGATTGAGTCACCACACGGGTTTTGCGCAAACGGGCTGGATTGCACTGCGAGGCGACCGATCGCTTCCAAATCAACACGTACAGTTCAAACTCATCTGTCGATAATTCGGGTCGCAACTGGGCTGACGGACGATGAATATCGGTAGGGCGAATCGCTTCATGGGCCTCTTGCGCGCCTTTGCGGCTGCGATGTTGAGTAGCTCGCTTCGGAACATTATCGGGATCGCGCGCTTCTAGCCACTGACGTACCGCCTGACAAAATTCAGGGCTGAGGCTCACGCTATCGGTTCGCATGTAGGTAATTAAGCCCTTCTCGTAGAGGGATTGGGCAACCTGCATAGTTTTATCTGGACTAAACCGCAGTTTGGCTCCAGCCGATTGCTGAAGCGTGGAAGTTGTAAAGGGAGCAGGTGGCGATTGATGCGCAACTTTTCCTTCAACGGAAACAACTTCATGGGGATGATTTTGGGCGATCGCCACCAGGCGATCGGCTTCCGCCTGAGATAACACCTG
>DATNPS010000113.1:0-3677 GCA_036703095.1 Crinalium sp. | reverse complement strand
GGACTGCGTGAAATTATCCTGAGCCTGTAAAAACTGAGTTAACTGAGCACGGCGATCGCCGGGATACGCAACTCGTCCTTTGGCGGCATCAACTAACTGACTTAACGCACTGTAGCAATTGGCGACGGATTGAATCACAGGCTTATACGGGTGCAGTCGCCAGAGTGCCAGCGACACGATGATTGACCAGGTTCCCCCTGCCAAACCAATCGCGCACTGCTGAAAGACCGTAGACCAGTCGGGAAAGCTGGAAAACCTGGCCAGTGCCACAATAAACATGATCGATGTAATCAAACTGATGGATGAGACGGCCTGACCAAACACATTTACCAGGCCAGCTACAAACATCACCGCAAACATTGTCAGCACTGACAGCCAGAAGATGCTATGTACCAGATTGGCCAGCAGCAGCATGGCGATAATGCTAATCAATGCCGCAACCTTAGCCACGGCTTTCTGGCGATACACGCCTTCAATATTCACCAGCCCGACAAACCAGGCCGCCATAATGGCGATCGCACTTGCCGTCGGATGTCCCAGCCACACACCGACTAACAAAGGGCCAAGAACCGATATCAGCGCTCGTAAACTGGATGCGATCGCAGGTTTACCGGGTTTGAGTTGAAACTGCTGGAACAGCCAGTTCAGCCATGATCGAACGGTAGAGACCATAATTCGGTGATGTATCGGAATGGTGGGGATAGCGCGATCGCTTCTGGCTCATTTTACGGGGACAGAACCCACTTCCAAACCTACCCAAGAAGCATTCTGTAACACCGCTGTCTCGGCTGTAAACCAACCACTTTTCTTGCAAAATCCGCGTAATGAGAAAGGTGCAAGATTTGAGATATATCAATTGAATGATGTTAAATTCACGAAAAATCCTTTAAGTTAAGTGGGTTAGAGGACTTGGAGATACCCGTTATGAAGTATCGACAGCTTGGCGATAGTGGACTCAAGGTTTCCGAAATTAGCTTAGGCTCCTGGTTGACCTACAGTGGTGGAGTAGAACGACAGCAAGCCGAAGCTTGTGTTCACAAAGCATTTGATGTTGGGATTAACTTTATCGATACGGCAAACGTGTATGGACGGGGTGCCGCAGAATCCTTGTTAGGTGACGTGTTGCAGGGAATCGATCGCGGTTCATACGTTCTGGCAACCAAGGTTTACTTCCCCATGTCGGATACCGATTCAGGATTGTCTGCGGCTCAAATTCATAAGCAGATTGACGCATCGCTCCAGCGGCTTCGCACCGATTACGTGGATCTGTATCAGTGCCATCGCTACGACGTCAACACGCCTCTAGAAGAAACCATGACCGCTTTAACAGAGGTCGTGCGACAGGGAAAAGCCCGCTACATCGGATTTAGTGAATGGAATCCATCTCAGATTCAAGCGGCTCTCAATCTTCCCAATGTAGAACGCTTCGTCTCTAGCCAGCCGCAATACTCAATGCTGTGGCGGAAGCCGGAAGCCGAAGTGTTTCCCCTGTGCGCTGACAATGGCATCAGCCAAATTGTCTGGTCGCCCTTAGCGCAAGGAGTTCTGACTGGAAAATACAAACCCGGTGAAGCTCCACCTCAAGACTCTCGTGCCGCTAATGACAAGATGAATGGGTTTATGCAGGACGTGCGCAGCGATCGCGTCCTCAGTGCCGTGCAAAACCTGAAGCCGATTGCCGAGCGATTAAATCTGTCAATGGCACAACTGGCTTTAGCGTGGATATTGCGGGATAAGCGCATCTCGTCTGCCATCATTGGAGCCAGTCGTCCCGAACAGATTGCCGATAATGCAGGGGCATCGGATGTTCAATTAAGTGACGACATCTTGCGAGAGATCAATGAGGTGCTTGCACCCGCGTTGTCCTATGCCACTGCTCGATGAATGGCCACCTCGTCAGGACACAACACGATCTTTGCGGCGATCGCGGCTAATTTAGCGATCGCCATCACCAAGTTTATCGCCGCTGCCATCACCGGAAGTTCAGTCATGCTGGCTGAGGGCATTCATTCAGTGGTGGATACGACCAATGAACTTTTGCTGCTGCTGGGAATTCGGTTAAGTAAACGTCCTCCAGATGACAGGCATCCGTTTGGGCATGGGCATGAACTGTACTTCTGGACGCTGATTGTTGCCATCCTCATCTTTGGAATTGGGGGTGGCATGTCCATCTATGAAGGGATTACGCACTTAAACCACCCTAGCCCCATTGAAGACCCGACCTGGAACTATGTGGTACTGGGTTGCGCGGTTGTGTTTGAAGGATTTTCCTGGACTGTGGCGCTCAAGGAATTTCTACCGTCTGTTGGCGATCGCAACATTTGGCAAGCCATTAGAGCCAGTAAAGATCCGACCATTTTTACAGTGCTGTTTGAAGATTCAGCCGCACTCCTGGGATTGTTGGTAGCATTCCTGGGTGTATTTTTAGGACATCGGTTGAACAATCCTTACATTGATGGAATTGCATCAATTGTGATTGGCATTATTTTGGCGATCGTTGCGGTGATCCTGGCACGCGAAAGTAGAGGGCTATTAGTGGGTGAAGGCGTTGATCAGGCGACGGCACGACATTTGCGATCGCTGGTTCTGGCTGATCCATCCGTTGAAAATATTCTACGTCTGCTGACCTTGTATTTTGGGCCACACGAAATCTTATTGAATATCGAAATACAGTTTCACCGAGGTTTGTCTGTTGAGGATGTTGCTCAGGCGATCGATCGTTTAGAGTCTGAGATTCGCAAACACTATCCCGATATTCGTAATATTTTTGTTGAAGCCAAATCATTGACAGGACGTAACACCAATTTGAACAGAACGCAGGGTAGATAGAAAAATCTATGAGCCACTCTTCATCACAACAAACAACGATTCAAAGTAATCCATCTCCTGATCAATCAACGCTTCCTATCATTGACTATTGGCATGTCTGGACAGATCAAGAGGGCGTGAGCCATCAATCTCGCCGCCAAATTCAAGACTTTAAACTCAACAGCATTGCCCCCCCTGCGTCCCCACAGTGGTTGGGGCAGGTGAAGCAAACGGGTGGAACCGTTAGTTTTACCGTGCTGCCCTTAGGCTGGACGGGAACCTGGCATGAAAACCCAAAGCCCCAGTGGATTATTCCATTATCAGGACGCTGGTTTGTAGAAACGATGGACGGTCAGCGAGTGGAGATGGGCCCCGGCGAAATTTCATTTGGAGCCGATCAAAACACACGGGAAGATGTACAGGGTCATAAAGGCCATCTTTCAGGTACGGTAGGCGATGAACCTGCTGTTTTAGTCATCGTGCAATTCGAGGATATGCCATCGCTGGAATAGACAAATTTCGTAGGAGCGTTTCGCGAAACGCCTCTACGAGATCATCCGTCACCCTATTCATCCTTTTGTGTTGAGATGAATCGCGTATAGTGAATGCCCAGCCGCGATGATCAGGCGATCGCCCTCCTGCCCACCAAACGTCAGGTTCGCCACCGTTTCAGGCACCAGGATTTTTCCCAAACGTGTACCATCGGATGCATAGACCTGCACACTATCTTCAGAACTCACAAAGACATTGCCCTGTGCATCGGTTCGTAATCCATCGGGTTGTCCGGGATTGATGTCTGCAAATACACGACCATTCGCCGTTCGCTGCCCTTCGATGACATCATAAACGCGAATGTGATGATAGCCATC
>DATNPS010000111.1:0-9548 GCA_036703095.1 Crinalium sp. | reverse complement strand
CGAAGGTTGAGTTGGCGTTTCGTGATGGTATTAAACCTTTAACGTGGATTCGACGAATGTGTAAAAAGTTGCTCCGTGCGTCGCGTGGGACAACTTTTTGCGCCATGTGAGCTGTGCGTCGCGCGGCTCACATGGCGCTATCGAATTCATGTTAAACCTTTAAGATCCAACTGTCACGAGTATCCGTGCTAATAAACGAAGCTGGAACATAGGGAATATCAACACCCAATGACACAAATGCGGCTCGAATAGCAGTGGCATGGGCCGATTCGTCAGAGCCGATGCTGGCTCCTGCCGTGATTAATGCGGGAGTTTTCAGTTTTGCAATTTCTTGAGTGTAGGCGATCGCCGCATCCGTTTCCAGCGCCAGCGCCAGCTTTGCGATGTTCACATCGGAGTCTATATTACCCTCTCCAGCGTTAATGTAAGCCGAGACATCATAGCTCTCTTCAGCACGTACAGGAGTGGCTCCCAGGCTTTGCACTGCCGCGATCAGCGCATCTCGATGAGCCATGTGATCCGCCTGATTGCGTAGAGCCAGGGCTTTCACAGCTCGACCGACCTCAGTATCGCTCAGTCGCCCTGCTGCAAAACTATACGCCCAAATGGCCTGATGTTCATAATAAAGTGCTTTGTTCAGAATAGCGGCATCATTGGCGGTGTCTTCTGTAGCAGTGGCCAAACTGGGACGGGCTGCGATCGCTGATAATCCTACTGCACCAGAGAATCCGGCGATCGCGCCACCGATGAGAGCACGACGGCGAGAGAGAGTCCTGGCAGGATGTGAGACGGGGGTGTGGATGATTCGTTCGCTCATAATGACCATCTTGAGATTGGAACTGCAAGATATACGGTGAACTCCATCGATTGGATTGGTCAATTAACTTAACGTGCATTCGACGAATGCGCAGAAACGTATCCCGCACGTCGCACGGGATACGGTTTTGCGTCATTTCAGCCGCGCGCCGCGCGGCTGAAATGGCGCTATCGAATTCACGTTAACTTAGATCTTGTTTGCACCATTTGCAAGTTTGGGCAGTGCTACGCACCGCCCAAACTTGCCTATTGAGAAAGGTACAAGACTTACGTTAACTATGTTGATGGATGACTAACTCACGATAGCCTGTTGTTGCATCATAGTTGCGGTAAAAGCTGATGTTTGGAAGAATGCCGATGACAATTTCTGCGGTGGTATAGACCAAACATCCTTGCATCACATGTCCACCCATTGTGCGTCCGGTAGAGTCAGCGATCGCCATGTGATAATGAGAGCCATATTGAGAAAATGTGCCAACTAGCGACACAATTTCAAATCGGTCATGGTATGCTGTGCCGCTATCCTGGCCTGCTAAACGTAAAACGGCTTGGGTTAAACTACCTACACAGGTCACAATGCAAGCGGCTTCAAAATTGCGTTGACGTGCGATCGCATCAAGTTCCAGTTTTAAGTCTTGTTGTGGCTCTAATCGGATTGCAATAGTATCCATTAATACTTTTCTATACGTATGAAGATAGATTTCATTTAAGGCGTTTCTTACCATTAGAATCTATCGTTTAAATTGAACTTCACTTCAGTTCATTCAAAACTTCAGTCCTCATTCAACCCAGTGTTTGTGGTTTAGCCGTTTGTTTTAAGGTTTTATGAGTACTTGTCCCTATTGTTCTTACACCTTGGTAAGAACGTTTCATCATCATCGTACCTACTGGTTTTGTAGCCACTGTTGGCAAGAAACACCTGACGCTTCTGCATCTAACGCTATAAATCCGTTACAGCAAAGTACATTGGAATGTCTAGTCCACCAATCCGGTTGGGGACGTCAACAAGCCTATTTTTGAAGAAGGCAAAAGGCAGAGAGCGGGGGACAGAAGGTGATCCAACCTTCTGCCCCCTGCCTTCTTTAAAGTGATTCGATAGTGCCATTACTGTCGCCCGTCGGGCGGCGGTAATAGCGTAAAACGGTGTCCCGCACGTCGCGCGGGACACCGTTTTACGCATTCGTTGAATACATGTTCTTTACGATGCGTTTGGAACAATAATCAGCTGGCGCTGGTAGTCAATGAAACCATAGGTTGGAGCAGGGGGGAGAGCACCGATGCTGCTATTGCGGATAGTCCAGGATGTTCGATACCCGCTTGGGGAAAGTTGCAAAACGCGGAACTGTTCCATCATCGGTGTGTTCCGAGCTTCCACGGCTGCCTGACGTGTCAGGGGCAATAGTCTCACGGTATGGCTTGCAGACAGGCGTTTGTAGTTCACAAAGTCGTGGATGCTGTTGAGAGATTGAACGGGCTTATTGGCATTCAATCCGGCTCCCTGACTTGTGGGCTGGGCTGGCGCGATCGCCCTTGTTGACTGGTTTGCATTAGAGGGTTGGGCAGAGGCAATCGTTACCATCTGAGCCGCACTTTGAACGGTTGCCCCAAAGACCGGGTAGTAGGCCAAAACGTCAGACGATGCAGCATTTTGTCGGCTAAAGGAGAGAGTGCGATCGCTCAAAAAACGCTCTGTTCCATTGGGCTGTTCAAACTTGGCGTTATCGTGCGCAGAAAATGTGGGCTGTTCTGCCATCGTTGTGTCAGCCGGAGCCGTCGTTGCCTCGGCGATCGGCAAACCTGGTAACCGTTCAAACGAGAGTTTGCTTTGATGAGTGTCGGTGCTGTTTCCAGTCTCAGGTGTAGAAGGCAGCGGAGGCTGTGCAGGTAGGGGGGGCTGGGCTGGCAGGGGACTGGCCTGGGGGAGGGGCAGGGCTTCTGCTGAACTGGGGTAAACGGACAGCCGATTGGGTTGAGCAGGGGGTGTAGATTGGGCTGTTTGTGGCTCTGCTTCTGGCGTGCGAACGGCGGTATCTGTTTGATCGGGCGCAGGGGTAGTCGATCCGGCATCGCCCATTTCCATCTCTTGGGGGTCGGCCTGTTCCAAACTTGGAAGGCGTTCGAGGACGCTTAGCATGGGCGATCGCGCTGTTCCGGCTGTAGCCGTTGGAGCTAACTGAGCGCGATCGGTACTGGTTTCAGCCAGATTAGGACTGAGGCGAGAGGATTGAACCTGAGGTCTAACTGCCTCAGACGGTGGCGTTACGGGACGATTATCCGTCGTGGTGGGATGAGAGATCCGGGCGGTTAAGCCAGTATCTTCATTCAGCAGGGGTCGGTGGGGCAGGTTCCAGCGACCAGGCGACTGAACCAGCTGGGGAACAGAGATCTCCGGTAGCTGGGTACCTTTGTACTCTGTAGATGATGGTGTTGTGGAGGAAGGCTTCGAACCCGAAAATTCAACGGAGGGCGCGGTGGGGGCGATCGCTGCCACTGGCGCGGGTGTTCCTGTAGAAGACTCTTTGGACAGATCCAGTTGAGACGGCTGAGCAGGGTCCTGGAAGGTAAAGGTTGGCTGTTTGTGAGCCGTTGTTTCAGACAAGGCGGCTCCAACCAGAAGGGTTGCCGCTAAACCACTGGCACCCAATACTCCTGCCTTGGCCAGCGGATGATTCCAGAAGGGGCGATGAGAGGCATCTTCTGAAAACTGGCTGCCTGCTAGGCCCGACCACCAAACCTCTTCGTCTCCGGGCTGATAGCCCAAGAACTTGTGATAGTGCGAGCTGAACGACTCAACGACAGACGAATAGTGTTCTGACGTAACCGGGTCAATGGTTTCAATGGTGTCCCATGCTTGAATCGAAGTTGTAGAGTCAGTCATGTCACTCACTGGAGCTAGGGGGTGTGCAGGGTGGTAAATGCATCCAGTCAGGTTGTAGCAGACAGAGAATATTTTCTTCGTCTTCAGAGTATAGCACTCCCCAGTTAGCTGGTTGGATGTAGCTGTTGCCGCATAGGTTAGAACATTGAGACCCAGAGGGGCGTAGGGTTGCGTCCCCGGCTAGGGGTTTCGCCCCTGCACCCCGTCTTCATCTAAATGGCAACGGCTTTATTTGGGGCTTTTAGTACGCGCCTGTCTTCTGAAGCACAACTCTGACCGTTTCAAGTAAGATTCTCATGTCGAGCCAGAGTGACCAGTTCTCAATGTAGGTGGCATCTAAAGCCACTACATCTTCAAAATCGTCAATGTCTGACCGACCTGAAACCTGCCACAATCCTGTGATGCCGGGTAATACTTCGTGTCGAATATGGTGATGTTTGGCAAATCGTTCAACATCTCGAACGGGGAGAGGCCGAGGCCCGACCAGGCTCATTTCACCAAACAGAACGTTAAACACTTGAGGCAGTTCATCCAAACTGTATTGACGGAGGATTTTCCCAACCCGCGTCACGCGAGGATCATCCTTAATTTTGAACAAAATACCGTCTTTGGTTTGGTTCATGGCCTCCAGCTCTTTCTGCATCTTGTCTGCATTCACAAACATGGTGCGGAACTTCCAGACCCTAAAGGAACGACCCCGTAATCCGATGCGAACCTGTCGGTAGAAGATGGGACCCGGAGAATCCAGCTTAATCAACAGGGCGATCGCCAGATAAATGGGAGACGCCAGCAGCAGAATCAAGAGTCCACAGCAGAAATCGAAGCTGCGCTTTACCCAGAACTCGCTACCCGTAATTAAGGGTGGAGCAAAGGTGGTTGAAGGAACCTTCCCAATCGTCCAGAACTCAGACTTGCGAGAAAACGGTTCTACTCCTATAGAGGTGACGTGTAGAGTGATTCCAGCGTTCCGCAAGCTCCAGTAGAGAAACATTAGATTCTTGACCTGAGTTTGGGAACACAAAAACACTTCTGACGCGCCCGACTGACGAATCCGCTCAACTGTGTTTGTCCAGTTGTCGCCTTCCAGAGACGAGATATCCATCCATCCCATCAGGTTGTAGCGATTTTCGCGCCGCACCAGATTTTTGGCCGTCTTTAGATCATCCGCATGAGAAATCAGGAAAACCGGATAGCGACAAACTCCGCGTCTGCGAAATAAGCGAACGGTAATATCTACAGCTAATCGTCCCGTGCAAATGGTAACGATGCTTAAAAACCAGACCGGAACGAAATTCATCCAGCTTCCGAGTTGCTCTGGCTGATAAAAGGAGATCGTTAGCAGGAGAAAAATCTGTGAGAGGGTGATGGCTTGAACTAGCCCCACGTAATCACGTCGTCTCCGACCTCCGCCGTAAAGGCCCCGTGCAGCGATAAATCCAACTTCGGTTGCGCCGATGGGCAGCAGGGAAAGAAGCGTCGTTTTGGTGTTCCAGGACGCATCTAGATAATCGATATGCGTCTCTACCGCTTGAAGGATGAGCGTGAGGATGACAACATCGAGCAGAATCAGAGTGAACATTCGCAAGAGGTCTAGGACAATGCCTCGACGCAGACTTGCAGTAGCGGGCGATCGTAAATCTAATGTGAGGTCTCGTGGTGATGTAGCAGGTAGTGAAGTAACAGTGGAAGGGGCCATCTATCAAACTCCATCTAGGAAAGAACACAAGGGAGGTAGAGAGGCACCTGGTGTTTCTTGTCCTGGTTGTTTTACAACGCATTTAGGCCAGTAGGGACGGGGCTATTTCCCGTGAAGGTTGTATGAGATGCGCTGTAACAATTGAATTGGACGGTGTTGGTAGATGATGTCCCGATTGGGGCTAATTTATAGCTGTATTCATTCGGGTTAGGACGGGGTGCAGGGGTGTAACCCTTGGGGGCGCAGCCCCCACAATCCCCTTGGTTTTCGATTGGAGACGGGGTGCAGGGGTTCCACCCCTGGTTGGGGGCTACGCCCCCATACCCCTCTTAGTCTTCGATGTCCTAGCGAACATGACTACAGCTATACACGGTCGATACTGATTTAGTTCAACTGATTTAGTTCAACTGATTTAGTTCAGATGAGTGGACCCTGGTTCTTGAGTGACTGGGTATATAGAAAACCCAAGCCTCGGATGCGTCGCCTCGTCCGCGTGCGGCGCATTCGAGGCTTGGGTTTTGAGTGTAATGCAGTCATTCATTTAACGTATGCCTTTTGAATTCTCGGACGACGTTGCCACAATTCAAGCCCAACATCTCGGATTAGCCGAATGGGACGGACGAGATAGTAAAGCGGGAAAAGGGGAAGCGGTAGCTGCACGAACAGGCGATCTTTGAAGGTTGGTGTGATGGCACGACGCACCGGAGCCAAACCATAATGCCCCAGACTTCTATAGCAATACTGCATTTTGCCTCGTAGCGCCTCTATCTCACGGATGTGAAAATGGATACGCTCGAAACTGAAGCCTTTGGGTGGGGCACCTGTCTCTCTAAATAGCCAGTTCTGCACTTGAGACATTAGCAATCGGTGACGAGGATAGACTTGTGCTCGTTGACGCACGTGATCGGGAATTGGTGCCCCTAGGAGGTCATTTGCAAGTAAAAGTCCGACGGAAAGGATGCGATCGCACCCCAGCAGTTTAGTCTGTTGAAACACCCAATCCCAATTCAGGGTGGGATTCGAGCGCAGTAGTTCAGCTACATCACAAATCCAGGTGAGTCTTGCCCAGAGATGTTTAGAGCCATGCACACACAGATAGAGCAATAAATCCTCTGCTTGGAGAGCTGGTAATGTACGGCCAGCTACGGAAACCGAGTGTAGACGCTGTTGCAGGCTATTGAAATTCCATAAACGCTCAAAGTCGATGGGCATCAGGAAAAAATCACCTGCGGCTAGCCTGCGATGCAGATCAATGCAAACCTGAGTCTCTGGATGAATTAACGTGTATTCGTTGCGGGACTCAAGATAAGCTTTTTCTTGAGCCGCATCCAGGAACCAGGGCGGCATGATCGGCTGATATCCCTGTGCCATTAGCAAATCTCTGCTTTTACAGAAATCTCGTTCGTGCACCAGAATGTCTAAATCGCCAGCTTTACGGCGCTGAATGCCACCGTATGCCAGCGTGGCCAGGGTTGGCCCTTTAAAGGGAATCACAGGGATATTATGTGTTTTCAACAAATCGAGTACTCTACACAATTCACCCACAAGAAACAAGTTTCTGAGTGTATTTACTTGCACAATTTGCTGAAACTTATTTAAAACACATTCAGGAACGGCGGATATGCCTATCTTTTTAAAGCTTTCGTAAAGCAGGGGGATAACCCCATGTTGATCTGCTAGCTCAAGTAAGTAGACCCAATCCATCGGATGTCGCTGAAGTAAGGTTTGGGCTTGTTCGACGAGAGTGGCATCTAAATCGGTGCGGCTTAGATAGAGAAGCAGCTTAGCCTCTGGCCGCAGATTGAGGGAATGTTTTCCTTGCAGTTGCTGGAATAAGGCAGTCATAGGTGGCGAATGAAGCTAGTGAAAGATGGAAACAATGAAATTCACGGTTTTAAGCAACCCTGCTTTCGATCGACGGTTTGGCTGGGGCCTCGTCAGCAGTTTGGGATTCTAAATCGGCTTGCATTTGCGATTTCCAGGACTGGGCATATAGCCCTTCTTGGGCCAGTAGCTCATGGTGGCTGCCGGATTCAACAATCTGACCGCTGCGCATGACGTAAATGATGTCGGCTCGCATAGCCAATGTGAAACGGTGCGTGATGACTACAGCGGTGCGATCGCTTGCCAGCACCCGAAATCGCTCTAGCCAGTCAAACTCAGCCCAGGGGTCCATGGCGCTGGTGGGTTCGTCGAGAATAATCAATTGCGCCCGTCTGAAGAATGAGCGCGCCAACGCCAACCGCTGCCATTCGCCGCCGCTGAAATCATTGCCTTCTGGAAACCATTTGCCCAGCATGGAATCGTATCCTTGGGGCAAGCGCTGAATGTTTTGATGAATGCCTGCGGTACGAGCGGCGGTTTCGATGTCAGATTGAGTGGGAGTAGCGGCTAAATCGCCCAGACGAATGTTATCCGAAACGCTGACATAGTAAGGAATAGGAGCTTGAAATAACACGGTAATTTGACGTTGCAACTCTTCGACTGAGAAATTGCGAATGTCTTCTCCGTCTAGTTCAATTCGTCCCGATTCGGGATCATAGAAGCGACAGAGCAATTTAATTAATGTGCTTTTTCCGGCTCCGTTATCGCCTACGATCGCTACAATTTTGCCAGCCGGAAGCGTGAGATTAAAGTTTTCGAGGACAGGGCGATCGCTACCGGGATAGCGAAACGTGACGTTGTGAAACTGAATATTGTGTTGAATGGGATTGGCAATGGGTAGCGGCTGTGGCGGATCGACGATCGTCGGTTTGATCTGCAAGAAATCAAACAAATCATTGATGAATAAGCTGTTGCGGTATACCTGACCGAGATTGCCAATGAAGGTTCGCATCAATCCCTGTCCTTGATTAAAGGCTTGATAAAAGAGCGCGAGATCGCCTAAGGTCATCAAACCCAACAGAACCTGACGGCCCATCCAGGCCACTGCCGCCCCTGCCATGACCAGGGTGATCAGTCCGGCGGCCAATCGCCCTAAGCTCTGTTCTTTGGCCAACCTGAGCGTTTCTGCCCGGAGACGGCAGCGCAACTGTTGATAGGCCGTTTGGAAATAGGGACCCAGTTTGAACAGTCGCATTTCTGCGGCATAGGTGCCATTGGTCAGCAGTTGTTCGTAATAATCCAACCAGCGGCGATCGATAGTAGTGCGCCTCCACCAGCGGTGATAGCGACGATTGAGCCGAATCACGACATAAAAGGCGGGTAGTGTGCTGACAGACAGCAAGAGTGGTATCCAGATGCCATAGGGCAACAGGATGGCAATCATGGTCAGGAGGGTGGTGCTGCCTTGCAGCAAATTGCCAAGGTTGTCTAACAGCGCTAGAGAACGGCTGCTGGCTCCACTGCGAGCGCGATTGAGATGATCGTGATAGTCAGGCGACTCATAGCATCCCAGGTCGATTTTGATGGACTGGATGTGAATCAGCTCATTCACATAGTCCTGCACCAGTTCCGATTGTGCCGTGCGAACCCAGTCGATCACGCTTTGCAGGCATTGAGCGATGAGCAGCAGAACTGCCATGAATGCCGTTGGGATCAGAACAGGCTGAATATGCTCCCAATTTAAGCCTGCCCCGACTGCACCCACCAGGCTATCCACCAATACGCCTGTCAGATAGACGGTAGCAGTTGGCAGAACACCTTGAATCACCAGCAGCACCAGCCACGCCAGTGTCCAATAGCGCGAGGCCGTCCAGACTAAGTCCAACGTTTTAATCAGTTGAGGAAATAAATGGCTGGTGCGGCTCAAGCGACTAATCAAGGGTCTGATCCTCTAAAACATGTAGATGAGACAGAGCGCGGAGGTTAAACCTGTGGATACTTCAGCAACTGCTGCGATCGCAACCTCTTATTCCAATTCAATGTGAAGTGACATCAATGTAGGATGGGTTAGGCGATAGCCGTAACGTATCACTCACTTGAATTGTGAGCGTTATGCTGCGCTAACGCATCCTACGATATGCAGCCTCATAAGATTGGTATTAACGGTGTAGGAGCGAAGTGGGAGTTTCAGGGGCGATCGCTTCCGCTAAATCCGCTTCCACGAGTCTGACTAGTTGGGGCAAATCGGCCAGAGAGGGCTGTCGGATAAAGCGGCAAAAGGGAATTTGCTGAACCAGTCTGCTGCATTGATGAAAATGAGCCACTGCAAAATCT
>DATNPS010000110.1:0-9625 GCA_036703095.1 Crinalium sp. | reverse complement strand
ACACAATTAGATATACAACCCTTTAGGAGCAAAGCATACACTCTTTGGAGGTTTACATCTAACTACTGATCCTGCAATGAGTTTCTCAGAATCACTATGCAGCGCTTAATTCTGCAATTTTGGTACGAGCCGCTTCAATGGATGCGGCTAACTTTTGCCCTCCATATTCATCGTTCTCGACGTGAACAAACGTAATATCTGTGATACCCATAAACCCAAACACGGTGACAAGATAGGGGTCATGATAATTCATGTTTTCGTAGCGACCACCAGGCTGAAAGCCAGAATCTCCCCGTGCTTCAACGATAAACATTTTCTTCCCGAGAACTAGCGGCTTGAACACATTGACCGCATCATCCGGTTCAAATGCAACGGTTCGCCCCACTCGCACAATTTGATCGATGTAACTCTTAAATGCACCAGGAACGCTGAAGTTGTACATGGGAACACCGATCACATAAACGTCAGCCGCTAAAAATTCATCGACTAGCTGATCGCTGACGCGAATAGCCTCCCACAGTTCAGGAGTACGCTGTTCAGGTGGCGTAAAGGCGGCAGCAATCCACAATTCATCCACATACGGAACAGGATGATGCCCCAGATCTCGATAGGTGACCGTATCACCGGGATGAGACTGTTTCCATCGTTCGACAAACTCTCTAGTCATGCGGCGAGAATGCGATCGCTCCCCACGCGGACTGGCATCAAGATGTAATAGATGTGTCATAGGTATGGGCTTTTGAGCAAGAACTCCCTCAGCTTATGAGCCATGACCAAATTCTCACTATCTAATTCTTGTGCAAGTATCACAATCTTGCGATCAGTTGAGAACCTAAAAGTAGCCCAGTTGGTTGATGGTACCCAGAAATCAACATGATAAAGTCTTCAGTGCCATTCAAAAATACTGTTTGCAGGAGTAATTATGGGTTCAAAAATATGCTATTTCGAACACTAAAAAGAAGTAATTATTTTTTATTATTAGCGTCGCTTTAGTTGCAATATTCACTTTAGTAGCGTGTCCAAGTCGATCTATATCATCTACTAAGGGGATAGATACGGCATCACAATTTTCACCCAGCGGGGTAGTACAGATTGATAGCAGTATCAATCCTAATGATGTATTACATGTCGAGAGATCTAACGAATCAAATCATGAAGGTCAATTGCTCACACCAGCAGGAGCTGTTAGTCCTCAAGGCGATCGCATCATACGGGTTGTGAATTATGCTCAGCCCGAACACAGTATTGTTACATTATTAGATTCTAATGGGCGTCAACTCGCACAACGTGAGCTACAGTGGCTTGTCGGCCCAGTTAAATTTACTGCAAATGGACAGCGAATTATCACAAGCGGTAGCGAAGTTTAATGCAGCTCAATTCAGCTCAGACGGTCGCTTTGTTCTCGCAGCAAGCCAGAGCACAATGCGTCTCTGGGATATTCAAGGAACATTACAAGCTGAGTTTAACAATTGGACTTTAGCGCTTGATGAAAGCATTACATCTATTCAGATCGACAGAGAGGGTCGATGGATTGCGACAGGTAGTTCAACAGGCTTGCTACGAATCTGGAATGCCCAGAACAATCAAGTCACCACTGTACAAGCTCATCAGGGAGAAATTCATGCGATCGCCGTTAGTCCTGATAGCACTCAAGTGGCGACACTCGGTGAAAAGAATGCAAATATTGTTGGGGATAATGACATCCGTTTATGGAATCTTCAAGGACAGTTGCTAGAAGTAGTTGGGGGAAATCGATTAGAATCCTCTTCAAGAGGCACATTTGCTCAGTTAGCAGCATCGTTTTCGGTGCAATTTACACCTGATGGTAAACATATCATCGCAACCGATATGGGACAGATTGGCACAACTATCCAGTGGGAATTGTAAGCTATTGCGAGAAACAGGTCTCTTCAGGGTACACTTCTCACAACTCATTCATTTAGGACGACTAGACCGCTGCATCTACAGTAAGTAGTTGTTCCCTGGTAGGCTAGAAAAGCTGATTTTTTGTTCAACGGTTCTCAACTCATGCAAAAGACCCATGCCTTCGCAATGCTAGCCCCTGTTCCAGAGATGCACCTGATTTCAGGCCTGGAGGCGATCGCCGCTCAACTAGACGCTGACGACCTCCCCCCCGACCACTTGCCTAAAGTGGCCTTTGGCAGCATGGAGTTTGAACTATTGGGTGAGGCCGAAAAGCTGCGGGGTGGTAAGGCGATCGAGGTCTTTATCTATGCATCTCACGCCAAAGGCGAACAACCCCTGAACCCGGAAGTAACGTGGCGGGGGCTGTACGTGGGCTATGTTGGATCGCGTCGAGGCCGCTATCCCGGTAAATCGATTTATCGCCCTCAATCCACGGCTACAGATGCACCAACCTGGGCCGTATTTTGGGAAGTGCAAGAGCTAGAGCAGCTTAAACAACCTATCCCAATCGGAAACTTGCGGGCAAAGGGCAAGAAAACGAACTATCAAGCTCGCTTCATTCCGGAAGGCCCAGTTCTGATTGAATATCCGTCTACTGAGAAAAAAGTGACTGTCAGACTGTAATTGTATAGCTGCAAACCCACTGGTTAGGACATTGAGAACCAAAGGGAGTGGGGGGCAACCCCTGCATCCCGTTCTAATACCAGTAGGGCCACGGCTATAGACCCAGTCAGCAACTCTCACTGCCATTGATTTCGGGTTTTGCACGCCCGTTGGGCGTGCAAAACCCAAAAAGGCTAGCGACCAGAAGATGGAGTAACCGTTGGTGATGCAGAGAGGTTAGTGCTGTCGTAAATGTGGTCTTCAAAATCAACGATCGAAGGACGACCAATGCCAAAAATTCGGGCACGGGTACGAGTTGCCGAATTTTTCTCAACGGCAGTTGGATCAGGCTGACTGCTCAAGTCTTGTACTGTGACTCCAACATGACCTCCTCCGTGTCCAGGACGAAGCGCTGCTCCAGTTGCGGCTTCTGCCCGTAAGCGGCGCTCTCTCGCATCTGCACTTTCTCCCTTGGGCGCAGGATGAGCAGGATTTGTATCTACTTCGTAGCCACCATCATTACCACCAATCGTAAATAGTGTTTGGGTAGCGGCATCCCATGACTGCACCATCACAATATGATCGGGGCGAGCACTACCGCTGTGATCAATTAGAACAATATCACCGGAACGAATATCTAACGTTCCACCGCCATGAATAGCACGAGCATCAGTCCAATGGCGTACAGAACCTCGTGCCGAATGATACGTCTGTAATTCGTGCCATGCTCCTTCTGCATAAATCCATTTTTTGACACGGGCATGAGGACCAGATGCGTAATGGTAGGTGAAATAATCTTCTACGTTATCTACATGAAAGAAGCCCTGACGCAAATCGCGATCTAGACTAGAGCGCATATATTGATTTGCAGCAAAGAATCCGCACCAATCGAACGATTCGTCCATCCCAACTGCATTAGCTGCCGCTGTATGTGCTCCCGCAGGTGCCGCCAAGTCAGCTTCAGCATTAAACACAGCATCCAGTTGAATCGCAGCTAACACATCATCTTGTACGGTAGCATCTGGATGTTGCCAGCGATTCTTTTGACCTGCCGTAAGCCTACGTAATTCAGCTAAAATAGGCGCATCATTTGTGTGCAGAGTATTCATCTCAGTTCGACGACTCGCATCATCAGTGGCAGCATTCATACGGCTAGCGATCGGGCGACGGCTGCTGGATAAATCCTCCATCAAGTGCTGAATCAGACGGTTCAGAGTTTGAGTTCGTAACTCCGTTGCATCTGCAACCGCAACGGCGATCGATTGTCCTAGAGATGGCATCTCAATTCCAATATGATCGCTTTCTGTGCATACTTCCAAAGCGGCAAGGATACGACGCAACTCGGCTGTATTGGCCGTGCTAATTACGGCAGTGACTTGAGTAGCGGTGTCGGGTTCAACCCACCGTTGAACCATTTGACGCTGAACCTGGCTGATTTGCGGGGGTGAAGTTACATCGTTTGCATAAATTGAAATTTGGCTGAAGTTAAACCCAGATGGAGACTCCCTAACGATTTCTGATGCAGAAGAGATGGGGCGATCGCTCTCTCCCTGACGTTGTAATGATGGAAGATGGAGAGAATCCTCCTCATCTGTAAATGGCCGTAGCTGAAATCCTGAAGGGGAACTAGCAGTAGGAGAGGACGGGCGATCGGACGTTTGACGCTGATTACTGTTCATACGCTTGCTCTCCTCATGGTTCTTCAGTAGTACTGACGCTGGACGATCCTCCTGGTCTTCTCGCAATCACATCTACTCGACTCGGAACGGATTGTGGGTCTTGTCCTTCTTGCAAGACAACTGGAGTGTCATCTCCTAACGTGACACTAAAGTCAGAGTAACCAATATCAGCACGATGCCGACCAAACGAAATTTCTCGAATGGCAGCTTGAGCCAATTGATCGCGGCTCCAATCAGGATTCTCGGTGCGCAAGCGAGTATAGCTGCGTCGGAAGTTCAGCAGATTGAGATCTGCTAAGTTACCCCCTAAGTTTTCAGGTTCATGTCCAAAAGCGCGTCTGTACGCTGCATTCGTTTGATCTAGTGCAATGCGTGTAAAGGACAAGCCTTCAGGTAGATCGAGAATAACAGGTTCACCACCAACAAGAACACGCGTATCTAAATACATAGAGGGTGGAGAACTGGGATTGCCGTTTTCATCGAGGTTGACACTTACCAATCCCCACGTAATCGTCTCACCATTTACATTAGCGGTGAGTGAGAAATCCCAACTCCTCGCACCTGTTTCGGGATGGGGTGCGGCTGGTTCCTGAATCATATCCGGTGAGATGAGATGGCGTGGTCGAGATGCAGAAGTTCCAGTAGCAGGAGCAGATACATCTGGGGGTGTTGTGTGTCCACCACTCGCGGATGGTCCTGTCGAGCGACTGGGGATAGTCGGTTGGGGAATGCCCTGCGATTGCAGGAAGCGAATGTAGTCTGATCCAGCATTCCAGGGGGTATCGCTAAACCGTTGCGTTTGCCACTCACCATGCGCATCGCGATAGCGAATCCAGTACGGCTCAGATTGACCAGGGTCATACCCTATTTCCGTAATGAACTCGATATGGCTTTCTGGATCACGCCAGCGAACTCTTGTGCTGATTGCCGCAGGTTCCGCTTGTCCGGATAGCTGGGGATGCATCATGGAGGCAAAGTCATCCACCGACGCAAAACGAGCACCGCTGTCATCACCAGGATGGAAATGTTCGACCAGTCGCCACGGACGATTGGCAAAATCCGAATCGCTAGACCATCCGGTCGATACAAAGTCGGCTCCTCCCTGCACAACAATGTGTTCTCCGTTGGTGGGGTCCATCCAGATTCCGGCCTCGCGACTGGGGTCTTCCTCCAGAGACACGCGATAGCTGGAATGCGCCTCTTCCGCCGTTAAGCCGTAATGTACCAGCCCTTCAGGATAGGCATCGTGACCGGGCGTGAGGGGATGAGATGGCGTTGTATCTGTTGGAACGCGGCCATTGGGAATGGTCGGCTCATCATCGAGATCGGGCGATCGCCCATCTGGAATCGTGGGTTCCTCGTCGCTGGTTGGGTGAGGCGTGGCGTCGGGGATAGTGTCATCGGAGGGAAGCGATCGCGGTTCTGGTGGCGGTGTATGGTTTACCTCGTCCGGATGTGAGGGCGTACTGGATGTCTCATCGGGATGCGGTGTGGGGGCAGTCCCATCGGGATGGGGGGGAGTCGTGGGGATTTCATCGGAATGCGGTGTGGTAGCAGGTGTCCCATCGGGATGTGGAGGAGCCGTCGTTGATGTCTCATCCGGATGAGAGGTGGTCGTCGATGTGCTCGGTTCCGTATCTGTATCGGGAAGGGGCGATCGCTCGTCGGATGACACAGCATGTCCGCCAAATTCACTGATGCCGCTAGACAATCCCCGACCGACCGATTGAGCCGTTCTGCTGCCCAAGCGAGCAGCAATTTCAGCCCCACTCAAATTTCCGGTGCCCTCCCGCACCAAAGCGGCCCCTTCCTCCGTCACGCCGTTAATCACATTCTGTGAAATATTCGAAATGACGCTGGTTCGCAAGCGAGTCGCGGCGGGCGTCACCTCATCCACGCCATGCGATAAGGCACGCCCGGTTCCCGCCCCCAACGCACTTCCCGCAATCGAGAGGACGCTGGCACTAATGCTTTCCACACTGGGAGCACGCCCTTCGAAGCCAGCCGTGAGAATTTGCATATTGAGCTGGGTAAAGGCTTCAGTTGCCGCACCTTCCAGGAAACCACCTGCCCGCCCCAACTGCTGGAGGCGTTCCGGTGTAATGATGTCGGCAAAGACGCCTCGACCAATCGCGTTGAATCCATGGCTGGCGATCGCCAATACCAGCTGTTGCGCATTTTGGCGGCTCAGCAAATCATAATCCTGACCCAGCATCGCTTCTCGCAGCAGCATTCCGGCAACGGTGGCCGAGAGGGACGCGATAAAGGCTCCAGCCGCTGCACCACCCGTCGCAATGGTAATCGCCGCTTCGATGGTGAGTTCAACAACGGTGGCGATCGCTTCTGCAATGGTGCGTTTAAGCTGCCGCAATTCTTCCAGCCGCGCCTGGAACGCCGAATATTCCATATTGGCCAGCGCTTGCGGTGTTTCTGCGCCGGACATCGCCATCATGGCCTGCAACTCGTCAGGATTTGCATCTGAGTGAGCCGCAATAAAGCGCAGGCGTTCCAGAGATTCCTGTGTCACCGCTTGAGTATCTTCGCCCGTCAGCGCGTCGTAGTCACTCACGTAATCATCCAGCACGGCATCGAGAATGCCCGTGTGAGAGGCGGCCAGACGTCCTTCGGCACGACGCACCAGTTCATGCGGGTCGGTACTGCGATCTAACAAATCCCGGAAATTCCAGCAGGCCGTCGAATTTTCGTAGCGATTCGAAATATAGGTGAGAAATTTCCGAGCCGGGGTGTCGCCTTCCGTTTCGCTGAGATAGCTGGTCGCGAACTGTTGAATCACGCCATCTCGCAACGTGCTGCTGATCTCGTTACCCGACATCAATTGATACGCTCGCTGCAAGTCGCTATCGGAATCACCTTCATCTAATTCCAATCGCAGCCGCAGCGCGCCTCGCTCCACATCGCTTTTATCCTGACGGGTGAGCGTATACAGCCGACTAGCCGTGATACCACTGGTAACGGGAACCGTAAACGTCACATCAAACGACGGACGCAAAGCAGCTCCATTAGCATCGGTTCGTGGCGTTTGAGACTGCTGTAACAACGCGTCAATTTGGCCCTGCGCCCAATAGCGGGTGATTAAACTAATGACGCGATCGCTGTCATGATCCTGACTGGCCAAATACACCTCATCGGCTGGCGTGAGGTCACCCACCATGAGCAACTGAACGCGCTGATTGTCTGCCGTTCCTTCATCCATTTCGCTGGGAATGAATTGCAGCAAACGTTGACGACGCTGCTCCCACGCCTGTTGATATTCCTGAAGATGAACTGTATCGTTGGCCTGCCTAGCGCGTTCAATACGCTGCTGCCAGATCTGCCGAATCGTAGATACAGCTCTGAACACCTGAGGTTCATTCGTGCCCAACCCTGTATAGCCTCCAGTGGTCGCCGCCGTCAGTGTGCTTTCGGCCACCTGTAGCTCAATATCTTCGCGCTGAATCTGTTGAGCTTCGGTCAGCGGCCCGGTTTCGACTCCCACAGCGTCGTGGTCACGCTGATGACCATTCAATACCGCCTGGACGAGTTCCCATTCTTCACCCGAAAGCTCATCCTCCATCGCTTGCGCAAGAGTCATACTCGTCCAGGGCGTCTGGTCGTTCCAGTCCCCCGATCCTTTCACGTACTGATCCCAATCGCGTTCAAACTGAGCAAAGGCAGCAGGGCCTCGATCCCATTCCGATTGAATGCGATTCACCACGGCATCGGTATGGGTTCCCGTGATGCCAACGCTGTCGAAATACAGTTCTTCAGCCGACGTGAGATTGTGATGCAGCAAGGCCAAACTTTTTTCTTTGCGCCAGCCCGACAAATCATCCTTTAAATCCAGTTTTAATGATCCTTCTCCGATCTCACTGAACGTCGCGTTGTACTTTTCTTCCAGCGTGCGACGACCGGACTCCGGCAAACTATATAGGATGCGAAAGATTTCTTCATCGCGTGTGCCCAGCGGAATCAGCGCGAGGGCCATCGCCGTATGCTGTTCGTGATAGTTCGTTGAGGTCAACAGCGCAAACGCGCGAACCAGGGAATCGCCTTCAAGCTGATCTTTTAAGTAACTCTGCAACGATTGACCGTGCCGACTTTGAAATTCTTGTTGAATTTGGCTTCTCAGTCCAGCATCATGTCCTTGCAGCGCTTGAAAAAGTTGGGCTTCGTTATTTAGCCAGTTCAGCGCATCATAAATTTGGTCGGCCAGTGCGCCCGGATCGGCGGACGCACTGGGCGGAGGGCTCGTCTCATCCCGCTGAATTACCGTATCTAATTTCGCTTGAATACTCCCCGTCTGCTGTATGACATGGGTTAATTCATGCGCCAAGAGTTCCTGTCCGGAT
This sequence comes from Crinalium sp., assembly GCA_036703095.1. Lineage (GTDB taxonomy): Bacteria > Cyanobacteriota > Cyanobacteriia > Elainellales > Elainellaceae > DATNPS01. The sequence goes on along the minus strand of DATNPS010000110.1, from coordinate 1,068 downwards.
GCAGAGTGCGGATCATACTTGCCAGCATTAAAGTAAACATCGTGACCGTGCGTAAAGGCTTGAGCGCTCAGTTCCCGATTCATTTGCACGGCTTCACCGTCGGTATGAATTCGCACCTGACTAAAATCAAACCCAAAACGGGGTTCCATAAAAGCGCGTGCATCTGGCGCAAGTGGGCTACCGCTTCCCGATTGATTGGCTAACCGATGTTCTAGTGATGTGGAGGGCGTGGGGCGATCGCCTTCTCCCTGGCGTTGCAGCTGTGGCAAGAGTTGGAGTGGATCTTCGTCAAAATCCGCCTGGTCAACCGTGAGTTTTGGCTGAATGGGATGATCAGACTGAACTTTGATTTGACTGAAACTGTGGCCCGAGGCTGAACCGGAGTGAGGCGGCGGAACAGGGGGTGCACTCAACGATGAGGATGTTGGTGACTCTGATGTGGAGAGATCGGTGTCGTCAAAGGAGCGTTGCTGAAGGTCAGCCTGGGGAGTAGGGGCTGCAATCGCGCTTTCTGAACCCTTTGCGTCCGCTTGAGCGTGTTCACCCACAATGGAAACTCTCAGATAAATCGTCTGATCTGTTCCAACTTTGTCATATCTTTATGGAACTGTTTCTAGACAAACGTCTAATATTCAACAATTCATCGCAGGAGAGCTTACACTACCATCCATTTGCATCATGAGCATTGCAGTCTGATATCCGATTGAGGACGCAAAATCAACGTTAGTTTCGAACTGGGAATACTTCATTGAAGGGGTTGTTGTGCGGAGGTTTTGCTTAAATATGTTGGATTGGTATTAAAAAAGGTCAATCTATCATTGTAGAGAGATTAACTTTTGCCCTCGACTCTATCGGTCGATTTGTGCATCCGATGTCTTCAGCTATCCTTTCCCAACTCGATTTAAGTCAGGCGATCGCCCGTCATCCCCTAATCGTTTCGCCCGGTACGCGCGTCACGGAAGCGATCGCGCTGATGAGCAATGTAAGGGCTAGCTGTTCTCTAGGCGAGGATGCCGACTCAGAGCATCAACTGCTATTGATGGAAGCCCAGGCCAGTTGTGTGCTGGT
>DATNPS010000106.1:0-28931 GCA_036703095.1 Crinalium sp. | reverse complement strand
GGGATTTTTAGGAATTGTTGTGTTCGTTTGGGCCATTATTTCACTGAGACGTTGGGGCATTTTAAAGGCGGCAAACCAATTTCATCAACCTCCTCAACCCACGAATCAAACGCTTCCATGTTCAAACTGTCGGTTTCTCAGCCACAATAGCTATCTTCGCTGTGCGGTTCACCCGTCTAAAGTGTTGAAATCAGAAGCGATGCAGTGTCCTGACTATTGGGCACAGGATAGCGATCGCTTTCGTGATTCAACCTATAAATAATGGATACAACCTGTTGTACCGTGAATTCGAGAGAGCCATTTCAACCGTGCGTCGTGCGGTTGAAATGGTTTAAAAACGTTGCGTTAGAGCGCAAGTAGTACGGTATTGCCTAACTTGCTGCTTGCCAAACTAAAGCTTTAAACGTCCTGTTTGCAGGAGAATAAAAATATCCCACGGGGAGCCTCGTAAGTTTAGAGATATGACGGTTTTATGAGCGACATCTTTAGCTTTATTTTGAAAGTTCTGGGCATTTCAGTAGGGCTAGCGATCGCCATCAAGTTGCTTCCTGCTATTGCAACCCCGACGTCTCCTGCACTGGTGCTGGCGATCGTCTGCTTCCCGACGCTGTTAATGGCTGCCATTTTAGGCTGGAAAGCCACTCGAACGACCAACGTAGAACCCTAATTGTGAATTTGACGAATGCGCAAAACCTTGATTCGCGCGTTGCGCGAATCAAGGTTTTGCGCCATTTCAGCCAAGTGGGACTGCAACGGCGCTATAGAATTTACGTTCGTTATTAAAGCATTTTCTCTAAAAATTGCCTGGCTCGTTCGCAGCGGGGATTGCTGAAGAATTCTTTAGGCGTGGCTTCTTCGGCTAAACGTCCTTCATCCAAGAAGAAGATGCGATCGGCTACTTCGCGGGCAAACCCCATTTCGTGAGTCACGATCGCCATCGTCATCCCCGTTGTGGCTAGCTGTTTCATCACCACCAGCACCTCTTTCACCATTTCAGGATCGAGTGCCGAGGTCGGCTCATCAAACAGCATGGCTTCGGGTTCCATTGCCAGAGCACGGGCGATCGCCACCCGCTGTTTCTGGCCACCCGACAGTTTGGATGGAAACACATGCGCTTTTTCTGAAAGGCCAACTTTGTCTAACAGGTCAAACGCAATTTCTTCGGCCCTTTCTTTAGACAAATGCTTGACCTTCGTTGGGGCATACGTGATGTTTTGCAGCACAGTCATATGGGGAAACAAATGAAAATGCTGAAACACCATGCCCAAATTTTGGCGCACTTCCATCACGTTCACTTTAGGGCGAGTAATGTCCACATCATTCACATATACTCGTCCACGAGTGGGACATTCTAATAAATTTAAGCATCGCAACAGAGTGGATTTTCCCGATCCAGAAGGGCCAATAATCGCAACAACCTGGCCTTTTTTAATCTCAATGGAAATATCTTTTAAGACTTCTAAACGGCCAAACGATTTACATAAAAACTCGGTTCTAATCACTGAGGCGCATCCTCCTTTCTAACGAGCGAGCTGCCAAGGTTAAAGCCATTACCATCGCATAATAAATTGCTCCGACAAAGATCAGCGGTTCGAAATAAATAAATTTTTCAGCTCCTACAATTTGCGCTCGTCGTAGCAGATCCGCTGCTCCAATTGTGGATACTAATGCCGAGTCTTTCAAAAGAGCAATACTTTCGTTAACCATCGCAGGCAAGATATTTTTAAACGCTTGCGGCAAGATAATATCGGCCATCATGGGACGATAAGGAACGCCGAGCGAAATAGCGGCTTCTCGCTGCCCTTTATCAACCGCTAAAATGCCAGCTCGAATGGTTTCTGAAATGTAAGCGGCTGAGTTTAGCGTAAAGGTAATAACCCCAGCTTGCAGTGGCGAAATGTTATAGCCAATTAGCTGAGGTGTTGCAAAGTAAACGAGGGCGAGCTGCAAGATTAAGGGAGTTCCTCTAAAAACGGAAGTATAACCTTCTCCAAACCATCTCAATGGCTTAAAGCTGGAAATCTTAAATAGGGATAAGATTGTCCCCCAAATAAAACCAAAAATAGCAGATAGCAACGTGAACTTTAGTGTGACCCATATGCCCTGCAAAATATAGGGAATAGAGGGGACGATCAGCGAAGGATTGAGATTCATACCGTGCTCTCACCCCGTCCAATGATGCAGTTGATCATGATTTATCTGAGTAGATCGTTGTCATTAAATATCTGATAAAAGCCTCAAGAGTACATTTTTTAAAACACGTAATGCACATAATCCTCAAGGTTGACACACATTTCAAAATAAGAATGTTGTGAGCAGTACATCCCGAAACAACGTATCTCTAAAAAGTTATTAGAGAGTGTTATTTTGAGAACTGGAAATATCTTAGTGAATTGTCGAAATGCTTGATTAGCGTAAGCGTAGCATTCGGCTCATGCTGTGATGGGTTGAGCGTGAGGATTTGCCGAATGCTGCGCTTATAAAGACAGCACTTTTGACTGATTCAAATTAAGTAGCGGGCTTATCACCAAACCACTTATTCACCAGTTCTTCAATCTTGCCGCTGCTCACCATTTCTTGAAGGACTGGATCAAACTTAGCGACTAATTCTGAACCTTTGGGAAAGGCGATCGCCGAACCCGATGGCCCTGTATTGGGAATGGTATGAAATTCTAAATCAGGATTAGAGGCTATATATCCTTTAGATACCGTATCTTCTACGATCGCGGCGTCAATTCGGCCTGCTTTAAGTTCCTGAATAATTTCGTTGATTCGGTTAAGAGGAACTACGTTTGCACCCTGAATTTTCTTCGCTGCTCCTTCTTGAATAGAGCCAAGCTGCACGCCGACTTTCTTGCCGTTTAAGCTGGCAGCATCGGTTAAATTGCTGCCCTTTTTAGCCATGATTGTATTCTTGGCTTCGTAATAAATCGAAGAAAAATCGACGTTTTGTTTGCGTTCTTCAGTAGGCGTCATACCCGCCATGACAAAGTCAGCTCGCTTTGCTTGCAAGGCTGGAATTAATCCATTGAAATCAACGTTATTAATCTCTAAACCGTAGCCAAGCTTATCTGTGACGTATTTAGCAATATCAACGTCAAATCCAATGATTTCTTCGTTACCGCTAGACGTATCAATGTATTCATACGGTGGATAGTCAGCAGAGGTCGCCATTTTGAGAGTTTGGGTCGGAGAACCGTTACCTGATGCAGATGCACCAGGAGATTGACCCGCTGTATTCGTTCCTGTACCAGAGTTGCAGGCCGTGATCACAAAAATGGTGAGAACGGCACTTAAAACAGCCGTAAACAAAAACTTAAATCGCTTCATTGCTTTGATTGCCAGGTAGGTTTAGGAGATGGGTAGATTTAGAAGAATAAATCAACCGTGAATTGGAGTTAGGCTGTGTTAGAAGAAATCCCAAACAAATTCGTGTAGTTTGTTACGAAATTTGTTTTTCAAACACTAGGCGCAGCATTAAACATTGCCATAAGGTGTTAACGAATTTGATTTACTTAAGGATCTTCTTACATAGAATTGCTCTATCTCTTGCTCACGAATAATTAAATTTAGATAGGAAAAAGTGCTTCTCCTTTATGAATTTGCAGGAGAATTTTCGAAATGAAATGGCTACGTAATCCTGAGAGAACCATAGTTTGTCATGATTCTCCCAAATACCAAATCATCATTCGCTTATGTTGATTTTTAAGATCGATTGGATACCGGATGAATCGTTTGAATTGCTCTCTAGATTGATGATCCAAAAAACATCAAACGCGAAATATCCTTCTATCCTAATGTTCATATTTGAGGTTAACTGAGATAAAAACCTCCTACAGAAGAGTGATTTTTAACGTGGATTCGACAAACACGCAAAAACTTGCCTCGTGCGTCGCGCATCGCGCATTTTTGCACCATTTCAACTGTGCAACGCGCGGCTGAAATGGCACTATCTAATTCACGTACTAATTCACGTATTTTTAGCTAAGTACCTCGGCATAATTAAAAACCAGAGCCAAAACCCTGCGCAGCAGGCGGCGCAGAGCCTTGGGTTTTACGTTTAATTATGATCATCTGCTTAATGTCTCCAGCTTCTTCAAAAAACTGAAAATCTGTGAGACCTGAGGTTTTAAGTCCGATGACGTGCAGCACATTAAGGAGTAAATGTGGTTCGTAAACGATTGATTATTGAAATGGGAATGGGGATCGATCAACATGGCCAGGAGCCAACCGTAGCAGCCGCGCGAGCTGTACGAAATGCGATCGCCCATAATGCGCTTCCTGGTGTGTGGGAGGTAGCGGGACTGAGCGATCCCGACGAGATGATTGTGGAGGTGCAGGTGGCCGTTCCTTACCCAGAGCAAGTCCGTGAAGCAGAAGTGTTAGCCGTTTTACCTTTTGGTCAAAAAACGTTGACTGTAGAAACGGGCGGAATGGTGGTGCAGGGACGGGCGATCGCCTCCTTAAATGACAAAAACGATGAGATGCTGATTGCCGTCGCGGCGGTCACGGTATGGGTTGAAATGGCAGACCCAGCGTCTTAGGATAGTGGGTTAAATAAAACCCGAACCTTGATTTTGGAACGTGCAACTCTGCCGCACGTTCCAAAGTTAAAAATTTGGTTTTATATTTATCCATGATCCTAAGAATTCGAGTCATGAGCGAGAATAGAGGTGTCGTGGACTGTAATAATGCGGCGCTACTTTGAGTCAATCGTTCTCTGATGATGTAAACGCTGGGGCCAGGCCCAACGATGGTTTGGTTCGTTCGAACGCGCAAGAATCGCATATCAACCGTGCTCGCCTCAGCCTGAAACAAACGCTGAACCGTTATTCGCAACACATCCGGCTGACGCGTCGGACGGGGTCTAATGTTGAACTGCAATCGTCGTTAAAGAAAGATCTGGATCAAATTTCTCATGCGTTGGAAAAGCTCAATCACAGCATCCTGCGGATTGCGGTATTTGGGCTGGTGAGCCGGGGAAAATCGGCAGTGATTAATGGGCTGCTGGGACAGAAAGTGTTGCAGACTGGGCCATTGAACGGCGTAACGCAATATCCTCGCTCGGTGTATTGGTCGCCTGCGGTATCGGGCAGTCCGATGCAGGTCGAACTGATTGATACGCCCGGTTTAGATGAGGTGGGCGGCGAAATTCGGGCAGACATGGCGCGGGATGTGGCGCAACAGGCCGATTTGATCCTGTTTGTGATTGCAGGCGACATTACCCGCACTGAATACCGTGCATTATCGGAACTCCAGACCTCCCACAAGCCGCTGATCCTGGTGTTTAACAAGACGGATCTGTATCCCAACCAGGATCGACAGGCGATTTTTCAAAAATTGCAGTCCCTTTTTGCGCAGCAGAATGAGGGCCGTCGGGTTCGTCCGGTGCTGACGCCCGATGATATCGTGCTGGTATCGGCAGAACCGCCTCCACTCCAGGTGCGGGTGGAATATCCTGATGGGCAGGTGAGCTATGAATGGGAATCGCCACCACCGCAAATCGAAGAACTGAACAAGAAATTGTTGGACATCCTGAATCACGAAGGAAAGTCGCTGTTAGCGCTGAATGCCCTGCGGGAGACACGGGAAACTGAAGAAGCGATCGCCCGCAAAACTGTGAAGCTCAACAAAGCGGCGGCAGAAGATCTGATCTGGCAGTTTGCCCGATGGAAAGCGATTGCGATCGCCGTAAATCCCATCGCTGTTTTGGATTTGCTAGGCGGTGCGGCGGCTGACCTGATGATGATTCGCGAATTGGCGCGGCTATATGGCCTGCCGATGACACGCTACGAGGCGGGAAAATTACTCAACACCATCCTGATCAGTTCCGGCGGCCTGCTGCTGGGCGAACTGGGCAGTGGCCTCTTGCTGGGTGTCGGTAAAAGCGCATCGGCTGTCATGACGGCTTTTGATAGCCCTACCGGATTAATGGCTTATGGAGGAGCGGCGATCGCCCAGGCCAGCTTAGCGGGATATGGCACCTATCGAGTGGGTAAAGCGGCACAAGTGTATCTAGAACAGGGCTGCACCTGGGGGCCACTGGGCGCGAATACGGTAATTCAATCCATTCTGGATCAGGTAGAGCCGAACACCATCATGTATCGCCTGCGCCGAGAATTCCTGTAACAAAAGCGTCAACCCCGTAGAGACGCGCCATCGGCACGTCTCCCCCAACCGTTGCCCCAAAGGAATGGTTGACGCATTCGTCGAATTCCTAAGAAAACGTGTTTTCTTTTCGTTTTCCCAAGGGGGGGTAGTAGTGCGCTGCACTACTACCCCCCCTTGTTGGAGACTCACGTATTACAAGAAATTCGCTGGATTCACAGGTTCGCCATTTTGCCGAACTTCAAAATGAAGGTGAGGCCCCGTAGACAGACCCGTTGACCCCACAGCCGCGATCGCCTGTCCGCGTTGAACCCCCTCCCCTTCCCGAACATACACCGCACTGGTGTGAGCATATAGTGTCGTGAGATTGTTGCCGTGATCGATAATCACCGCTCTGCCGTAGCCGCCATACCATCCCGCAAAAATCACCGTACCCGAATCAGCCGCCCGAATCGTTGTGCCATAGGGAACGCCAAAATCAATGCCAGCATGAAAGCGGCGATAGCCCAAAATCGGGTGAACGCGATAGCCAAAGCCACTGGTGACTGGCCCATCTGCCGGAAAGCTAAACTGTCCCGTTCCGCGAATCACAATGCCGCCACGAGAAGCAGCAGCTAGCCGTTGGCGAATCAAAAAGGTCAGGCTAGAGGATTCCTTTTCGAGCTGTGATTCTGCTTCTTCCAAGGCGGAGCGATCTTGTCTAAGGCGATTAATCAGGGATTCCTGAGTTTTCGCCTGGGCTTCAAATTGAGACTTTTGCGACTCTAGCTGTTGAGTTAGCAGCGAAATTTCATTCTTTTGACGTTCGATCGTGCGCCGCCGCCGGATCAGGTCATCGGCTTCAGCTTTGAGAGCAGCCAAAATTTTGCGATCGGCCTGGTAGACCAGTTTTAGCTGACGACGACGGTCTAGAAAATCATTCAAATTCTGGCTTTGCAGCAAAACCGCCCATCCCCGGCTGCCCTGCTGACGTTGCAGAAACCGGAGCCGGGCTACCGTAGAAAATTGCCGTTCCTGATAGCTTTTTTCCGCTTTGGCGAGATCCGCTTGCAGTTTAGTCAGGCGATCGTTCGCAATCTTGAGCTGCCGCTCGTTTTCCTGAATTTGGGCCGCTGTTGCCTGAATATTATCCTTCAGTCCACCCAACCGATTTTGAGCTGACTGCTCCAGGTTTTGTAAGTGCTGCTGCTGCTGGTTGATATTGGAACGGCGCTGCTGAAGCTGTTGCTGTTGCTGTCGCAAACTATCAATGGAAGGAGCCGTCTGCGCGAGATAGGGGGAGGTGGGGATGGATAAGGACTGAGCCGGAGCAATCTGCGTGAGCAGCAGGATGACGCCGAATATACTGACAAGAATGGCGATCGCCCATTTCTTGCCCAGCATTCGAAGGGCTTGCTGGGCGATACTCTGAAGCGCTAAGCCAACGCTCCTGATACCAGAGCAATCAGGCCGAACACCAGCAGAATTGATCCTGAGATTCTGTTTAACCACTGCAAACCGCTAAAACTGAACTTCGATCGCAACAGGCTAACACCACTGCTCAATAAGAGCCACCATAGCGCTGAACCTGTAAAGACACCTAGCACCAGAACACTGGCTGATACATAGTCTCCCCCCGCACTGGCTAATCCCAATCCCGCAAACACGGCTGCAAACGAAAGGATAGTGGCTGGATTGGTCAGCGTCAAGAAAACCGTTGAGATGTATGTACCCAAAAGCCCGTAGCCTTTGAATTCTGCTGCTTTTTCGGCGGGCGTCGCAATAAATGTCGTATACCCCAAATAGATTAGAAATGCACCACCAATGATTCGAAACCAGACCGCCTGACCCACCAAAATACCAGAAATAAAAGTCAATCCAAACCCGGCAATGACTCCATACATAGCGTCAGCCGTTGCTGCGCCTAATCCGGAACATAAACCTGAAAGTTGACCTTCGGTTAACGTGCGACGAATACACAATACACCAATTGGGCCTACCGGAGCGGCGATCGAAAAACCGATGACTAGCCCGCGGAGAAAGAAGTTGATGTCCATAGAAGGGGGATAGGGTATTGGGTGTTAGGAGTGTGGGGTAACTTCCCAGCTTCTGACTCCTTCCTGACTTCTGGCTCCTGGCTCCTGACTCCTGCCTTTATGAATCGTGCCGTTTTAACGGGAGGACGGGGGTTTCTTTGACGGTGGAGAGGACGATGGTGGTGCGGGTTCTGAGAATGCCGGGAAGGCTTTTGAGCTGTTCGCTAATCAGGTGTTCCAGGTCATGGGTATGGCGACAACGGACTTTCAGCAGGTAATCGTCATCGCCCGTGACGTGGTGACATTCCTGGATTTCGGGGAGTTGTCGGACGAGATCTAAAAATGCGACTCGATGTTCGGGGCGTTCTAGCGTAACGGCTATGAATGCGGTCAAGTGGATGCCAACGGCGTCAGGGTTAATCAGAGCGGTATAGCCTTCAATCACCTTGCGGTCTTCTAATCGTCGGACGCGATCGGCAGTGGCCGGAGCCGATAGCTCCAGCATTCCAGCCAGTTCGGCCCAGGTAATTCGGCCCTGGGCCATTAACTGTTGAACGACTTTGAAATCGATATCATTGAGTTCCATAAACTTAGTTTTATTAGATATTAGGCGATAGATTCTTATTTAACAAGAATATAATGCCTTAATTCCTTGTTTTGTTATAACAGCCGTTGAGACAGTTGGAACCCCTGCACCCCGTCCTAAATAACCCTACGTGAATTTGACAGTCCAATTTTGCGTGCGCGGCGCGCACGCAAAATTGGGCTTTTAGGAGAGCTGCGCGTCGTGCAACTCTCCTAAAAGCCCGTTCGTCGAATTCCCGTTAACCCTTCGATTGCTATAGAAATTGATGAGCCTGTTTGGATATGGCTGTTGCTTCTAATTCTGAAACGTGTGGCTCTACCGCACGTTCCAAAATTGAGTTTCGGGTTTTATTAAATCCACGCTCCTAAAGACATGAACGGGATTGACTTTAGATGAAGTGTTGTGCGGCACTCTTCAGCGATCGCTTTTGCGTAAAACTGGGCTGCGGAACGCGCATCTATACCGTCAATCACCTGCTCAGGCTAATTCAAATGGATGAACTCTCAGCGATTCTACGGAAACAGCACCCTTGCTGCGGGATCTACTGAGTACATGCCCTTTTCCTTCGCGGAGTGAGATATGAAAACCCAACCCAATCCCCAGAGAACGGTGCCAACTCAGGGTAGCGAGTTGGCTAAATCTCGCCTCAATAGAGTTATGCATCGCGTTTTGCTCAGTCTGGCCGCCAGTCTGGCGATCGCCTGCCAAGCTCAAACGCCCTCTTCTGGACTCAACCCTACATCACCTGCTGAAATAGCCCAACCCGGCCCAGCAGCAATTCAGTCGATGGCGAACAGCGGTCAAGCCGTTTATGAAAGCGATCGCTTCGGGTTCAAATTCCAATATCCTGGAACATTCGTCGTCCAGGCTCCTGCTGAAGCCCCCAGCGCTGCACCGGGTGTTCCACTCGATTCACTAGAAATCTGGAATCAGGTCGATTTTGCATCACTGCCCTCACACCAAAATGGAGGCTCGGAACTGCCGCCCAACATCAGCGTGACCATACACCCCAATCCCAATCAGCGATCGCTTCAAGACTGGGTCAACAACAGCGATTGGTTTGTTTCACCGACCGCTTTTAGCACGGTAGAGATTGCAGGACAGCGGGCGATCGCCTTTCAATCCACAGGGCTATATGAATTCGATAATATCGTGCTGCCGACTCCAGATGGCCAAAACATTATTTTGATTAGCCTTGCCAAAGGGGGCGAAGGCTATCAAGTTGCCTTTCAACAAATCATTTCCACCTTCCAATTCACGACCCATCCGTCTTAGCGTTTGAAACTGATTGCGGATTTAACGTGATTCTCCAACAAGGGGGGTAGTAGTGCGCTGCGCTACTACCCCCCTTGAGAAACCGAAAAGAAAACACGTTTTCTTAGGAATTCGATAGCCCGATTTTGCGTGCGCGACGCGCACGCAAAATCGGGCTTTGGGAGAGAGTGGCGCATCGGCCCAAATGGCGCAACAACGTGTCGCGCGATCAAACCTCAGGCTGAATGTAACATCGAGCTAACAAATCACGTTCCGTCAGAACTGGGAAGCTTCTGGAGCCGATATCTCTGGAGTAGAGATCGCCGACCTTTGCTGAGATGCCGTCTGCACTTTGTTTGCCGCAGAGGATTGCGAGAGGGATTGCTGAGTGGTCGGTGGTGGCGTCTGTGCAGGCACTTCATCCACCTTGGAGTCATACGAAATCCAGGCTAACCCGCCTAAAGCCCCCGTCATTAGGGCTGCATAGCCGAGATAGAGGTGCATGGGACGCAAAGCGGAGGCTTCTGGCGATCGCTGATGCCAGGAAGGGATCACCGCTTTGGGTGACTCCAGCACTTGCAGCGAATTGGCTAAACTGTTGCCATCCAGCCCTAATGCATCACCTAATCGCCGAATAAAGCCACGCACATAAATATCCTCTGGCAGGCGATCGATATCTGCCATTTCCAATGCCCTGATTTGATGCACCGGAATCCAGGTCAGGTTGTACAAATGATCCAGCGAAATCCCTTTTTCTTGTCGAGTTTGGTGCAGAACCGCTCCAACCTGGCGCAAAAGCGATAATCGCTTCTGATTCGCAGGAGTGTCTGCCCGGTTCGACTTTCTCGATGTAGAAACAACCATGCGAGGTGGATCGTCTCCCGAACGAGGGCGGTTAATCGACTGACTGGGATGGACAACCGTTTTCTTGGGTTCACTCACATAGGACGGAACTTTGACGTCCTCCTTCACCACCTCCTGACGGATATCAGGCGCATCTACTAGCGCAACCGTCGCTTTGGGCGCAACGCTCAGATGATTTGCTGCCGTTTCCTTGGGTGCCGCCTGATGGGTAGCAAACCCAGCTTGATATTGCTTAACCATCTGCCGAAACGCCAATCGAATTGCCTCTCTGGCCACCGCCCTGACTAAAGACTGTGGATTGTCCGCCGGACTCCCCATCGCTTTTTGCAAATTTGCCATCGCACGCTGGTATGTTTCACTGCGATACAGCTCGGCCTCGACCTGTCCAAAAAGTGCGCGCAATCCTTCCTGCGAAAATACAGTTTTTTTCGTTACGGTGCTTTCTAAAAAGGATGCAGATGCTACAGCCACCATTTCACTTCCTCCCTACTTACTCAAATTGAGTGTCTTTAAAATGCAACCTGGGCAGGTCAAAACCAGCCTTCAGCCTATTTCTGTATGATGGATTGGCTCATAACTCGCTGACCTCCACCCCCTCAACTGAGGTGTCGTATAGAACATCTATCCCGGAGATCTTCAGGTAGGGGCTGAGCAGCTAGTTTACAAAAAGCTCAATTCGTCTAAGTAAGTTCTTCGAGGGGCCAACAGTAGCTCCGGAAGCAGTGATACGAAATCTGAAGAATTTCTACCTGATGGAGAAGAATAATTTGCTGTAACAAATTATTCGCGCTCGACGTGAGTCTTTGACGAGATGGTCATGCGCGGCGCTGCCCCCTCTTTGGGAAAACCAAAAGAAACCACGTTTTCTTTAATAGATGTCAATAGATGTCGCCACGTCAGTTAACGTGGACGTGAATTCGACGAATGGGCTTTTGGGAGAGTGGCGCGGCGCGCCACTCTCCCAAAAGCCCGATTTTGCGTGCGCGTCGCGCACGCAAAATCGGGCTATCGAATTCACGTTAACGTGGATTTGATAGCGCCATCTGAGCCGCGTGACACGCGGCTCAGATGGCGCAAAAAGTGGCCCCGAGCGACGCTCGGGGCCACTTTTTGCGCATTCGTAGAATTCACGTCTAGTTAAGACATCGAAAACCAAAGGGGCTGGAGGCAAAGCTTCCAGCCAAGAGTTCCGCCCTTGCCCCCGTCCTAATCAAAAGGGCTACGGCTATACAAAACAAGAGCATTCCTTAAGGAACGCTCTTGTTTAAGAGGTTAATACAACACTCATAGCGGTCATAAATGGAGTGGAAACAAGGGAGGTAGGAGTCGCACTCCCGCTCAGGAGTTCCACCCCTGCACGTCATTCAAACTCAGTCAAACTCGCTATATGATTATGCTCAGTTCCGACGCCGTTCTTCGGGGCGATAGGTTCTTACCCAACAGCGTTCTAAATATTCGATTTTATAGCTGCACCAGAATTTATAGGGATTTAAGATAGCAGGTGATTTGGGGTCGCCGATGGGTTGCTTTAAGAATTGCCACAACGGGAAGGAGACTCGGATACGTTTCGAATTCATGGCGGGTAATTACTAAGAGGAGGAGTAGGCCAGAAACCCTTTAGAACCCCACGTTTAAGAGGTGGCAGTTGAAGGGTTCGTAGTTTAAATTGTGCCCAGATCCACACCCAGATCACCCATTAGGGAGAGGTCATCATGTTGAGTTTTTTATAGTCAACTCCTGCGCTTAACGTCCGCTGATATAGCGTTCCCCAAAGGTTATAAACAGAGGCAATAGGGGACTGTGCCCCTGGTCAGGAGTTTTCCACCCCTGCACCCCGTTCAAATTTAAGTTGCGATCGCTATAGATGTAAGACAGCAGCCTGAATAGCCCCATATCCTATGGATAAAGAGCATAATTTTGTCACGCTCCTGACTAAGGACGTGAGGTTGCAGGCAACTTACGATCCAAAATGACAGCATCAATTCAGCTAAGAACTGCTAAGCCAGAAACCATCCCAAGGGATAAGGGGTGGATATGCACGGTTGGGAACAGGGCGCAAATTTGCCCCCTTGTCTTCTCCCACAAGAGAGAGACAGACAATTCCTTAAAAATGTTCTAGCCGTTAGCAGGTTCCTCAGGAAATTTGCTATCGAAGTGGAGCTGACGGGAGTCGAACCCGTGTCCGCCCTGGGTATTAGTACCTCACTCATTCACAGGCTTAGCTTTTCTAATCCTCAAGCGGGAACTGCCCTTTATCCCGGACAGTGGGATGCTCTGGTAAAGTCTTAGCCAGTTATTGACCAGAGGCAGCTAACTGGAGCATCCGTTGGGGTTAAGTCTGCCGCCCTTAACGGAGTCAAGCCGCAGACGCTCGAACCTATAAGAGGTTTTTAGGCAATAGCAACTGCCTTACGAGCAAAAGGTACAATGTTGTTCGCATGTACTGATTTGAGCCATTGATTTACGAGAGGTAGCTCACTCTCGGCCTGTATCACAAAGTAGCGTTCGCCAAAACGTCGAAACCGGTACAGCCCCATGTAAAGGTCATGAGTTCATTATACTCAAATTTTTGAGGCTGCGTTGCCCTGTTGAGCACAGCAGTTCTCATGATGCTAATCAGCGGTAGTACGAGTTCGCCTGCGACGAGCTTGCACTACCGCTGATTGCGGTTTTTGCACACCCGTCGGGCGCACAAAAACCGCAATCGGTTTCAAAATGAGAATTGCTAGTCATGAGAAATGCCTTGAACATCGCGACAGTTTTGCAGCAGCAGGCAGAGGAATTAGGCGATATTTCAGCCATTATTGACGATCGCTTTGGCAAAACGCTGAGCTTTACAGACTTAGACCAGGCATCCAGTCAGGCGGCTGCACTATTGCGGCGATCGCGTTTGCAGCCCGGAGATGCGGTGCTAATTTTCCAGCCCATGTCGGCAGATCTCTATATCGCGCTCACCGCCGTTTTTCGACTGGGAATGGTCGCCATGTTTCTCGATCCGTCTGCGGGGCGGGAGCATATCGAGCAGTGTTGCAGACTTTACCCGCCTCAGGCGTTGATTGCTAGCGATCGCGCCCATTGGCTACGCGTGCGATCGCCTGCCCTCCAACGCATCCCGGTTAAATTTGCGATCGGCTGGCCCATTCCCGGAGCAATTCCTTGGTCAATGGCCCAAACCCTTCAACCAGAACGAGCGATCGCCCCTACTACATCTGCCACGCCAGCATTGTTAACCTTTACCAGCGGCAGCACCGGGCAACCCAAAGCAGCCTTACGCACACACGGCTTTTTGTTAGCCCAACATCGGGCCTTAGAACATGCCCTGCTGCTATCTCCAGGGGAAGTAAATTTGGCGACCCTGCCGATTTTTGTCTTGGCCAATCTGGCGTCTGGGGTGAGCAGTTTGATTCCCAATGTTGATTTGCGGGCACCGGGACGGATCAAGGCCGATCGCGTTATGGCTCAGATTCAAACCCATCAACCCACCAGCACAGCCGCCTCTCCAGCGTTTCTGAGCCGATTGGTGGAGTATTGCGATCGCCACCAGTGCTCACTCCCCCACCTGCAAAAAATATTTACGGGTGGTGCTCCGGTGTTTCCCGGCTTGCTGAAACGATTACAGCAGCTTGCACCGCAGGCAACGGTTAGCGCTGTGTATGGGTCTACAGAGGCCGAACCGATCGCTCACATCGCCTATGGGCACATCCAAGAGTCTGATCAAACCGCCATGCGGGAAGGAGGGGGATTACTAGTCGGGCTACCTGTACCAGAAATTAACGTGCGGATTTTGCCCGATCGCTGGGGGACACCGATTGGCCCGTATACCGTTGAGCAATTTGAGGCGATCGCCCTTCCTGCTCAAACGACGGGTGAAATTGCCGTAAGTGGTGGCCATGTGTTGACCAGCTACCTGAATGGGCAGGGCAACGAAGAAACCAAGATTCAGGTAGAAGGTACTATCTGGCACCGGACAGGCGATGCAGGGTATCTCGATGAGCAGGGACGCCTGTGGCTGATGGGCCGCTGTAGTGCCCACCTTCAGGATGCCCTAGGAGAGCTGTATCCATTTGCCGTAGAAACAGCCGCCAGCTATATCGAAGGGGTGCGCAGAACGGCGCTTGTTTCTGCTCAAGCACAGAGAGTCCTCTGCGTGGAATTAGTCCCCTATGCTCCCATCCATGCATTTACAAACCTGCAAGACTCATTGAAATGGGCACAGATTCAAAGCTATAGAATTTATCCCAAGCTGCCCGTTGATAAACGGCATAATGCAAAGATTGATTACCCAGCGTTGAGGCGATCACTCAACCTCACCCCGTAGCTCATTTCAAGAGATTCAAATCTATATGCTGATTCGTAAATTAAATGATTGCGAGGAATTTATTGCAGGCGATGGTACGTTACTGAGAGAACTCCTGCATCCCGATAAGCAGCCTTTAGAACTGCGCTATAGCCTTGCTCATGCGATCGTTCCCGTCGGGCAAATTTCTACTCTTCACTCGCTGACAACGTCGGAAGTTTACTACATCCTCAGCGGCACAGGAGAAATGTACATCGACGATGAGGTTCGGCCAGTAGAAGCAGGCGACGCGATTTATATTCCTCCCAATGCTAAACAGCG
The DNA here is from genome assembly GCA_036703095.1 of Crinalium sp. Taxonomy (GTDB): domain Bacteria; phylum Cyanobacteriota; class Cyanobacteriia; order Elainellales; family Elainellaceae; genus DATNPS01. The sequence continues at coordinate 13,486 of DATNPS010000106.1, read as the reverse complement.
CATTCGCAACACCGGAACAGAACCTCTGGTTTTCATCTGTATGGTCGATCCAGCTTGGCGCAAAGAAGATGAAACCATTTATGTGACGTGAATTTGACGAGTGCGTAAAAACGTATCCTGCGCGACGCGCAGGATACGTTTTTACGCCATTTCCGCCGCGCGACGTGCGGCGGAAATGGCACAATCGAGTTCACGCTTATGTAAATTAAATTTGAAGTTGTATAAAGATAGTCTTAAATTTGTATCTCCGCTGAAAATGGCCTAGCTAGCGCCTTTTTAGAACTAGTCATTTAGTGAATGTATTTACTTATACAGAATTAAGCGTTCGAGAATTGAATTATCTTTATGATTCCTGCACTGTTCATTTGTGTACTCGAAGGAAACTCGTGTCTTCTCCTTAGAGTTTTTGCAATATAAACAGTTCATCAAAAATCTGTCCATCGTGCGCTTAAAAGGTGCTGTATAAATCGATGCAAAATCAAGTTGAGTTTGATTTAACTTGATTTGATTTTGCAGTCAGATTCTGCTTGAAACCGTATCAGAGGAATCTTGTGAAAGAATGCTCCACTGATCAAGCGATCGACTCTGTTTTTCTGATTATTGGCTTGTTTTTCTGATTAAGGAACGTCCAGTGATGATGTCTAAACTAGTGCTCAAGAGAAAAAGCAGACATAAAGGGAAACCACCTGCTAGCCTCCAGTTAGTTTTGTCTGCTGGTGAGACATTGGTTGAAAAAATTAAGGCGATCAAAGCGCTGTCCCCCAGTTGGCAAGCGTGTATTCCTTTAGCCATTTTGATTGTCTTAGCAGGCAGTGTTTCAGCCGTTGCTCAAGAATCTCCTCCCATCGAAGAGGTTGCCGCTGGTTTGCGAGTGGGACTCGATACCATGTGGGTGATGATTGCCGGAATGCTCGTATTCTTCATGAATGCTGGCTTCTGTATGCTGGAAACTGGCTTTTGCCGTCAAAAGAATGCCGTTAACGTTCTGGCTAAAAACCTGATTGTATTTGCCTTGTCTACCATTGCCTTCTGGGTGTTGGGATTCGGCTTAATGTTTGGGGATGGGAATGGGTTTATCGGAACGTCTGGCCTGTTCTTCCTGTCTGGAGCGGACAATAGCCCTGCAATGGGTGATGCCTATGAGGGTGTTTATAGCTCGCTGAGCTGGACAGGTGTCCCTCTGGCCGCTAAATTCTTCTTCCAGCTGGTGTTTGCTGGAACGGCAGCCACGATTGTATCTGGAGCCGTTGCTGAGCGCATTAAGTTTGTTGACTTCTTGATCTTCAGCCTGTTGCTGGTTGGGATTGCTTACCCCATCACGGGCCACATGATTTGGGGTGGCGGTATTCTGGCTGGCTTTGGCTTCTTTGACTTTGCAGGGTCTACTGTAGTACACGCTGTCGGAGGCTGGGCGGCTCTGATGGGTGCCGCATTCCTTGGCCCCCGGATTGGTAAATACAACGACGATGGCTCTGCCAATGCGCTACCAGCTCACAACATAAGCATCGCGACGCTGGGTACTCTCATTCTCTGGTTGGGTTGGTTTGGCTTTAACCCCGGCTCTACGATGGGCGTTGGGGATGGTTCTCTAATTGCCCACATTGCGTTAACCACAAACACGGCGGGTGCATTTGGTGGTGTTGCTGCAACCATTACAGCGTGGATTGTTTTGGGTAAGCCCGATCTCTCCATGATCATCAACGGAATTTTGGCAGGTCTTGTCGCTGTGACGGCACCTTGTGCCTTTATCACAGTCGGCTCATCCGCCATCATTGGGATTGTTGGCGGTATCCTCGTTGTCTTTGCTGTTGGATTCTTTGACAAGTTGCGGATTGATGACCCCGTAGGTGCTGTTTCCGTTCACCTGGTCAACGGGGTTTGGGGAACATTGGCACTCGGTTTATTTGCGGTTGGCCCCAGTGATGCTGAAGATGCACTTTACTCGGCTGGCCCTGCGGCGGGTTTGTTTATGGGCGGTGGCTTTAATCAGCTCTGGATTCAATTTGTTGGCACGGCGTTGGCTGGTTTAGTCACGGTGGTGCTCTCTACCATTTTCTGGGTTGTCCTCAAATCCACACTGGGAATTCGCGTTTCTGCGGAAGAGGAATTGCTCGGTTTAGACATCGGCGAACACGGTATGGAAGCCTATGCTGGTTTCGTGAAAGATTCTACAGGTGCACCTGTTGGGCTTCACAGTGGTGCTAGCGGCCCGGCAGAAGTAGCGAGCAGAACTCTCTAAGGGGCATAGATATAGCGATTGAAAATCGCTTAAAACCTGGTTGTTTGAGAGCCGCGCGGAGCGCGGTTCTCAAACAACCAACTTTAATTCACCTAAGTGAGAACCGCGGCTGGGGGAAAGTCCCCACTCACCCTTTGGTTTTCAATGTCCTAACCAATATGGCTACAGCTATAGCTGAAATCCTTTGAAAATGTGCCTTACACAGCGTGCGGGGCACATTTTTATCGGTTCGTCGAATTCACATTAATTCAGGTATGATTAGCGGTGACAGGAGCACCTTTCGAGCCTCGAAAGCTATCCTGGCACCGCTTATGTATTTAGAGTTGGGTAAACATTAGTGTTTAACAGGCGCTCAAGAAATCTAAGCGATCGCCATCTCCATCTAGGACTTGCGGCTCGTCTGGCCCACACCCGGTCAACATCACCGCGATTACGAGGCTTGCCGGGGTGGTTGTTTCTGTCTCTATCTGCCAACGGAGTTCTGCTGGCATTAGTATTTCTGTCGGTCGTCCGTCTGTACAAGCTTTCACTGACTTCTCCGGCCACCGCGTCCGCGATTCAACCCCGTCCAACCGCTACGATGGCAGCGAATGTAGACGATTTGGGGCCTCGACGTCAGCTTACCTATGAGCAATGGGTAGGGTTGCTGGCGCAAGAGGCCAGAGTCGCAGCAGAAAGACAGCCACCGCATCTAACAGTCTTGCTAGGCGATTCCTTGAGTCTGTGGTTCCCGTCAAATTTGCTGCTGCCCAATCGAACCTGGCTGAATCAGGGCATTTCAGGCGAAACCTCTAGCGGTTTGTTGGAACGTCTGGACGTGCTGGATGGCACGTATCCCGAAACTATTTTTGTCATGATTGGCATCAACGATCTGATTCGGGGTGGCACAGATGAGGCCATTCTGGACAATCAACGGCATATTATTCGCTATCTCAAAGAGGCTCATCCCACAACTCAAATTGTGGTGCAGTCTATTTTGCCTCATGCGGATGATCGGGCCACCTGGGAAGGGCGCGATCGCCTTTTAGCCGTTTCCAATGCCCGAATTCGACACTTGAATGAGGAGTTGGCGGCGATCGCCAAACGAGAAGACGTTTACTTTCTCAACCTGTATTCCCTGTTCGCGGATCACGATGGCAATTTGAGAATGGAGCTAAGCACCGACGGACTACACCTGAATCCACAGGGCTACCTGGTCTGGCGAACGGCATTAGAGCTTTATAGCCAGATTGAATTAAGGGATATGAACTGATCACCCCTTGGTGTTTGACAGCAATTCTCATAATGCGAATCGATGGCAATGAAAGCTCGCCTGCGGCGAGCTTTCATTGCCATCGATTGCGGGTTGTGCGTGCGCGTCGCGCATAACCCGCAATCAAATTCCCGTTCTCATGAGTTTGTTCGAAGTTTTCTATAGAAAAGTCTGACGCGTGGATCACAACGAATACGCTACGATTCTTTAAGAGACTAAAGGTGGAGTTAGGACAAAGCATTTATGGCACTGATCACCACAGGCAAGCCCTTCATTCGTGAATTAGAGCGAGTTGGCGCACTGGGCGTCTACGTTCCCCTCGAAGGAGGTCATGAGGGCCGCTATCAGCGTCGCTTGCGAGCGGCAGGCTATGAAACGCTACACATTACTGCTAAAGGATTGGGTGATCTATCATCCTATTTGCTGGGAGTTCACGGAATTCGTCCACCCCACTTGGGCAAAAAAGATATTGCACAGGGAGCCGCTGTCGGTGCGCGATATTTCATTCCGCCGATCGCCACGTATCAGGTAGAAAATCTGCCACCCAAAGCTAAAGGGTTGGTCATCTGGATGCTGGAAGGCAACATTCTGTCACGGCAAGAGCTAGAGTTTTTAACAAACTTGCCCCAGGTTGACCCACGCATTAAAGTCGTCATTGAACTGGGTGGCGATCGCACGTTTAGTTGGAAACCCCTCAGAGACATCGTAGCAGCGGCTTAGAGGCAAGGCAGAAGATAGAAGGCAGAAGGCAGAAGTAGAAAGCAACGCGCTTTCATTTCTGCCTTCTGTACGTTTGTCTCTCTTCATCTCTGCCTCCTGTCCTCTGCCTCCTGCGTCGCCTCCTCCATCAATTCCTAGGATCTCAGCCCCGTAATGATCCCATCTTTCAAGATTCAGTCTTTAGTAGTAGACTGAATCTCACATTTTGCGTGTCAAATCACCTCATAACCTACTAGCATGTAAGGGTGAATGATTTGTACCATCCCTTACTATCTTTAAGGGAGGGCAACTGGGTTAAGCTCATTTGCGGAGCCAGCTTTCAACACCTCCCTGCAATTCGAAATCTCACTCTGGCCTACGCGCTGGCTGGCGTTGACTGTGTTGACGTTGCCGCTGATCCGGCTGTTATCCATGCGGCTAACGAGGCGTTGCAAGTTGCCAAGACCTTAAAGGAAGCTGCTCAGGGACGTGGCTTTGGGATTCAGAACTTGCCCTGGCTAATGGTGAGCTTGAATGATGGGGAAGATCCGCACTTTCGTAAAGCGGAGTTTGACCCAACCCATTGCCCAACCGATTGCCCTCGTCCCTGTGAAACCATTTGTCCAGCTCAAGCGATTGTATTTGAACGCTCTACCGATGGCTTCTCCGGCGTTCTCAATAGCCATTGCTATGGCTGCGGTCGCTGTTTGCCTATCTGTCCCATTCAACAGATCACTGCTCGATCCTATGTCTCGACGACAGCGGCGATCGCCCCACTTGTACTGCAAGGCGTAGATGCGGTTGAGATTCATACCCAGGTTGGGCGAGTGGCTGATTTTGGCCGATTGTGGCAGGCGATCGCGCCGTTTGTCGATCGGCTCAAGCTAATTGCCATTAGCTGCCCAGATGGAGATGGCTTGATTGATTATCTCTGGGCACTGCATGAGCTAATCTCACCATTACCCTGTCCTGTAATCTGGCAGACCGACGGGCGTCCCATGAGCGGCGATATTGGGGATGGCGCTACTCGCGCAGCGGTCAAACTGGGACAGAAGGTACTGGCGGCGAATTTACCGGGTTATGTGCAGTTGGCAGGTGGCACCAATCGCCACACGGTTGAAAAGTTGAGGCATTTAGGATTATTGAATGATCCTCAAACGGCACCCCACCGCTTTATTTCGGGCATTGCTTATGGCAGTTATGCCCGTACTCTGCTGGCCTCCGTTTTAGATCAGCTTGAGCCATCACCCCTCCATGATTCTCTAGTGGCATGTGCAGAACCTGCTTACGCTCAGGCAGGCAGCCACTCCGACCCTATTCTCTCAGCGCCTCCGCTAGGAGTTTCCGTGCAGCAGCGGTTAGAAACCAACGCTGAGCTGCTCTGGCAGGCCGTCGATCTGGCCCATTCTCTGGTTTCCCAACTCAAAGCACCTATGAAATCCTCACCCTCTCATGCCCCTGTCATTACATAGGAATTATGGATCAATTAAAACCAAATTTTTAATCTTGGAAAGTGCTGCTGAGCAACACTTTCCAAGATTAAGGTTCAGGTTTTATTCAATCCACAATCCATAGGGGCGATCGCGTCAGGCCGTTCTTATTTGCTTGATCCACCCCTGACGCCGCTGATTGACGAGTTCCACGACTTTAGTAACCCTATTACTCATGACATCCAACGGTAATACTTCGTTTGAGAAGCCAGAGAATACGATTGAATCACCTGGGGTGGTCTCCAATAACACGGTGCCAATCAATATCACGGATGATTTAGACCAGTTACTTGAGATTTTGCCGAATGAGATTCAGGTGCGATTACAGCAGCATCCTAAAAAGAATGTGCTGGTGGAAGTGGTTCTAGATTTGGGGCGACGTCCCGAAGCCCGTTTTCCTAACCAGTCTGAATATCTCTCTGAGATTCCTGTATCGGCTGGAGATTTACAGTTTTGCATCGATCGCGTTGGCAGCTTTAGCGGCGACAACCGGGCAGGCATTGAGAAAACGCTGCACCGCATTAGCGCCATCCGCAATCGCACGGGCGATGTGATCGGCTTAACCTGCCGGGTAGGACGAGCCGTTTACGGCACCATCGGCATGATTCGAGATTTGGTGGAGACGGGCAGATCTATTTTGATGTTGGGTCGTCCCGGTGTTGGTAAGACAACCGCGCTGCGGGAGATTGCCCGAGTGCTGGCCGATGAGTTGGGTAAGCGGGTGGTGATCATCGACACGTCTAATGAAATTGCTGGAGATGGTGATATTCCGCACCCTGCGATCGGGCGAGCGCGACGAATGCAGGTTGCCCGCCCAGAGTTGCAGCATCAGGTGATGATCGAGGCGGTGGAAAACCACATGCCCGAAGTCATTGTGATTGATGAGATTGGGACGGAACTGGAAGCCTCCGCCGCTCGCACGATCGCCGAACGGGGTGTCCAGCTTGTCGGAACGGCTCACGGCAACCGCATTGAAAACTTGATGAAAAACCCAACGCTGTCCGACCTGGTAGGTGGCATCCAGTCTGTCACGTTGGGAGATGAAGAGGCACGTCGGCGCGGTAGCCAAAAGAGCGTGTTGGAACGCAAAGCCCCTCCTACATTTGATATTGCAGTTGAAATGCTGGAACGGCAAAAGTGGGTGGTGCATGAAAATGTCGCTGACACTGTAGACATCTTGCTGCGCGGTCGTCAGCCCAACCCACAGGTGAGAACCGTAGATGCATCGGGCCATGTGTCGATTACTCACGAAGCGCCCGTAGTGACGCCGCCCAATCGGTTTACGGGCAGCGAATCGCGCGGAATTTCCCCCAGAGAATCGGCTCGTAGCGGTGGATGGCGAGCTTCCGGCCAAATGAGCGTCGTGCCTTCTTACACCCGCAACGAGTTGAGCGGCGTCCGCACGCCCAGCGAGCCGCTGTCACTCTCCCCCCACCAACTGCCTTCAGAACGGCAGCATTTTGATCGACTGCTGAATGAGTCGTTAAGTCAGACTCCCATTCAGGATGAACTGGAGACGCTCAGAGAGATTCCGTCCGCTGGGCCAAATGGGGAAGATTTGCCGCTGCATGTCTATCCCTATGGGGTCAGTCGGCATTTGATCGATCAGGTGATCCAAACGCTAGACCTGCCGATCGCCCTCACCAAGGATATGGATAGTGCGGATACGGTACTGGCGTTGCGATCGCACATCAAAAATCACTCTAAACTGCGCCACATGGCGAAGACACGGCAGTTGACCATTTATACGGTCAAATCCAACAGTATGCCCCAGATTATTCGGGCACTCCAGCGGATGCTGCACATCGACACGCGCGGCGACAGCGACGAACCCGTCAATCTCAGCCTGTTTTCCAACAGCGGCGAGGAAGACGAACTGGAAGCGTTGGAGGAGGCTCGCCTGGCCGTTGAGCAAATTGTGATTCCCAAAGGCCAACCCGTTGAGCTACTGCCCCGCTCAGCCAAAGTCCGCAAGATGCAGCATGAGTTGGTGGAGCACTATCGCTTGAAATCGTCGAGCTTCGGTGAAGAACCCAATCGGAGGCTGCGGATTTATCCTGCATAAGGTGAATTCGATAGCGTCATTTCAGCCGCGCGACGCGCGGCTGAAATGACGCAAAAAGTGCCCTGCGCGTCGCGCAGGGCACTTTTTGCGCGTTCGTCGAACTGCCGTCTTATGTTGCACGGCTCTGAAGGTCAAGCTTCTCCCTCAATTCCTGTTTGATGCGATTGAGAATCGAGGTTTCATCGAGAGATTCCAGAATTTGTTGAATCACCGTTTTGGGACCATCTGGCCCCCACGATGCACCGTTAATTAAATATCGCTTGGTAATTTGCCCGATCGCATAGGAAAACACACCCGCCACGCCAGCCTGTGTGAGTGCGACAGAAATATAAGGGGCGATCGCCAGCCCACCCGTCGCCGGAGCCGATAGTCCCAATAGCGTTTTGAGTGAGCTTAAGCCTACATTAGCAATCAGTTCACTAGCGGTAATCCCACCCATGCCGATCGCCATCTTTTGCAGCAAGCCCAACGCTCCCTGCTGCGTCATGGGAATGCCGTAGAGCTTGGATAGCGTTAGAATCATCGCCACGTCAATAATGGCACCGCTGAGAATGTCGATCACCGTGAGGGGATTGAGGGCGATCGCCACCGCTTTGGTCATCACGCCATTCCAGATCACTTGATTGGCAGCGCGATCGCGAATTTCTGCCTTGCGATGCACCAATTGTTCGTTTACATCGTTGGCATATAGCATCGTGTTCAGCGCCACCAGCGATTTCCCTTCACGATGCAACACCTCCAGGATCTTGAGCTTCAACTCATCGACCTGTGGCGACCCTTGACTCAGATGAGCAACCAATCTGCCGTCATCTCGACGGACCGCTCTGGCCACCAGGGGAGATGCTGCCGCCATCACGATTTCGTCGGGAGACAGCAGTTCTCGCACCCGCTCATCCCGAATTTTTTGATAAATAGCAAGGCGATCGGCATCTGGATACTGATCAATCTTGTTAAAGACCAGCAGCATGGGCTTACTCGCCTGACGCAGGTTCGACAGCGCGCTATATTCCACCTTGGTAATATCACCTGCGACTACGAACAAAATCAGGTCGGCCTGTTTGGCCAACTGCTGGGCCAGCGCTTCACGCGCCTCCCCATCTACTTCATCAATACCGGGAGTATCAATTAACTCAATAACCGACTCACCCAATCCCCGCAGAGAAACTCTCAGGATGTCCCAGTTACTACCCGCTACATTCTCTCGCTGTAAGCTCCAACTGGCGGATTGAATGACTTGCGTCACGCCGTGCGTGGGGCCTGTTTCAAAAACGTTTTGGCCAATCAGGGCATTCAGCAGGGATGACTTGCCCCGTCCTACCATGCCAAATACAGCAATTTGAATCACCTGCCGCTCTAGTTTATTCAACATTGAGTTGAGGCTGTAAATCTCAGATTCCAACCCCTGCCGCTCTTGAGGCGTTAGATCCAGATTGGTAACTAATTCCTTTAGCGCATCTTTCGCCTGTCGATAATTTAGCTCTGACTGAATCTCCTTAAACCCGTGAATCGTCTCATCCAACTCAGTGGTTAAATCGAGCCAGTTCTGATCATTCGCCTCCAAGGAATCCTTCGATTCCTCTCCATCAAAACTGGAGTTAGTCAGCGAATTGCTCAAGCGTTAGGACTCCTTACTGCGTTGATAAACGAGCCGACCAGATAATGCAAAAGGCAGAGGGCAGGAGGCAAAAGGCAATTATTTTCCTGCCTTCTGCCTCCTGCCTTTTGCCCTTCAAAAATCAGAGACGCAAACGAAACGCGCCTCTCAATCAGTTTTGCTTCGAAAAACTAATGGTTAGAAATTGAGAGGGTGCCCACGACAGAATTTTCATCAGGACTATCTGAACAGAATATGCCGCTCACCAGATTAGTTCCGGCGGTGTGCTACCCAAAGACCTTCTTAGCGAAAACGACGTTTACGACGAGCCATAATGGCTTTCCGCTTCCGCTTCTCTAGCGGAGTTTCAAAATGGCGATGGCTCTTTACATCGGCTAAAATTCCTGCTTTCGAAACCTGGCGCTTGAACCGACGCAATGCAGATTCAATTCCTTCGTTTTCCCCTAAGACCACTTGGGTCATCCTTGCTACTCCTTTGCTAATTGTTGGCTAATCAAAAGCAATTAGATCTGAGATAACTCCCAGATCCGTATATTAATGATGACTTAGTTGCCTCATCATCTCAAGTCTAGCGAACCCTTTGCCCTATCACCAAACGTGAATTTGATGAACTGCATTCTCATTTTGAAACCTATATCCATAACCACTGGTATTAACGTGAATTCGATAGCGCCATTTCTGCTGCGCGGCGTGCAGCGGAAATGGCGCAAAAACATGTCCCTCGCGACGCGAGGGACATGTTTTTGCGCGTTTGTCGAATTAACGTCATGAGAATAGCGATGTGGTGCTATCGAATGAACGACAGGTCGATTGTGCCAAAGTGAGCACTGAGAGCCACATTCACATTTTCTAAAATATGAACCAGCCACTCGACTGCATCGCGGGTAAATGCTTCGTAATGACTAAACAGAATGGACAACCGTCGCTCCAAACAAGGTTTTACTTTGCGGCAAATTAACACAATTTTCAGTAAAAGCCCAGTCGTAAAAATGGGTCCCAGATTGGTAATCAAATCGACAAAGACAAAGTGATTGGGATTTTGAGGGCTATCTACGATCAGAAAATTCAACAGTTGGCTACAGGTGCGCACCATCAGGAAATCGTTCAGCAAGGCGGAATCGCTGTCGGGCAGAATGGTTTGCAACTGATTGTGGAGCTGCTTGTTGAACTGGCGCTTGCCATATTCAGAATCGATCGCCGACGTGATGTAGTGATACAAGTCGCTCTTGAAAGAGTGAAACGAATGCGGATGGCTGCTGTAGGCCAGGAAGTTATGGGCCAGATCGCGATACGTTTTATCACCCTGAACTCGACCGACGTAGTGCTTTAGTGCTCTACCCAACTCATAATCGGGTAACAGGGTTGGATTGGCGACCGGAATAATATTGTGCAAGGCATTGGGATCGGGATTGCGAGCGGCAAATTGCGCCCTGCGAACCTGATAAGTAATGTATTGCGACAGATCTACTTCAAAGCGATGCTGAATGTTGGATTGGATCTGCCGAATGGTTTGCTGCTGTTCACTGGTGCTATCTTCGCTGAGCAAACAGTGTTCGTAGAGATAGGGATAGCGTCGGATCAGCGTTCCCAATGGGCGATTGCTGTTGTTAACTTCAGCGGCTTCGGTTAATACCTGAGCCAGCCGACGCAGCGTTAAATATTGTTCTGTTTCGGTAAACCCCTTGTTGAGTTCTCGCAGGCGTCGAATAGACCGAGAGCGATGCACGCTAACCGAGGCCGTTGGGGTAGTCTCAAATAAGCGGATCAGGTGAGGAATAGCTCGTTGAGATTGCGATCGCGACTGCCAGCGGTTGATTAAAATATGGCAGCAGCGGTTCAGCACGAAGCGAAACTCTTCAGACGCCAGTTTGGATGCGGCAACTTTATCGAGCGCCGCCGCGATCTCGGCATCGGGATATCGCGATCCGTCGATAAACAGCGAATGAAACCGCTCAATTAATTCGGCAGGAGATTCTAGCTCAACCCAATAGAGCAGATGGTCGTAGATCTTTTGCTCATCTGGGGTGATTTGCCTATTTGTTCGACTAGTCCAAGTCGTCACCACGGTCGGCGCTCCTCTGTGCAATCAGCAAAGCTAAGGGTTAGCAGGGCTGAATTAAGGTGATTCTGCTTATTACAATTGCAGGATTCATTAAGAGAGAGTGAAGAGATGGAACCTCGGTTGAGAGTGCATCCCGACATCGCTGTCTTAACGGTCTCGACGATTGCTATAAATGCAGAGAGTTTATCGATTCAAACAAGACTCGATCGCCAGCGATCCTACATAGCTTGAAAAAGCGCCAGCTCTGAAAAGAAGGGATTCTACAAGCTATACGTTTGACAGGTTCAATAGGATTGCGCTAATGCCTTATATTCTCCAGCGTATCTAATACTACCCAGACCAAACAAAGAGATATTGTGATGATGGTCACTTTGAGTATGAAGCTTCAATGAAGCTCGTACAAAAGTCCTGATAGTACAAACCGCATCTTGCTGTAGGCATAGCCTGTAATATTGCTGACATGATTGCTGCCTTGGGCAGAGTCTACGGTTTAGTGTGCCCAATATCCGGATGAAACTTCGTGCTGATTATTTATTCAGGAATCAGGCGGCGGTATGATTACAGCTAATCCTTTGATGAACGTTTAGCGAATGGCTTGCCAGCTTACTCTCAGACAACTCGTCACCATCCTGAATGCGACTCCAGTGAACCTAACGGAGGCTGATTTAGAGCAAACGGCGACAGGAATTACAACAGATAGCCGTGCGTTACAGGCAGGACAGGTGTTTCTTGCGCTACGCGGTGAGACGTTTGATGGCCATGCGTTTGTTGAATCTGCTCTTCAACAAGGGGCGATCGCTGCCATTACCGACCATGTTTTAACTGGTGAAACTACGCAGATTCTTCCACTGATTGTTACCAAAGACACACTGAGTGCGTATCAGGCGATCGCCCAGTGGTGGCGCAGCAAATTTACGATTCCTTTAATTGCGGTTACGGGTTCGGTAGGGAAAACCACGACGAAAGAACTGATCGCGGCTGTTTTAGCCACACAGGGCCAGGTGCTGAAAACTCAGGCCAATTACAACAATGAGATTGGCGTCCCCAAAACGCTGTTGGAACTGGGGGCAGAGCATGACTACGCGGTGATCGAGATGGGAATGCGGGGGCCAGGAGAAATTGCGCTGCTCAGCCAGATTGCCCGTCCCGATATTGCTGTGATAACCAATGTAGGAACTGCCCATATTGGCCGCTTGGGTTCAGAGCAGGCGATCGCAGACGCCAAATGTGAACTGCTGGCCGAAATGCCCAAAACCAGTGTTGCCATTCTGAACCATGACAATGCGCGATTAACTGCAACCGCCGCGCAGGTCTGGCCAGGTAAAACGCTGACGTATGGCTTAGAGGGTGGCGATCTGCACGGCCAGTTGATAGATGCAGACACGCTGTTGGTGGATGGCGTGACGCTACCGTTACCCATTCCCGGTCGGCACAACGCGCTGAATTATTTGGCCGCTCTAGCAGTAGCACGAGTTTTAGAGCTGAACTGGTCTCCGCTAGCACAGGGATTAGCCGTAGATTTACCGAAAGGCCGCGCTCGCCGCCACGAGTTGCCTAACGATGTGGTAATTCTAGACGAGACCTACAACGCTGGATTGGAGTCCATGACCGCCGCGCTGCACCTCTTAGCCCAGACTCCCGGCACCCGCCATATCGCTGTTTTGGGCACGATGAAAGAGTTGGGAGAGCGATCGCCCGAATTTCACCGTCAGGTTGGTAGCGTTGTTGCGGATCTAAAGCTAGATCGGCTGCTTATTCTGGCCGACGAGCAGGAAAGCAGGGCGATGGCAACCGGAGCTGCATCTGTGCCTGTAGAGGAATTTGCCAACCATGAAGCCGTAGCGGCACGCTTGCAAGACCTGGTGGAACCGGGCGATCGCCTGTTATTCAAAGCATCTCGTGCGGTTGGTCTAGATCAGGTAGTTGAGCAGTTTCGTGTCAATTTTGCAGCGAAGGAAACAGTTTAACAGCAACTCTCATTATGCAGATTGGTGTTTTTTGCGCGCTCATCGAGTGCGCAAAAAACACCAATAACGTGAATTCGATTGCGCCATTTCAGCCGCG
>DATNPS010000103.1:0-18401 GCA_036703095.1 Crinalium sp. | reverse complement strand
CCGCCCAGAGCCAGGTAGGCGCAGGGAAATAGCAAAATACCAGACCAACCGATAAAGACGAATCGGTCGCGCTTAAGCCAGTCATCGAGGACGTCAAACCATCCTCGATTGGCTTGCGCTCTTCCCATTGCTATGGTCATTGCGCGAAATTCTCCAAATAAATTATGAAAGAGATGATTTCACTACTCAAATGAATCGATTCTGTGCGATCGCACAAAACGAATTGAAATATGAGTAGAGTTTACTTTTCTTTACTGTACCTAGATTCTATGGATAGGGCTAGGGGTTTTTTAATTTTAGTTGGGAGACAGGGAAGTGGGGAGGTTTGAAAGAGGAGGAGATGGGGGAGATGGGGACATGGGGCAGGTAATTCTCATTATGTAAATTGTGGCCGTGCAAGCTGATCTGCGGCGACTTTACACCGCCTTGATTGTGGGTTTTGCACGCCCGTCGAGCGCTCAAAACTCGCAATCGGCTTCAAAATGAGAATTGCTGGGAACTTTGGGGTGGATGCGCTGACATCCTGAGACATCTGAGATACTAGAAGAAGATTTGTTTTACTTGGGTTAATCACTCCTCATGTTCATCATTGATATTGCGCTGAAGAATACGCCTTCGATGCTGTCAGTACAGCGGAAGGAAGAAAAAGACGCTCAGGATGTTTATCAGCAGGTTTTAGATGCTATTCGCACAGGCAGCTCACCTGTATTGGAACTGACGTGTGAAAAGCAGCCTGACAAAAAGATCGGTTTATTAGTCAGCGAAATTGCCGCTGTACAGGTTTCTGAGAAGTCGGGCGCAACCACTTCATCGGGCAGACCTCCTGGATTCTTCGCGCTCACCGCAGAATAATGTCGCTTCACGTTTAAGTGAATGGATAAAGATGCTGATGTGCCCAAACTGAAGAGAGGCGAAACTGGTACGGTTTACGCGCTTTGGTTTGGGCAATTTTTCATGTATGAGTACTGATTATGGCTGAATTGGCGATCGCCATTCGAGATTTGAGCTTTCAGTGGACATCGAAAACCCCGGTTTTACAAAACTGCTCTTTAGAGGTTCCTAAAGGTCAGTTTTGGATGTTGTTGGGTACCAATGGAAGCGGCAAGTCTACGCTGCTCAAGCTATTGGCGGGACTACTGCCCTTGCAAACGGGTGAGATCGACATCTTGAAACCCGTCGGGTTTGTGTTTCAGAATCCCGATCATCAACTGGTGATGCCAACGGTGGCGGCGGATGTGGCGTTTGGGTTGGTTGAGGAGAACTTGTCAACGAGTCAAGTTCGGCAGCGGGTGGAGGAATCCTTAGCGGCGGTTAACTTAGCGCATTTGCAGCGCCGTCCTATCTATGCTCTAAGCGGTGGTCAAAAACAGCGAATTGCTCTGGCAGGGGCGATCGCCCGACATTGCGAAGTCTTACTCCTGGATGAGCCAACGGCACTGCTTGATCCTGAAAGCCAGCTTGATCTGGTAGCCCAGGTGCAGCGATTGGTCAAAAGTCGGGGATTAACTGCCCTCTGGGTGACTCATCGTCTGGATGAACTCAACTACTGCGACGGAGCCTTTTTACTTGAACAGGGACGAGTGGTGGATCAGGGCGACCCGGAACGGTTGAAACAACGTTTGATGAGTCGGGACGTAGCTTAAGGGTGTTGGGTATAGGGTGTGGCGATCGCCTTTTGCTTTTCCCTAACACCCAAAACCTAACACCCCACACCCCTCTGCCTTCTATCCATTTCCCAGCGGCAGTTCAATAACAAAATGCGTCCATCCTGCCTCGCTGATGGCATAAATTTCGCCGGAGAGTTGTTCTGTAATTTTTTTCACGAGTGTGAGTCCTAACCCGCTGCCGCCCTGGTGCCAGCGATCGCCACCGGGAACCCGATAGAAGCGATCAAACAAATGGGGGAGTGCTTCTGCTGGAACCTCGGCGGTGTTGCTGACGGCGATGTAAAGGGATGCGGGTCGGAGGGCTAATGACAACGGCGGGGAGGCGTTGACCACTGATGTAGTGGTTGTGCAGGACGGTTCCGTTTTGATTTGCATGATATCTCCAGACGGTTGCAGCCACTCATGCTTGTCTTCAGTGACGTCTGGACATAATACCTCTAAGACAATCCTGCCGCCGGGGGGAGTGTATTTGCAGGCATTGTTTAATAGCTCCGTGAGCATGCGCTGAAGCGCGAAATAATCGGTTGCGAATGGGAGCGCTTTGGCAGGCATATTGAGCTGAAGCAACTGCTGTCTCCCTTCGGCGCGCAGTTGAAACGGTTCGGCCAGCGAGGGCACCCAATGTTGCAGATCCATCAATTCTTGCTCGCGTGGTTCTGTCAGGGTTTCTAACCGCTGAAGATCGAGCAAATCATTGATTAATTCCGCTTCGTGGTCGCAGGCGGCCTGTAGGATGTTCAGATAAAATTCGCGATCGCTGGCATCTGCTGACATGTGCAGCATTTCGACCGCCATGCGAATATTGGCTAAGGGGCCGCGCAGCTCATGGGCTGCCGTGCTGACAAACTCCTCCTGGAGCGACTGCGATTTTTGCAGATGTTGAATTTGGTCTTTTAAGTAGGTGACGGCGGACTGTTTCTCTAAGCGAACGGCGATCGCCTCCAGCAGCTCCACGCGGGTAAATGGCTTCGTGAGATAATCATCGGCTCCCAGTGACATACCCCGACGAAAAGCACCCCAATCCGATTTGGCAGTGAGGAAGATGAGTGGAATCGTGGCTGTCGTGGGGTTTTCCCGCAGCGTTTGCAACACGCCGAATCCATCTAGCTGCGGCATCATCACATCACAGATGATCAGGTCAGGCATGTGATCGGCGGCCAGTTGCAAACCCATCAAGCCATTGTCTGCCCCAATTGCCTCAAACCCTTCCTCATTGAGTAACTCCAGAATGTTGTTGAGAACAACCCGCTCGTCCTCAATGACTAAAATTTTCGGCATTTTATTGCCCCTTGTGTTTGGAGTTCTACGATTCGGTTCGTCCTTGAAGGAGATTAAATTGGCGCAAGAGTTTGATGTTGCCGGGGGTGAGGAGTTGCTGAAGCTCAGTTACCTGGTTAATCAAATCAATCTCTCGTGAAAACTCATCTTGTAAAATTTTAAGATAGCGATCGCGCTTAGCGCCCGGAACTTCATCTTTCAACAACCGAATAGCCATACTGATATTAGACATCGGGTTACGTAACTCTTCAATTAAGTTATTGAGAAGTTGATCTTTAGCGAAGCTAAAGATTTTCTCCTCTCGCAACTTAGTCCGAACGTCATCAATCTGCGCGTTTGCCAGTTCCGATTGTTGCAACACTATCTCTCGCTTCTTCAGTTGGGCGTTTACCGTTTCCAGAAGTTCAGCGCGAGTAAACGGTTTGGTGATGTAATCATAGGCTCCTAATCCCATGCCCTGCCGGATGTCGGAGCGCTCCGTCTTGGCCGTCAAAAAAATTAACGGGATCATTTCAGTATCGGGATTTTGGCTGATGGCTTTGAGTACCTCAAACCCATCCATTCTGGGCATCAACACATCGCAAATGATCAGATCGACAGTGTGTTCTCGCAGCATTTGCAACCCAACCTGACCATTTTCTGCGCCGATCGCATCAAAGCCTTCAACGGTCAGCAGATCAACGATATTGGCCCGCACGGGCTTTTCATCTTCAATGACTAGAATTGTGGGCATAGACGTACTCTTAGTTTGGATGGCTGAGCGGTAGGGTTACGGTAAATGTCGTTCCCACCCCGATCTCACTCTCAAGCGCAATTTGACCCTTATAGAGGTCAACACACTTTTTCACAATCGCCAACCCTAGCCCGGTGCCTTGAATCGTATCTACGTTTGTTGCTCGATAAAACGCTTCAAACAGCCTTTCTCGATCGTTTGGTGGAATGCCAATTCCTTCATCCCGAATACGAAATGTGACGCTGTTGTTTCTATAAATTAACTCCAGCGATATATTTCCGCCATCAGGAGAATATTTGATGGCATTCAGCAACAAGTTATTGAGAATTTGCCGCAGCAGCTTCGGATCAATCCAGGCCGCTTGCTGCACGGCTGAACTGATGAACATAAATTTGTAATTCCCGCTCGTAGTAAATTGTAAATCAGCCATTAGCGTTTGGCAGAAATTAACCAGATCAACCAGTTCGGGATTGATTTTCAGTTTGCCTGCCTCAGCTTTGCCAATGAGCAGCACGTCTTCCAGCAATTGCGCCATGTGTTGCACCGCAACGTGAATTTGCTGAAACCGCTCTTGCTTTTGTTTGGCTGTCCATTCGTAATGTTCTAACAGTTCCGACGCCGATTGAATCGTGGTTAAAGGTGTCCGAAACTCGTGAGAGATCATGGATACAAATCGAGATTTTAGCTCGTTGAGTTCTTTCTCTTTTTCTAAGGCTTTGAGAATCTCTTCCTCAGCCTGTTTGCGCTTGGTGATGTCCTGGATTTGCGTGACGAAATACAGCGGTTGTCCTTGCACATCGCGAACCAGCGAAACGCTGAGGAGCACCCAAACGGATTGTCCCTGCTGGTGAATGTATCGCTTTTCAATTTGATAAAACCGAATTTCCCCAGCTAAGATTTTTTGCACATGCTCCCCATCACTATCGGCATCATCAGGATGGGTCAGCGATCGCAACGTTGTGGTCAGCAAGTCTGCTTCTGAATAGCCAACAATCTGGCAGAGAGCCGGGTTGACCTGAAGCCATCGACCGTCTAACCCAACCAGGGCCATCCCAATGGCCGCATATTCAAACGCACCATAGAACCGCTCTTCACTTTCTTGCAGCGATTCCAGCAGTTGACTTTGGGCCAGCGCGATCGCCACCTGATCCGCCAGTTGCTTCAGCAGTTCCACCTCAAAGTCGGACCATTGGCGAGGTTGGGAGCATTGATGCGCAATCAGCAATCCCCAGAGAGAGGGCTGTGGGTTAATCGCCTGCGACTTAGACCGTGCAGATGAGCTGGCAGGAGCGATCGCTGCTGATTCAAGCGTGCTCGATTCAACCGTGTCAGCGTCAACTAGATGTATCGCCTCTCCTCCTTTCCCCTCAAGCTGCCAGTCCTTCTGGCTCCTGACTCCTGACTCCTGACTCCCCACCAGGATCGGCACCACCAGATTCGCCTTAACATCAAACTGCTTCAGAAAATCAGCGTGACAGGGCTGTAAGTCACTGTCCTCTACATTGGCGATCGCGCTAATCCGCCCCTGCCGATACTGCTCCATGTAGTCAACCGTGAAACAGGGATCGCTAATGTTTTGTCCCAGCGTAATTTGATAGCCCGGAACCACCGCTTCTTCAACCACAACACCTGGGCCATTGGCATCAATCCGATAAATCAGAATGCGATCGGCTTGCAGCAATTTTTGAATTTCCGTCACCGTCGTATGCAAGATTTCCTCTAGTCGGAGCGATTGCCGAATGCGTAGCGTTACCTCAGCCAAAAGCTGCGACCGTAGATGTTGCCGTCGTAATTCTTCTTCTGCCAACTTGCGATCGGTGATATCAGTGTTTGTTCCCATTAAACGGTATGGCTTACCCTCTCTATCTTGAAACCCAACCCCGCGAGCTAGAAACCATCGAATGCTACCATCTTTACGGAGCATTCGATGTTCTATTTGATATCCCGGTAGCGTTCCTTCTAGATGCTTATTTGCGACGGCCATGACCGTTTCAAAGTCGTCTGGATGCACTAACTGACGCCAGCTATCGAGATAATTTTGGATCTCCTGATCTTCAAACCCCAACATTTCCTTGAGGTTGGAGTCCATGTACAAATCTCCCGTTTCCAGGTGCCAATCCCACACGCCGACCTGTCCGGCGCGCACAGCGAGGGCATATCGGGCTTCGCGCAGGCGCAGCTCTGCTTCGGCCTGTTTGCGTTCGGTGACGTCACTGACAATGCGATCGATCCGATTGGCCTGACCGTGCTCATCGCGAATCAACCAGGCGCGATCGTACACCCAGCGCACCGCACCATCGGGGCGTATAATCCGATACTCCGTCTGCAATCCCCAGGTTGTGCTGATGCCAGAAAACACAGCCGCGATCTGCGGTTTGTCTTGCGGATGAATGACATCCAGCCACAGTTGAGGATTGTCATGGAAGGCAACCTGCGGATACCCATATAGCGTCTCTGCGGCAGGGCTGACATAAAACACCGTGGCCAGATCAGACGTGATCGACCAAACCACATCATCGAGCGATCGCAAAATGCCGTTCAGCCGTTCCGTTGTCTGGCGCAGCATGTTTTCCATGCGCTTGCGCTCGGTAATGTCGCGACCGACCGCTTGGAACTCAATAAAGTTGCCCTGTTCATCAAAAATGGCGCGGCTGTTCCATTGCTGCCAGCAGATGTCGCCATTCGGCAAAATCACCTGATGCTCTAGCCAACTCACGGGGTTGTTTACGTCCGTTGATGCGGTAAGTGGAATCGTGGTCTCGCGATCGAGGGCCATCAAGAACATCTTGTAGCGATCGCCCAGTAAATCCTCGCGCGAAATGCCCAGGACTCGGCAGTAAGCATCGTTGACAAAGGTGAGTGTCCCATCCGGCAAAAAGCGACAGACTAACTCGACCTGGTCTTCCACAATGGCTCGATAAAGCGCTTCACTATTGCGTAATGCGGTTTCGGCCTGCTTCCGGGCCGTAATATCCGAAAACGACGTGACGACGGCATAGGGCTGCGGTTCGCCCTGACGAAATAGCGGTTGCGAATTAATCGAGATCCAGGTGAGCGTACCGTTCGGTTTGTGAACGCCCATTACCACATCCGAGCAGGGCTTGCCCGTTAGCAGCGTCACGATGGCCGGATGCGAGCCGCCAGGGAAGGGAGAGCCATCTTCGTGAATCGTTCGCCAAGAGGGATCAAAGCTGGTGCGGCCAAAGATCTGATCCACAGATAAACCCAAAATTCTCTCGGCGCTGACATTACAGGCGCTGATGCGGCCATCCGTATCCTGCAACACGATGCCCTCTTGCAGGGCTGCCACCACAGACCGATATTTTTCTTCACTTTCTCGCAGGGCTGCTTCGACCTTTTTACGATGTTCAATCTCACGCTGAAGCTGCTGCACGACATCCGTTAGCTCATTGGAATAGGTTTGGATTTCCATCCCCTGCGCTTCAGTCGTTTTTCGCAGCGATTCTTCGATTACTTTGCGATCGGTAATGTCTAAATTCACGCCTGCCATGCGAATCGGCTTGCCGCTGTCGCTGTAAATCACCTGTCCTTTACTGGCGATCCAGCGAATCTGCTGGTCGGGTCGGATGACGCGAAACTCAATGTCATAATTAGTGCGCTGTCGGATCGCTTGCCGACTGGCTTGAAACACAAGCTGGCGATCGTCTGGATGCACCAGCGATAAAAACGCCCGATCGCTGCCGTCAAACGTGCCTGGAGTTAAGCCATACAATCGCTCTAAATTGTCAGACCATGTCACTTCCCCGGTGCACAGGTTGCAATCCCAAATTCCCATCTCAGAGGCATTAAGAGCCAGGCGCAATCGCTCTTCACTGGCTTTGAGAGCTGTTTCTGACTGTTGTCGTTCGATCGCAATGCTGGCTAAATGGGTAGATAGCTCAATCAAGTGCAATTCGTCTTCATTTGGGCTGCGGGGCTGCCGATAATACATCGCGAATGTGCCCAGTACCTTCCCATGCGACGACATGATCGGAGTTGACCAACACGCTCGCAGTCCGTAGCTTAGCGCCACCTCTCGATAGGCAGCCCAAATCGGATCGCTGGCAATATCCGGTGAAATAATGCGCTCTTGATAATAGGCGGCGGCCCCACAGGCACAGGTCAATGGCCCAATTGGAATGCGATCCACGACTTTTTGAAATGCTTCGGGTAAGCTGGGAGCCGCACTGCGATTCAGGGTAGTACCTTCTTCATCCAGCAATTGGAAAGAGCACAGCATCTCGCTAGACTGCTGCTCGATGAAGCGAGCTAACTCTTCCAGTACCTCTATCAGGGGGGTGCCGCGAGCGATCATGTCCAGAATGTAGTTTTGCCCCATCAATCGGGTTTCTGGAGAATAGCTGGAGTTCGCGACTGAGATTTGGGGCGTTCTTGAGCTTGGAGATGGCGCTACAGTTGGCTGAATACTAGACCACAATCCCCAAATCTCAAACGATTTTTTGCCCTTTGGGTGATAGCTAAATCGTCCTTGAAGCGTGAGGACATTGCCAGATTGGGTCAGCAGTGTGAGTTCGAGATCCCGGTCTTGGCGATCGCCCTTTATCTCTTCCAGCACAGAACAGTAGCGATCGCGGCTATCAGGATGCAATAAATCCGCGAAGGTTTGCCCGATCGCGTCTGTGGCCGGATAGCCTAACGCATTGCACCAGGCCGGATTGACGTAAGATAGTTTGCCAGTCGAGGTCAGAATCTGATACAGATCGCGGGCGTTATCCAACAGGCTGCGCAACCGCTGTTTGCAATCGGTCATGCTGGTCTCCATGGATCGGGCGGTTTTATCGAGTGGCGATCGCGCTAACTCCGACAGCACATGAGTCGCGAAGTAACAATGCTTAATAAAATAGGTCTTTCGGTTTAGAGGGGTAAGCAGGGATTTGCTTAGCTTTTATCCGTAATTTCCACAGGTTCATTCCTCCGCAATTTCCCAGACAGTTTGAACAGCCATATTCCTTACACCAATTCGCCTTGTCTAATCCACTACTTCAGACTCTTTTGGTAAACAGCAGGATGACGACGCTGTTTATTGCGAACTGTAAACGTTGCGATCGCACCTGTTGCCATCGTGAATTCGACGAAAGTGCAAGAAGTACCTCGCGCGTCGCGCGGGGTACTTCTTGCACGTTTTCACGTTGTTGCCAGGGTTGAAACATTGCCACGCCGCGAAATGCTCTTATAGCAGTACTGATAAGGGTTAGGACGGGGTGCAGGGGCGGAATCCCCGACTGGGACGAAGGCTTCACATCCCCTTTGTCCTGACATGAATGCGTAGTGCTATATCTGGAGGATCTCGCGGCGTGGGAATTTTGCTTCGGTCGTTGCTGTGATGCAAACGATTTGGGAAATACGAGTTGGTGCGATCGCCAATTCACAATGAGCTAAACGTTGGGACGTCAGTATTAAGGGCATTTAAAGCCCAATAGCCAGAAAATCCGCCGCTCTAATTCCGCCAGTTCAGTCTCGTGAATGGAGAACCGACTCGTTAGCGATCGATGACTGGTGACCAGGGCCTCTAGATTTTCGATGACGGTCACAACTTCAGCATCTTGCAGATACAAGCTGGCAATCACTTGATCCAGATCTGCCAGGGGATCGGCTCGGAGTGCGGCTCCTGGCAGTGCGACAAACTTAAGCTGATGAGAGCGTTGCCGAAGCAGCTTTCGAATGTAGTACGCCGTTGATGCAGATAATCGCATAGCAGCGTGACCTCAACCATTTACAAAAGACTCGCTAACGCAGATGGAGGGTACTCAACCCGTAAATTTGTCCAGAGTCGATATCGATCATTGGAGCAAGTGATTACCACCTCAACCCCCTCGCAAACAAGGCGTTGCCCCAACGCATAGACCTGGCTGGCCTGAGAACTAGCAACTGTACACGAGTGTCGGAACAATTCGCCCCGATGGCACAATCCCTCTCGGATATCGCCATCAAACCAAAACTTGAACAGTGAAACCTGGTTTTCGCTAAAGAGAGGAAAAGAAAAATCCGCAATCATACTGGTACTGCCTATCTGAGCCAATGGTAGTGAGCTGCCCAGCAATCAAGCATCGGTAGAAGTAATAAATCGAAATCCAGTAATTTCAATTAAAAAATTCTGCGTAATACCACTGAAATAAAATTCCGTAATAAAACGGTTGTGTTTTCAGAAATTTTCGCTGGTCACACCGATAGTGATGCAAGTTCGATAGCGTCGTTTCAGCCGGCCGTCGGGTGGCTGAAACGACGCAAAATCGTGCCCCGCACGGGGCACGATTTTGCGCGGTCGTCGAATTCACGTCGATGGCAAGTTTTGTAACCCCGTCGGTGTCGCAAATCTCGCCATCGGTTCAAAAGTCTCTTCACGCTTTCTAACACTGCCGTCTCGGCGGTATTACAACAATGCTGCACCTTAAAAAGTTGCCGTTGTTGCATTTACGGTTCAGCTCCAAGCCTTAGAATCCGTAGACTATAGCTATCGCTACGCTGGTTAGCCGCTAAAACTAAACGTATAGCAAGCGAGATCGTTAGAACAAGGGGATCTAGGGGCTTTGCTCCCCCCTCCTAACCAGCCCTTTGATTGCTATAAGCTTCAGGTTTTTTCCCTCCGCCTTCACCCAAATTTAGAATTTATTACTAATTTCCATGCGTCTTAAGGTCATCAATCCGAACACCAGTACCGAAATGACGGTCTCAATTGGCAAAATTGCCGCCGTTCACGTCGCTCCAACAACGGAGGTCATCACCACCTGCCCGACGAAAGGGCCAGTGTCGATTGAGAGCTATTACGACGAGTATCTGGCGATTCCAGGCGTTTTGGCTGAGGTGCAGCGTGATGAGTCCGAGTTCGACGCGTTTGTGCTGGCCTGCTGGGGTGATCCGGGTGTGGATGCGGTGCGGGAAATTACCACCAAACCTGTGATTGGTATTGCCGAAGCTTCAATGTATGCAGCCAATGCGATCGCCCCCCGCTGGTCAGTCGTCACCACGCTTCAGCGTAGCCATCACATGGTGGAGGCGATTGTGAAGAAGACTGGACTGAGCGATCGCTGTGTTTCAGTTCGCTGTGTCGATCTGCCTGTTCTCGACTGTGAAGCCAATCCGTCAGCCGTAGTCGATGGATTAGAAAAAGCGAGTCGTTTGGCACTCACTGAAGATGGAGCTGAAGCCATCATCCTGGGCTGTGCTGGAATGGGCGGATTAGATCAAACTCTAGGAAGCTTGCTCGGCGTTCCATGTGTTGATCCAGTTGCGGCTGGCGTGCGATTTGCCGAAATGCTGGTTGGGATGAAGCTCCAAACTAGCAAATGGATGACGTATCGGTTCCCTGAAGCAAAGTGGAGAAAGACTTAAATTTAAACGTGAATTCAAGGTTCCACCACCACACGCGTTCCGATCGCCACCTGTTCAAATAACGCCACTACATCTTCATTCCGCATCCGCACACAGCCATTTGAGGCGGCCTGCCCAATAGAGGATAAGGTAGGGGTACCGTGAAACCCTACGATGCCATTGGGTCTGTGGGCAAAGCCAATCCACCGTAATCCCAGCGCGCTATTGGGGCCAGGAGGCCGCACTTCACCCGTCCAGGGACTTTGCCAGCGGGGATTCTCAATCATTTGAAAGACTTCAAACTCGCCCGTTGGGGTGGGTGTATCTGATCGCCCAATTGCAACAGGATAGCTGCCCAACACCTCCTCTCCCTGATAGAGATAAACTCGTCGCTGCTGCAAGCGCAGCACGATCCGAGTCGGTGGAGGGGCGATCGCAGGTAGATAATCCGTCGCGTTGCCCAAAGACGGCAAACTGGGCGATCGCACTTCGATATATCCAAATTCGGGAATCGGCGCGAGAAAAACGCGGGTTGCTTCCGGTGAAATGGTTTCGGATGGAGGCGCTTCGGATGCCCTGGCTAGAGCGGGAGAAAAGACTGCCAGGACACCAATGCAAGAGGCTAGCACAATCGAATTCATAACCTTGAGAGGCATAATGTCGAACGTTGCAACCTATTAAGGAGTTAGACATAATTAAAACCCCAACGGGGCGCGGCACACCTTTTGGGGTTTTGTATTTAATTGTGTCTATGTGATTAAGTCAAAGGCTTCGCTAGAGCAGCAATTCTCATCTTGAAACCAATTGCGGGTTTGGCGCGCCCGTCGGGCGCGTCAAACCCGCAATTGGTGGCAGTGCAAGCTCGCCGCA
Organism: Crinalium sp.; assembly: GCA_036703095.1. Classification (GTDB taxonomy): domain Bacteria; phylum Cyanobacteriota; class Cyanobacteriia; order Elainellales; family Elainellaceae; genus DATNPS01. The sequence continues at coordinate 6,524 of DATNPS010000103.1, read as the reverse complement.
GGCGAGCTTGCACTGCCACCAATTGCATACTGAGAATTGCTGTCGCTAGAGAATGACTAGCATGTTTAGCAAACAGATGTTACAAAATATAGCAGTCCTATATCATTTGTAAGATGGATGGAGTGTAGGTACACCCGTTCAGGGTGCACGCTTATCGCTTATTTGGAATTGCTATACAGGGGTTGCTATTATATTGGATTCCTGCTTAGACGGCAGGGGGAGCGGGTGACTTAATGCTCATCCAGATGAATACTTAACGTTTAAGGTTATAAGGGAGTGGAAATCCAATCATCGCAGCTTGAAGCGATCATCCAGCAAATTGGAGAGGCCGTGCTGGCGACCACAGAAACCGTGGATCGCCTTTCACAACAGGTAGACGTTCTGGCGAAACAAGTTCAGCAGCAGGGGTATCAGATTTTTGCTCTCAGTGATGCCGTTCAAACCTTGGCGGAAAATCAAGACAGCGCACTTGAACGATTAGATAAATTGACGGGTGTGCTCCAAAGTTTGGTCGCTGCAATTGAAGAAACCGACGAATCTGGGAGTTAAGCTTGAGTTAACCCGGTTGGGGGAATGCTGCGATTCGCGATTTATGAGAAGAACGTAGTAATAACTTTCTAAGTAGGATGGATAGATGCAACTTGGGAGCGTGGCGAAGGATTAATGTTGATGGCACTGGCTGATGAATTAGCGCGAGAGTGGCGATCGCGACTCCAGGCAGACTGCCCAAACCAGCCACCTGAAGTTCAGGAGGCGATCGTTCGCTGGCTGATTGGGGAAGATCTAGATCGGTTCGTTGGGCTATCTCCCGCCCAGCAGTCTGTGTTGCAGCAAGCGATGGATTACCGCTATCGCATTTTGCAACAGCGATATTTAGGAGTGCAGCCGGATCTGGCCTACCGTAAGTTGATTCAACGGTTGAGCAGCCTATTCCTGATTCGCAGCAAAATTCGCACCTGGGTAGCTCTATCTCGCGATCGCCGCCGTTCTGTGATGGATGTGCTGCAAGAAGTGATCCAGGAGCTAATGCAAAGCGATAGCTACATTCGCCAGCAGATGACGTGGATTTCGCAATGTACGCCTAACCCACGTCTACGCAACGCCCTGATGCTCACCAGCGTTGAGGAATACTGTTTGCGTCCCATCCGCAATCAGCCGCTATTAGTCTATCGATTTGTGAACTATCTCCGCCGATCGCAGCGGGGCGGGATGACCCAGGTTCCTACAGGTGACCTGGTGCGGTTGGTGTCCGAGGAAATTACGCCTGATGATGCCGACAATCCGGTGAGTTTGCTTGACAATCAGGCAGTGGCTCAGTATCAAGATGAGCAAGCCTGGGAAGAGCAGCAAACGCTGCGGACGTCCGTTAAGAGCGAATTTGTGACTTATCTGGAGCGTGAGGTTGATCCGCTGGCGGCTCAGTGGCTGGAACTGCATCTCCAGGGCAAATCTCAAGATGCGATCGCCCAAGAGCTGAACTTACCGATCAAACAGGTTTATCGGTTACGAGAAAAAATTAGCTATCATGCCATCCGGGTGTTCTCCGTTAAACAGCATTCCGAGTTGGTCACAACCTGGTTGGGGACGTCATTGCGGGAGCACAGTTTGGGTCTCACGCCGGATCAATGGCGTCAGTTTTGGGAGGGGCTAACGCCCGATCAGCAGCAGTTGATCGAAAAGCTGAAGGCTGGGAAAACGATTGAGGCGATCGCCCAAGACCAGAACGTAAAAGCCAATCAGATCATGGGGGAATGGAGTAAACTTTACTTAGCGGCTCAAGCCTTGCGGAGTGCGTCCTGATCGCTTGTCACGGTTAAGAAAACTATTAAAAGAGAAAACTATTGAAACCTATTCAGGTTGAGCATTCTTCACCTGAAAACATAGCAATTAAAAATACAACTCGCTGATCTCAACATTTTTAGGGTATTAATCTACGTCATCAGGGTGTCTAAATGTTGAGGTTTAATAGTGTATCTCAGTTATCCACGTTAAAACTCAGTCAATTTATATGGCATCTCCCTTGGGCGATCGCGTTGACTCAAAGCCTCCTGATCCAGTCTACGGGTTAGTCTTGTCCAAATTTCAGGGTGATTTGGCTGAACGGTTAAATGTTCAGCAAATGTTCATCCTGATTGATGGCGTCTTACCCTTTGAGGCGTGTCTCTACTACCAGGTTTTGCCATTATTTATCGAAGGCAGTCGCCTAAACTTGGGGATGGTCAGTCCCCAAGATACATCTGCCGCAGACTACGTGCGGCGAATTGTGGCTTACCATCATTACTCGCTGATTCCCCGTCAGATTTCGTCGGAAGCTCTGCAAGGAGCGCTCAGCGCGTATCTCAACTACTCCGGCAAACAGCAGGCAACCGCCATTCGACAGCCTCCTCCGTCCAGTAAGAAAACCAGTCGGCCCGCTCCAAAGGCGCGCTCAGAAGCATCCTCTGATCCAAATCAGCAAGGGACTCTGATTGTAGATTCCCCGACCGAGTTAGGCACGAGTGAGCGGGACTTCAGAAAACCATCGGATTCCCGCAATGCTGCTCCTCATCCTCCGTTTACGGATGAGCCAGTGGATCAGGAAACGTTTCCCACGCTTGAACTCCGCAAGGAGAGGCGTACGTCGATTCCATCCGAACCCGCTGTTGAGGAACCTCCAGTTGCAGAGATTTTCTCGCCCGCTGTTGAGCTAAAGCTGCCGCCTGAACCCAGCCTGCCGCCTGAGCCAACCTTGCCTACAGATGACATTGATCCATTTAGCCCACCTGCTCCAGAAGTTAAACCCGCGACTCTAGAAGCCCCACCCCTGGTAAATCGTTTGCCAGAGCTAGATATTCATCCCAACTATTTGTCTAGCCCGATAGACGCGATCGCCACCTTACCCCCACAAGAATTGCTGAGAGAACTGCTAGGCAGAGCGTTACACGACGGGATTGGGCGTCTTTACTTTGAACGACAGCCGCATCAAGGCCGGGTGCTCTGGAGCCAGAGTGGCGTCTTGCAATCGATCATCAACCATGTCGATCTGACTGTATTTCAAATCATTTTGAATGAACTCAAAAAAATAGCGGGCCTGACGCTAATTTCGATTCAGAAGGCAAAACAGGTTGAAATCGAGCGGATTTATCAGCAAACCAGAGTTTTGCTGCGCTTCAAGTTTATGCCTACGGAGCATGGCGAAGAAGCTACCATTCAAGTGTTACGCGGTGCGGCTCTGAAGTTTTATCAGCAGCAGCAGTTGGCGAATTTGGAACGGGATGCGCTGACGATCGCCAAACAACTGCAAACAAAAATTAGCGAAATCCGCGATCGCGCCCGCGTGGAACCCAGTTTAGCCGGAGCAAAATTAGATGCGCTACCAGCGCTGAGTCAATTGCTGAAGCACATTGAAGAACAGCTAGACACTCTACAGCAAGACGGTAGCGCTGAAATTCCTGAAGAGGACTGAGTCAGAATTGAACGGATGTTGCAGAGGTATCGATAGCTCTGGGTAAGGGTGTGGCATTCGGCAATTATTTCTCGGTCATGCTAGCAAATAACTGATCGAATGCCATACCCCTATGGCGATCGGGCAAGACAGGGGTGCCTCTAACCGCTGGGGAGAGGGTAATTAAACCGCTTCCTTGTAGTGCGTCAGCGTCAATCTCCCAGTAATGACTCAAATTCCGTCTTCAGTGAATTCAAGTCCGCCACTCTAGCCACCAACAAGTTTTCGGCCCCAGCATCCTCCAATCGACGTTTCCAGTGACGCACCTGATCCGCGTTGTGCAGCCAAAAGTTAATCACTGTATCGACGACCTGATCCAGATTCCATTCCAACCGCTTGAGCGGCGCGACTTCTACGGCACTAATAAAGGCATCCAAAGTGCATTGATGAGAACCTAGATATTGCGCTCTCTTATCCCGCTTTTGAGTTTGAATTTCCTGCTGATAGCTAAAAAAAGATAGAACTGGCGACACGCCAACCAGCTCAAACGTGTATTCCATTGGCATCTCCTAAAGCGTATTTGAAATGCAGTGCTGCCCTACAAACAGCGTCTGCAAGGACATCAAATTAATTGATTTAGTAATAACCAAGTTTTGATTTCTATTGAGTAAAAGATTGTACGGTTCGACTCAAAAAATCAAGAATCAGACGAGAGATTTTACAAAAGAAAGGCAGAAGGCAGGGGGCAGAAGGGGACAAGGGAGATAAGGAGGATGGGGATGGGGAAGCTTTGCTTCCCTATCTTCCCTACCTTCCGCATTATCTCCACATCTTGGCTCCTGCTCTCTCCTCATGTCTGAACTTCTTGCAGCGGCGATTCTTCAGAAGGTTCCAAAACAACGGCTACAGGTTCAGGGATGCTTTCAACTTCGGCCAGTTTTTCGGGAGACAACCGAAGCTGCGCGCTACCACCCAGCCGCTTCAACAGTTGGGGTTTGGGGTCGTGCAGCAAGTAAAAGAGGCGATCGCCCTCCTCCCATTCATCGGTTGCTGAGGCTACCTGCAATCGTTTTTCTCGCTCTATTAATAATGGCAAGACGGTACTTTCGGCAATCAGAGATTGCAAATGGGCCTGCTGTTGTTCAAAATCCTCTTCGCGCAGCACGGTTTCACCCAGTTTCACGGCACTATCGTTCAGATAACGTATCCATGTTTTAAGGGACATCTGTGAGACAAATGCCTGCTGAATTTTCGGATTATTGGGTGTTGCGGTGGGTTGCGGTTCGCTGGGAAATATGGCGAGCACTCTGGGCGGCTGAAATTCCTCAGCGGCTCGTTGAGCCAGGACGCGATTCACCTCTCCATTGCTAGTCATCGCCAGAAATGTGCCAACACTGGATAGTCCTGCCTCATCTAGCAAATCCATGTCCAGCGCACTGCTGGCAAAGACTTGGGCGTCTCGTAGGGTTTCACGCGCCAACCGGCAAGCGTCCTGGTCAGTGTCAATCAAGACGATAGGTTCTCCCTGCTCGTGAAACAGGCGCGCAATCAGCAGACTGAGTGGATTACACCCGACAATCACCGCTCCGGTAGCTTGAGTAGAGGTCAGCCCCAAAAGATTTGCCATGCCCCTGGCCGTTAAGCCCTGAAGAAATACCGTTGAAATAATGGTGAGAAACACCAGCGCTTTGATCGAATCCCCCCCGTTAATACCCTTCTGGGTCAGCAGAATGGCGAACAGGGAGGCGACAGATGCCGAAACAATTCCCTTGGGAGCCACCCAGGACACAAATAGCTTCTGCCGCCAGTTCATGCCGCTATTCCAGGTGCAAATCCACACATTGATGGGACGCACCACAAACATCAACACCGCGACAGTCAGGATGGCTCCTTCCCCAAGGGCAAACAAGCTGGCGATCGACAAATCGGCAGCCAGCAAAATAAACAGTACGGAAACCGCTAATGTCGTGAGCTGTCCCTTAAATCTTCGGAGCAATCGTTCTTCCGGCAAAGACGCCGTTTTCAGAATGATCCCCGATACAACAGCCGTCATTAGTCCGGCTTCGCTGCGAATCGTTTGGGCTAACCCAAACAATCCCCACAGATTCGCCAACACGACTAGGTTCTTTAAATCTTCAGACAGAAATTTCGCTTTTTTGAGGAACCATCCCAATAACCAACCGCCAACGCCACCAATCCCGGCTCCAATCCCTAAACGGAGCATCAACCCAGCAGAGACGGACAGCGGATCGGCATCACCATTCAAGATGATATCCAGCACCACAACGGCCAGAATCGCCCCAACCGGATCAATCAAAACCCCTTCGCCTTCTAGCAGAGCCGACACCGATCGCTCAACTTTGACCTGTTTTAATAATGGACTAACAACCGTTGGCCCCGTCACCACAACGAGAGACGCATAAAGGAAGGCGATCGCCCAGGGAAACTCGCCCAACCAGTGAGCCGCCATCCCGCCACCCACCAGAGTGATCAACGTCCCAAAGGTCACCAGGTTTCTTAAACTTCCGGACACGCGGCCCAGATCCCGCAGTTCTAGGTTCAACCCACCTTCAAACAGGATGAGCGCTACGAAAAGCGCCACCATCACCTCCAGGCCAGTTCCTAATATCTGTGGGTGAAGTAGCCCGACCCCGTCAGCTCCCAGAACAATGCCAAACAGCAGCAGAAACACAATACTGGGAACGTTCAGGAAGTCGGCCAGAACTTGTGCCCCAATGCCTGCCATGACGGTCATGACCATCTGCAATGTGATGTCTAGGGATGCATCCATAGGTCTTGCTAAGCGAATAGCTCAGTCTAGCGTTCCTTGTGTATTACCCACTCTGTTCTACATCATGCCAATGAGCCGAGTCGGAGCACAATAAACTGAATCAGACGATGAGCGATCGCCCAGCTTAAGCCACTCCTTCCTCACGGGACTGCACAACGATCTTCAGTGATGCAATTGACTATCACAGTCAGCTCAACAGAAAACCTTATTTCACTAGGCTTCCTGATTCTGACAGGAATCTAAACATTACAGCAGGTTTCAGTTCAGTAAGCCACAGTTGTTTGTGAGAGCTGCGCTCCGCGTGGCTCT
>DATNPS010000101.1:0-17366 GCA_036703095.1 Crinalium sp. | reverse complement strand
CCGCCCAGAGCCAGGTAGGCGCAGGGAAATAGCAAAATACCAGACCAACCGATAAAGACGAATCGGTCGCGCTTAAGCCAGTCATCGAGGACGTCAAACCATCCTCGATTGGCTTGCGCTCTTCCCATTGCTATGGTCATTTCATATCCTCTTAAAATTGCATCAAATCTTCGAACCCTTGCAGGACAGCCTGTTTACAAAAGTAAGCACCGCTATCAGGAGGGCACGAATTCGGAGATTGATTTTGGCTAAACGTGATTTGTGAGAGGTTCTTCACAAATCACTACCCCGCCTCTCCTAGAAGGATAGTTGGCGAATGGTACCAAGCAGGATTTAACGTCTCTATATGATACACGCTCTCAGAAATCTTTACAAAGCTTATCTAAAGCAGATTAGAGCGATATCTAGAGATCTGCTGGAATGTCGCTTTGAATATTTTGTAGCGCGATCGCCAGAAACATACAACCATTTCCCATTCGCTACTGCCGTGTCATCGTCTAGCGTTCAGAATGAGTCCGGAGAATGACGACGAGGGCATATTGCTTTTTTGTGAACTGTTTCGATAAGGTTCTCATTTAGCGGGGTAGACGATAGATCGGCAAAACTCTTTGAATATTAAGAGCTAGCAATTTATTAAACTGCTTTCCTGAATTAATAACAATCACTTTCTTAACGTAAAGCTACATTTCGTGATAGGTATTTATACTTCTTTGATCATTTAGGGCAGCAATTTTTGTGTTTAACGTGAATTTGACGCATGGTTTTTAGGAGAGTGGCATTTCGTGTCACTCTCCTAGAAAACAATTTTGCGTCAGCAATTCTCAGTATGCAAATTGGGGTGAGGCAAGTTCGCCGCAGGCGAACTTGCCTCACCCCAATTGCGGGTTTTGCGCGCCCGTCGGGCGCGCAAAACCCGCAATTATTTCAAAATGAGAATTGCTGATTTTGCGTGTGCGACGTGCTGCTGAAATAGCGCAACAAAGTGTCCCGTACCTTCGTTGAATTCCTAAGAAAACGTGTTTTCTTTTCGTTTTCCCAAAGAGGGTAGTAGTGTAGAGCACCACTACCCTCCTTGTTGGAGACTCACGTTAACCTGCGCTGATACAGCACCATTCCGGCAAGAGCGTTTCGTGAGGCCGCAGGGGTAACTTAATCTACAGTCCGATTTGTGAGTCTCTGTAAGGCTTAAACATCATGTTTCGTATACGTGCTGGCATTTTTTTAATTCTGGGAATGTTCGTCTTTGGCTTGCTCAGTATCGTGAATCTTCCTGCTCAAGCCGCATGTGATCCTAGTTATCCAACCGTCTGCATCGCGCCATCCCCTCCAGACTTGGACTGTAAAGATATTGAGTATCGTAATTTTCAGGTCACCGGGAATGACCCACATCGCTTTGATGGCGATCATGATGGAATTGGCTGTGAAGCCTAATTAGCCGTGAACTTGATAGCGCCATTTCAACCGGGCGTGGCTGAAATGGTGCAAAAACTTGCCCCACGCAACGCGTGGGGCAAGTTTTTGCGCATTCATCGAATTCACATGCTGTTTACCATCCTCAGGACTTTACAATTTAATACGGAAGCTTTTAGCAATTTCGTATTGAAACCACTCGTTTTGAGAACACGCTCATGGCCGTATCAACTGCATCCACAGATAATTTATTGCGTCAACCTGTCTTAGGGTCGCGTCGTCTCAGCAATTATTGGTGGGCCACTGTCATTTTGGTTGGTGCATCTGGCTTCCTTCTATCTGCTATCTCCAGCTATTTGCAGGTCAATTTGCTGCCCTTTGCTGACCCAACGGAGCTGATTTTCATCCCACAAGGGTTAGTGATGGGGCTATATGGTGGGGCAGGCTTGCTGTTGGCACTCTATCTCTGGCTAACCATTCTCTGGGACGTGGGAGGCGGCTACAACGAATTTAATCGGGAGACGGGAAAGATTCACATTTTTCGATGGGGATTTCCCGGCAAGAATCGGCGAATTGAAGTCACGCACAAGATTGAAGATGTGCAGGCCATTCGAGTCGAGATTCGGGAGGGGTTAAATCCTCGTCGCGATCTCTATCTGCGAGTTAAAGGGAAAAATGATATTCCTTTGACGCGAGTAGGACAGCCTTTACCCCTGGCCCAGTTGGAAAATCAGGGAGCTGAACTGGCCCGATTTTTGGGTGTGCCTCTAGAAGGGCTTTAGTTAAGATAGGAACTCGGAGGGTATTATGCCCATCCGGTTCTAGGCATTACTTAGGATCATGGATTTACTAAAACCTGAAACTTAGTTGTGGAAAGTCTGGCAGAGCCAACTTTCCACAACTAAAAATTTGGTTTTAATCTATCCATCGTTCTTCAAGCTGTACGGGTTAGACGAGAGGTGTGACACAGACGCATTTCTCGTCTAACTCAGTACGAAAACCGTCGTTATTTGTTGGAGTCAACATGCGGGTCAAGATCAGTCGATGGCTCATATCCCTTCTCATGGTTGGAGCTATCTTCATCAGTGCGTGTTCATCTCAAACGGCTACCCCCTCAGCCTCGGCCAGCGCTTCGGCGAGCGATACAACAGCACAGGCTACTCCTTCGGCTGTACCGGTGTCTCCTTCCGCGTCACCGACAGCAGCAGGAGACAATTTGCCGCGTCTTCAGGGGGAAGCTACCGTGCAAATGGTGGTAAAGGGTTCGCCAATTACCATCCAGGTTAAAGGGGATGATGCTCCGATCACGGCTGGGAATTTTGTGGATCTCGTCAATCGTGGTGTCTATGATGGTCTGGCTTTTCATCGGGTAATCCGCCAACCTGAACCCTTTGTGGTGCAAGGGGGTGACCCACAAAGTAAAGACCCTAATTTTCCAGTAGCTCAGTTGGGGACAGGTAGTTTTGTTGATCCCGCGACCAACAGCCCTCGCTATATTCCACTCGAAATTAAACCGGATGGAGCGGCAGAGCCCGTTTATGGGTCTACGCTCGGTGATGCTGGAATTTCTAAGCCACCCGCTTTGAAGCATACCCGTGGAGCAGTGGCGATGGCCCGTTCGGCTCTGCCAAACTCTGCCTCGGCGCAGTTTTACTTTGCGCTGGCGGATCTGGACTTTCTCGATGGCAGCTATGCAGTGTTTGGTTATGTCACAAACGGAATGGACGTTGTGGATCAGATCCAACAGGGCGATCGCATTGAGTCTGCCAAAGTTACCACTGGCCTAGACAAACTACAGGGCGGCGGACAATAGTCTTAAGTTTAACTAGCAAAGATGCGATGGAGACTGCTCTCCATCGCATCTTTGCTGCTTACCCTTTACTCTTTCATATCCAGGAAGCCGGGATACGCCTCCATACCGTGTTCGCTAATATCTAGTCCTCGGACTTCCTCGGTTGGCGAGACGCGGATTCCTAACGTTGACTTAATGGCCCACCAAACTCCCAATGTAGAAACCAGGGTAAACCCGCCAACGGCAACAATACCAACCAATTGAGCCAAAAGCTGTTGTAAGCCTCCTCCGGCCAACAGCCCTGCGGCGGGGCCAGCGCCACTGCCGTACCAGGAAAATACATTTGGCCCGACGCTGAATAGACCGACGGCTAGCGTTCCCCATACGCCACAGACGAGATGAACTGAAATTGCGCCGACCGGATCATCAATTTCCCAGTCATCCAGCAGCGTAATTGAAAAGACGACAATCACTCCGGCGATCGCTCCAATGACAAGCGCACTGCCAAGGTTAACAAAGGCACAGGATGCAGTGATAGCAACCAGGCCAGCCAACACCCCGTTGATAATCATCGACAGATCCGGTTTACCCAGGTAGAGCCAGGAGGTGGCTGTAGCCGCTAAAGCGCCGAGCGCTGCGGCAATATTGGTGACGACGATAATATGCCCGATCGCAAATGGATTGGCCGTTAACAGGGAACCAGGATTAAAGCCAAACCACCCCAGCCATAAAATAAAACACCCAAGCGTAGACATGCTGAGATTGTGTCCCGGCATAGCCGTTTCCTTGTAGCGGCCATAGCGGGCACCGAGCAGCAGCGCACCAACCAAACCAGACCAGCCGCCAACCGAGTGCACGACAGTAGACCCTGCAAAGTCCCAAAAACCGAGTTGCGAGAGCCACCCGCCTCCCCAGATCCAGTGTCCTGTGATGGGATAAACAAATCCAACTAAAATCAGGCTGAATAGCAAAAACGCGATGAACTTGATGCGTTCTGCAACAGCACCCGACACAATGGTGGCGGCGGTGCCTGCAAAGGCCAATTGAAAGAAGAATTTGACTTCTAATGGAATGCTGGCCCAACTGAGCGACTTAAAGACGCCGGAGTAGAGGTCTCCAGTGAGAGGGCTATTGTCGGTTCCAGTTAGTAAAAAACCGGATGCGCCCAAAAAGGGTGTGCCATCTCCAAACATAATGGCAAAGCCAGTCAGCCAGTAGGCCAGAGTAGACAGCGCGAATACAATCAAGTTTTTAGCCAGCAGATTGACGGCATTTTTACTGCGGCAAAAGCCTGTTTCTAACATGCAGAATCCGGCATTCATAAAAAACACGAGAATGCCAGCAAATATTACCCACAGGGTATCTACCACAACTTTGACGTTGGGAGGTAAGGGAACCAGAGTTGATTCTTGTGCAACTGCTGCACCACTTCCAGCTAGCAAAATACCTACTATAAACAGTGGACAAAAACGCCAGTCTAGAAACCGTTTGCGTTGACCACTTCTCAATTGAGGGCGCAACCACCTATCCATGCCGCGTAAATTACCTCCAAGACATTTAGAAAACTCTTGATAGGTAGATGCCATTCATACAAACAAGCCCAGCTTTTTATCCTCCGTGATGGAGAGCTATATAAATGCAAATTGTGATACTGATTTCATTTTTTACAACTCAGTATGCTCTAATTAACATCTACCTTCCATAAAGTGCTATCCCTCTCAGCGCAAACTTTATACATCGAAGCAGCGGCTACTTGATGGCGGCGTTTATTCAGTATTAGAGAGGGAAGTAATAGCTTGTATCTGTGGAGTGTGCTAACTCTAGCGTTCGCAGAGCAAACTTTGAAGCAAAGATTAATTATTATTCTTTCGAAGTTTATTTGCCAAGGGAAATTATGCTTTCAAGGAATAGTAATTAAAGGTTTGTAAGCAAACCAATTTTACTCTGCTCGTATTTTTTAAAAATCTATTCTCGATTTTGTGGAGCGATCGACAGGCGATCGGATGTGCAATCAGGACAATTCCTTAAAAATTTTCGTTAATGGGTGCTGATACGGACTGCTGGCAATTGAAAGTGTATCTGTAGCAGTATTTCTATAGCCATGATCGGGTTATGGAGAGCGCCTTCTACCAATCGGGTGCGCCTGCTCAGTTCTCCTCACTGGCTTCTATCAATGGCTTACTCACAGAAACTTGTGTTAATGGTTCATTCGAAGAGGCTTCATGGGCAAATTTGGCAGGCCGTTTTGAAGTCTCAGAAAATTTCGGTTATTTTAGAAGCGCCAGAGGTTAATCTTCTCGAAAATATTAGTCAGATTAAAGATGCAGGGTTGGATTTGCCCCACGCGCTGCTGGTGGATGTGGGCCTGCGTAACTTCAACCCTTTTGCGTTTTGTCGCTGGTGTCGGGACAATTGCCCCGATGTAAAAGTCATTTTGCTCAATCCGTCTCAACAGGAGATCAGCCCATCTGAACGACAGTGGGCGATTTTGCAAGGGGCAGCAGATTTGTTGCCCGGATTTGATTTAGACAATTTGGTTAGCAGTGTGGCCGATGAGGTTAAGCGAGTGCTTAAAGCGCTGGATGGCCAACCGTTGGATAATGGTGCTCTTATTTCGGTGCTGCTGGCGATGAAACGGGAACTCGATCTGCGGCGTGGAGCATCCCCGGATGCGCTGCGGAAAGCCAGTGTAGATTTATCGAAACGTAATGGTAAATTGGCGTCTCCACCGCCGGATGATGCCCTTAATTTGCCCCAGTTGCCTGCCAGCAATAGTTCCTCTAAGCCACAGAAAGAGGAGCGATCGCTGCTCTCTAAGTGGATGAATGGGGTTCAGCTACCCGGACGTTCGGATAAATCGGCGGGTTCCTCAAATCAACTGCCGCCTGAGCCAGGTGAAGATAACTCGTTTAAGGATTTAGAGCCGCTTCCTAAACCGGATAAGCTGCCTCCTGATGACGAACCGCCCCCGGTTCGAAAGTATCGAGGTAAAGCGTATTAACAGGATGCCAAGTAGGCTCGCTGATTTTTGAAGTTTGGGTTGCTGAGTGGTTAATCTCTCTGGGGGCAAGCCCCCAGACCCCCATTGGGGAGCGAGCGGCGCTCCCCAAACCCCTTCCGCAAGGTGTTCATGATGAGCCACAAAAAGCGCTTCGCATTGCCTCAGTGCGGGTATTCACTCAACGACCCACCGTGTAAAAAACTTCTCCCCCATCTCCCCCATCTTCCTCATCTTCCCCACCCAACACCCAACACCTAAAACCAAGCTTGGTATCATATCTCCTATGAGCCTAACTGAAACCGTTCTTTCGTCTTTACCGGGCGATGCATTGGGTGGATTGCGTCGTGCCGATCGCTTGTGGACTGATTACCAGCAAAATTCCTTGCCGCTGATTGAGGTTGTGACGGAAAGCCCTGACCCAATCGGTTCGGTAGATTGGGATGTGGTGGTGTGTGGTGGGACACTGGGGATTTTAATTGGTGCGGCGTTGGCCCAGCGAGGATGGAAGGTTGCCCTGCTGGAGCGGGGGATTTTGCGAGGACGTGAGCAAGAGTGGAATATCTCGCGCCAAGAGCTAAACACGTTTGTGGAGATGGGGTTGCTGTCTCATGCTGAACTGGAACAGGCGATCGCCACCCAATACAATCCCGCCCGTATTGGCTTTCACAATGGGATCGAACTGTGGGTTCAGGATGTCTTGAACATTGGAGTAGACCCCGTTTTCTTACTCGATACCCTGAAGGCTAAATTTTTGGCAGCGGGGGGGCAGTTGTTTGAACATACGCCGTTTGAACGGGCAACGGTTCATCCCGATGGGGTGATGGTTCAGGCGGGTCAGGTATTTAAGACGCGCTTGCTGCTAGATGCGATGGGGCATTTTTCGCCGATTGTTCGGCAGGCCAGAGCAGGGCAACGGCCAGATGCGGTTTGTCTGGTGGTGGGCACCTGCGCTAAAGGATTTCCGGCGAACGAAACGGGTGATTTGCTGCTGTCGTTTACTCCGATGCAAGACCAGTATCAATATTTCTGGGAAGCGTTTCCGGCGCGCGATGGCCGCACGACCTATCTGTTTACCTATGTAGACATGCAGGGCGATCGCTCCCCCTCGTCGCCCACTCCTCGTCTCAGTTTGGAACGGTTATTTGAAGACTACCTGACGCTGATGCCGGGATATCAAGGGGTGGAGTTGGAACAACTGCAAATTCAGCGATCGCTCTTCGGATTTTTTCCCTGCTATCGCAACAGTCCCCTTCAGTTCAAATGGAATCGAATGCTGCCGATGGGCGACAGTAGCGGTAGCCAGTCGCCGCTAAGTTTTGGTGGATTTGGCTCCATGGTGCGGCATCTTAAACGGCTGACGAATGGCATTCATGCAGCGCTGGATGCAGATTTGCTCGATCGCACATCGTTGGGATGGCTTCAGCCCTATCAGCCCAATCTGTCTGTCACCTGGCTGTTTCAAAAAGCCATGAGCGCGGGTCCCCATCAGACCGTTTCACCCGCTCAGGTGAATCAACTGCTGTCAGCCGTGTTTCACGAGATGGAGCAGCTTGGCGATGACGTGTTGAAACCGTTTCTTCAGGATGTCGTACAGTTTCCAGCTTTGTTTCAAACGCTGGTTAAAACGTCGATCGCCCATCCTGCGCTAGTGTTCAAAATTATTCCCCACGTTGGCCTACCTGCCCTTTTAGAATGGATGTGGCACTATGCCAATCTGGGTGGCTATACAGCCCTTTACTCAATGGCCCAGCCGTTGAACCTGTGGGCTAAAACATGGCCTCCTGCGAGACAGTACTACGTTCAGCGCTGGTTAGATGCCCTTAAATACGGCTCTGGTGCCGATTATAGTCATAGCCATTTGGATTAAGACGGGGTATAAGGGGGTAACCCCTGACTGGGAGCTTTGCCCCAGCTCCTTTTGGTTTTTACCCTAAACCCATGTGGCTACAGCTATAGATAAATCACGCGTACTGTCGCTCATACCATTCGTTCACCTGGGATTTGCTATAACTGTCTTCTTAATGTATCGATTTGTGCCAGAATGCTGGCGCATGTGTGTAGTGGTGTGAGGCTGTAATTCCATGAAAAGCTTAGTATTTCCGCTGTTGACAGCCGTTATTGGCTGGGCAAGGGCAGATTTTATTCGCAAAACTCGCCGAACAGCAGCAGTTCAAGAAAAATTTTTGAAAACGCTCATTCGCGCCCATGCAAACACGGCTCTGGGGCGCGATTTTGGTTTAGCTAATATTAAAACGATTGACGAATTTCGCGCACAAGTACCCATATTACCCTACAGCAGCTACGAATCTTACACAACCAGAGTGGCTCAGGGTGAACCGAATGTCATGACGCCTGATCCGGTGATCTACTTAAACCTGACCAGTGGCTCGACCGGGAAACAAAAGCTGATTCCGGTGACGGTGCGATCGCGCAATGCCCTTCAGCGCGCCAACCGTGCCAGCATGGGATTTGTCGCGGCTGCCACTCATAAGCGGGGGTTGCAGATTGGCAAGATGCTGTTAACTAGTTCTGTACAGCTTTTGGGACGCACCAGTGCCGGAATTGAATATGGCCCCGTTAGCGTTGGCAATTTGCGTCAAAGCACCCCCTTTTATCGTCAGGTCTTTGCCCAACCGTTTGAGGCGCTTCAGGCGAGCGATAGTCTGGCGCGTCACTATCTCTGTTTGCTGTTTGCCCTGCGCGATCGCG
The DNA here is from genome assembly GCA_036703095.1 of Crinalium sp. Lineage (GTDB taxonomy): Bacteria > Cyanobacteriota > Cyanobacteriia > Elainellales > Elainellaceae > DATNPS01. The sequence continues at coordinate 8,454 of DATNPS010000101.1, read as the reverse complement.
ATATGGCAGTCGTGGGCGCAAATTTTCCGGTGTTGGCTCTGCGGCTGTGCGATTATCTGGAATGCTATGCCGAGGATTTGATCAACGATTTGGAAACGGGGGCGATCGCCCCCTGGCTCAACCTGGAACCTGAACTGCGAATCAAGCTCGAAAAAATGTGGTCACCTGCTCCTAAACGAGCCGCCGAACTTCGTCAAATCCTGAAAACTGAAGGCCGCCTCACTCCAAAACTGGCTTGGCCAAGCCTGTCCTTTATCATCACCGCGCGGGGGGGGACATCAGATTTTTACTTTGAGCGCTTTCCCACCTACTTTGGTGACACGCCTGTTTTCGGTGGTATCTATGCGTCTGCTGAGGCTACCTTTGGGGTCTACCACGACCTCAATACGGATGGTGCCATTCTGGCGATCGAAAGTGGATTTTTTGAATTCATTCCCGAAGACCAGTGGGAATCCCCGAATCCGAAGACGCTGTTGGCTGAAGAAGTCACACCCGGTCGGTACTACCGCATTCTGGTGACGAACTACAGCGGTCTGTATCGCTATGACATTGGCGATGTGGTTGAAGTGCTGGGCTTCTACGAGAAAGCGCCACTGCTATCGTTTCGACATCGATTGGGCGGCCTGCTGTCGTCAACCACCGAAAAAACAACGGAGTTCCACGCCACTCAGGTCATGCAACTACTCCAGCAAGATTTCAGCGTTTCACTGGAAAATTTCTGCATTACATTATTGGAGGATGTGGTTCCCGCGCCTTACCTCGTGAACATTGAGCTTGCTCCTGGTCACACGCTGGTGAATCCCCGCGCATTTTTAGAGAAATTTGATCAACGCCTCAAGGAGATTCATGTGTCCTACGAGGTTAAGCGACGTGATCAGGTGCCACCCCCACGATTGCGAATTTTGGAACCCGGTAGCTTCGCCATCATTCGCCAACGGTTGCTAAAGCGCGGCATTCCTGAATCGCAGCTTAAATTTCCCCACATTAGTGAAGACCGTCGCTTCCTGTCTGGCCTGAGTGTGCAGCAGGAAGTTCGGTTAGAAGAGCAATCGGTTGGGGCAAGCGTAGGATAGCCACAGCCATCTAAATTAGGACAAGGTGCAAATGTCTTAATCAATGTGGCTATAGCTATGGCTCTACGCATTAACGTTAGGTCGGGGTGCAGGGGGAACCCCTTCTGTGGGGTACTGTTCTCACATCCCCTTGTCCTAATCTGAATGCGTGAGGCTATATGACTCTGGAAGTAATCTCCAGAATGCAGCTGTTCTCATTTCGCCACTGATGGCGGGTTTTGTGCACCCGTTGGGCGCGCAAAACCCTCTATCGGTGGCGAGTCTGCATCACCACTGATTTGCATCGTGAGAATGGCTGGATTCCTATAATGAGAATTCGTGATCTTGTGAGGATGTGAATGAAAGGGTTCTTTAGCGAATGGTTAATCAAAACCATCAAATATCTGGAAAGTCTGGTTCCTGCTTATTCAAAAGTAGGGAACTCTATCTTTTTCCAGCCTGAACAATTTCCCTGGTCAAAGGAACTGGAAGCTAACTGGAAGGTGATTCGCCAGGAGCTAGACCGGGTGATGGAATACGCAGACGAGTTGCCTAATTTTCAGGACATTTCCCCCCGTCAGCATCGCATCGCCAATGACAATCTTTGGAAGACATACTTCTTTTTCGCGTTTGGGTTCAGGTCTAAGAAAAATTGCGATCGCTGTCCTGAAACCACGAAGCTGCTGAAAAAAATTCCGGGGTTAAAAGTGGCCTTCTTTTCCATCCTGGCTCCCGGTAAACACATTCCCGAACACTATGGCAAACACAAGGGGCTAATTCGCTATCATCTGGGTCTAAAAGTACCTGAACCTCGCACGGCTTGCCGCATTCGCATCTGTGACCAGATTGCCTACTGGGAAGAAGGCAAAAGCCTGATGTTTGATGATACCTTCCCCCATGAAGTCTGGAATGACACCGATGGCTACCGGGTGGTTCTGTTTCTCGATATTGCCAGACCGATGCGGTTTCCCATGTCGTTTGTGAACTGGCTGGTCTGCACCATTCTGTCACTTTCTCCTGTAGTTCAGGTGGCCAGAGGCAATCATGAAACCTGGGAAAAGCAATTTGAGGCCATGATGAGATAACGCAGATTTGATGGTCGGAGCTTGTCGCGCGATGTACATGTAAGGATCATGGATAGATTAGAACCAAATTTTTAATTTTGGAAAGTGTGGCTCAGCCACACTTTCCAAAATTAAGTTTTGGGTTTTATTAAATTCACGCTCCTAAGCTCCGACTGTCAGTCTCAGGTTGTACTAACCACATCGACCAACGCGCCATTCACGGTCTTTATACAAAAGGTTGGAATTTTTACAGGGCGGGCGATCGCCTTTTTTAATTAGATAGATGAACGTCTCTTTGGGTTGTAGAGAAAGCCATTCCTGTTTGAAGTAAAAGCGATCGAAACGACGAACTTCAAATCCCCCCTTCTCATTGACCATGTAATTACTATTGGCCTGAAATATTCGGGGATCTTGCTTGAAATAAAAGAGGATATAAATATAAGGCAATGATTTTGAAAGCCGTTGTGAAATCAGAATTTTTTCCTTCTCTTTACTGAGTTCTACCGTTTTATCAAGGGCGTTCTCTAATCCAGCGTTAAATGCATAACTAATAGAATCAGGATAGTTTTGAAAGTAATAGTTTGAGAAGTAGAGACTGCTAACCAAAAGCCATCCGGCTACAGATAAGGCCAGGGTATTTCTTAAAGACGTGAATGATGTTAGTGAAACATAGCCGTAGTCACTGGTATTAGGACGGAGTGCAGGTAGGGAACCCCTGGCTGGGGGCGCAATCTCCCCATCCCCTTGGTTTTTCAATACCACAATAGATGTGGCGAGGGCTATAGCATTAAAAAGCTCAAAAAAACCGATTGTTGAAATTCCAATAATGGGAATAAAAATAGCATTTGCTCGATTCACATTTAACTCAATGAGCAAGAAAAGCGGTATACACGAGATTAACAAAAGTAAAAATAAATCGGCTTTTTTAGTTAATAGAAATTGCCTTATTAAGGCTATAAATCCGATTCCTAAAAATGGAAATGCGATCATGAGTAACGGTGGAAATTCAGGAATTGAGTTCCAAATCAATCCATCCTCAAATCCACCCAGTAAAAATTGAATATTGGTAGACAGCCTTTCGACTAAATTGTCCCCGGAAACTTGGGCTAATCGCTGCGAGGGTAGTAGCGGAATGCTAAATGGCAAAAACTTCTCAAATCCCAAATCTCGATGCAGTAAATTATTTTTGATAGCAAAAGCTATCAAGGGGAAAACTATCAATAGAAAGAGCAGAATTGCTGTTAACCATTGCCCTCTTTTTTTCAAGATATCCTTACGATAACTAAGGGCTACCAGCAAAAGCAGAGTTGGCAAAATGATTAAAGCTACACCATAGGCATAAAAACTAATTGCCCACGGAATGAGGGCAAAGATTCTTGTTACCTTACGAGAATGATCGGTGAGTGCCAGTGAGACTGTATAAGTTCCTAATAATAGAAAAAAAGGAAATAAGTTAGCTTCAAGTCCCCAGCGAGACAACATAACATGCCAGGGTAGGATAGCCGTTAGACTTGTTGCAGCAAGCGCAATCGTTCGGCCATACATTCGCTTTGTGCAAACGTATTGCAGAGGCAATAACAATAGTCCAAACAGTAGGTTAACGGCACGAGCTGAGAACGAATTTAACCCGAAAAGCCAAACGATTGGAATTGATAAATAGGCATAAAGAACATTTTGTCCTGAACCCCATGCTGGAAAGTAAACCGGAAGCGGATTCCCCCACCGATCTGCACCTGTTAACAACAGCGAATATGCTTCATAGGCGATCGCCGCTTCATCTTGGTTTAGTCCCGGAGGAACATTTGGAAATTGATAAATTCTTAAAGCGATTCCCCAGAGCAGAAAGCATGAAGCGATTAAAACTTCATGCTTAACGACGCGAAAAACTGAACGTTTCATAAGTTCAAAGGACAGTTAGTCCTCCTGCCGACTGTCCAGCAAATTCAAAATGCCCATAAAGACCGCCAACCCTGCCGAAAGGTAAAACACGGCAGGTAACCCAAACGTTTTCCAGATGGGGCCTAAAACGATCGGTGAAATGAACTGGCCTAGCGAATTCGCTCCCGTCCCGATCGCCAAAACGCTGGCTCGCACTTCAGCAGGAGCTAAACCTGCCAGCAAGTTATAAGTATTTGGCGTAATGATGCCAAACCCGACCCCAAAGAGAACGGCAGTCGGCATGATGTATCTTAAATCCGTCAGGAAGGGAATTGTGAACAGCATCGCCCCCATCAGGACAAAGCCAAAGGCGATCGCCTGTCGGGTACCAATCATCCGAGCCAACCAGGCCGACCCGATCGCAGAAACAATCGCCGCCCCGATCGCCCGCACACCCAACACAATTCCGTTTAGCTCAGGCCCCGCGCCGATCGTCTCCTTCAGATAAATCGGAGTATAAATGACGACTGCGTAGACAACCGTTGCTGCCAGTGCCAGGATCAAATACAGCCTGAGCACTTTAGGATTGCGCACCAGCTCTCCCAGTTGTCCCCGTTGCCCCGCAACATCCAGAATGGAGGCATGTTGCGACGACTCATCGCGCAACACGATGCTGGCGGCAAAGGCTAAGGGTAATCCCAATGCGTACAGATAAAACGCGTGCTGCCAGTGAACCGCGCCCACCCATCCACCGACAATGGGAATCATAATCGAGGCTGTCGTCATGGCGCTGGTGGCATAGCCTAAAACCCGCGATCGCGCCTCTCCTTCATACAAATTTCCCAATAGGCCAATGCTGGCCGCCGCTACACCGCCACTGGCTGCACCCAGTAGGCCTCGAAGCAACAGCAGCGGCAGCAATTGTGGAATGAACGCACCCAAAACGCCAAAAATGGTGTAGCAGATTAGCGCTGGAATCATCACCTTCAATTTGCCAACGCGATCGGCCAAAATTCCCAACAGAGGGGTGCAAAGGGCCGAGGTAAGGGCATGGGTGCTCACCAACATCCCCGACCAGGGTGAATTGATCAGGTGAAGCTCTTGAATCATTTCTGGCAGAACGGGTGCCACAATTCCGCCTGTCATTGTTGTTAAACAGCCTGCCGCCAGTAGCACCAGAAATTTGGAGGTTTGCTTGGGAGGTAAGGTTTCAGCCTCCGTGAGAGATGCCTTGCTAGCGGGCCACATAAAAGAACACCTAAAGAACTATCAAATTTGGCTCAAAAGTTTGGCTCAAACGTATCAATGCTGCCACGCTCATTGGGAATAACACGAACGGTATCGGCATCGTTTAAGATGGGCAATGCCCATTCGAAAATTCTGCTGATTTCCTATATTTGTACGTCACAAACCCTCTACAAACATTAACCACCTGTCGCAGTCTGGCAATTTCGGAATGATGGGCTGGAGTGAGGCCCAGCGCATTAGTCCCAAATCACAGTACAACCATTCGCAGAATCACGTCAAATTTGATGCAATCTCTTTCGGGATTTACTGAAACAATGCACTACAGGCGCATTCCGGGTCATAAACCTGATGACCTGGCCTGACCCCGTTGGCTCCAGAACGTTTGGTTTACTGTATCTATGATCTTTAGAGCCAATGTTTTAGAAGATTCAATACTCAGGCAGGTTTGAGGAAATAGCCGATGAGTAGATTGACTTTATAGAGGTGTCGAAGGCTAAATAAATATGTTCCCGTAAACCAACTTTCACTGGAGAATTTCTAATTCCAAAATGGGCAGGCTTTAGCTATAAGATTCAAGCTTAAACACCTTAAGGTTTCACCAGAGGTAAAGGCAAAACAGATGGAATTGGCGACAAGTTTAAAGGGGCAGACCGTTCGCAATTCGGTGCGTGAGGTCGGCATTAATGCAAATCATTGGTATCCGGTTTCCTGGGCAAACATGCTCAAAGCGGGGCAAATCAAACCCGTGATGGTGTGGAATCAGGCGATCGCCCTCTACCGCGATACAGACGGTCATGCTCATGCGCTAGAAGACGCCTGCCCTCACAAAGGGGTAGCCCTCCACAATGGAGAGGTGCATGGCGAACACCTGGTATGCCCATACCACGGTTGGGAATTTGGTACCGACGGTCAGTGTGTTAGCATCCCTTACTTTCCGAAAGGCCAAAAGCTACCCTGCGCTCAGGCTCGCAGCTATCCGGTTCGAGAAGAGTATGGCATCATTTGGGTGTTTCCGGGGGATTCAGCGTTGGCCGAAACCGCTCCATTCCCGCAAATTTCGGAGTACGACGATCCAAGATGGACGGCAATTCCCATTACAGGACATTTTAAGGCCCATTTTTCCATCTGCAACGAAAATACGATGGACGTGTTTCATGGATTTCTTCACAAAGATCTCCAGGGCTGGTTTGACCCCGTATTGCTGAGCTTAAAAGAGACAGACGGTTCGGTCTGCGCTCAATACCGAGTGAATTACCAGGGCTGGATGTCTAAATTTTTAGGACTGAGCACGGAGGCAAACGGCGTAACCACCCGAACCGTAACGGTAGACTACCGCTATCCTCACTACCACAGCAGCCTTGAGGGCATCTCGTCTCTTCATTTGATGCGCCTTCCAGTGGGGCCACGTGAAACTCGCTCCTTTTCGCTGCTATTTCTGCGGCTGCCGCTGCCCAGATGGCTACTTGACTGGATCAAACCCGTGCTGGTGCCGTTCATCTTAAATTTCGTCTTTATGAAATTCCTGAATCAGGACGTGGCCATGATGGAGAGCGAACAGCGCACCTATGATGCCAATCGCGATCGCCGCTACGTTGAGATAAACCCAGCAATTATAGCCCTTCAGAGGTTAGTCGTCCGGCAATATGAACAATTTATGCAACAATCAAGTCAATTACAGAGTAACCGCGCTGGCGATTTTCAAGGAGATATTCCTTTACCCAGAGCAATCATCTCTAATCAAGTTGAGTCGGCCTCAGACAGTTCAATCAATTGACGAATCTGATGGCTGAATGCTCAATCTGCCTTTGCCGACCGGGGCAAAACCGTAGAAGCGACGTTCAGTTCACACTGAGGTTCGCGCAAGAATGGGTTCGATGTCACAATCAAAGTTGTGGATGTCTCTCTCATTCAGCGTTGGATGAAATCAGAAGCTTTTTCTGGTTAAAACCAATGATGTTGTTGGGCTAGAGGCGTTAAGCGACTTAAGAAATAAGGTGAGGGGAGTTTACTGTGCAAGTTGTTCAAGAATATGTTCAGCGCTGGTACGAGAGTGGGCTTGATCCCGACGAGTACATATGCCATCGAAAACAGGGCAACCTGGTTGAAATTGAAGATACCAAAACAGGCAGACATCACACGGTTCTAACCTTTTGCACCAACGATGTTTTAGGCTTGGTGCAAAATGAATCGGTGCAAAAGGCGGCAATCGATGCCATCTTACAATATGGAACGTCTAATAGCTCGTGCTCGGTCTTGAGTGGCCGAATTGATCTACACCGCCAGCTTGAAGACGAAATCTCAGCATTTAAGCATTTACCCCATACGCAGCTATTTCTAAATGCCTGGATGGCGATGCAGGCGTTGATGGATGCCTTCTGCCATCTGGCGATTCCCGTCCCCGGTTTCCAACATACCCGTGAGACGCTGATCCTGACCGATGTCCTTAACCACGGTTGCATTGTCTCGGCGATCGCTAATGCGGGTACTCGTTCCGGTAAGCTGTTTGGTCACAGCCCCCGCGTTCGGGTGAGAGCCTACCGTCACTGCGACATGGAAGACCTGGCTCGCAAACTTCAGCGCTATGCCCGTCCAGATGATCGCATCATGGTTGTTTCTGATGCTGTCTTTTCAATGGATGGCGACATCGCACCTCTGCCCGAAATGATCGACATCCTCTCTAACCATGAAGGCAGTGTGCTGGTGATGGATGAAGCCCATGCCAGTGGTGCTTTGGGTGCGACAGGCCGAGGCATCTATGAGCACTATGGCCTGCTGCCTCAAGATGCACTCGATCGGGGTGTCATTCCGCTGATCATGACCACGTTTTCGAAATTTGCGGCATCGGCAGGTGCAGCGATTAGCAGCCCTGTAGCGGAGCTAAAGCCATTGCTCAACGTATCGCCCACTTCGATCGGCACGATCTCGTTACCTGCTCCCACCACCGCTGCCGCGCTGGAAAGCATTCGTCAGGTGCGTCAACATCCAGAGCTGGTTAAAACCTTGCAGGAAAATACTGCCTACTTGCGCGCTCGCCTGATTGAGCAGGGCTTTGAAGCGATCGGTGAAACAAACGTGGTTCCGGTCATTTTGCCGTCCGATATCAATCCTAAGCTTTATGCTAGAACGTTGATGAATGACCACGGGATTTGGGTTTCTCCTATCTGGTTCATTGCCAAACCCCGGATGCGCATCACCGTCAACTCGCTGCATAC
>DATNPS010000100.1:0-4101 GCA_036703095.1 Crinalium sp. | reverse complement strand
CCTCCCAAACACACAACTGTGGTTTACTCACGAGAGCATCGCTGTAAGAGAAGAGTTTTCGATAACTTGCTATGCTCAGAAGCAAATTCTCAGCCATCTACGAATCATGCAACCAACAGTATTCCATCTGGCTTTTCCAGTCGCCAATATTCCTCAGACGAAAGAGTTTTATGCCAATGGGTTAGGCTGTAGCGTGGGTCGCGAAAATGCGAATTCCGTGATTTTGAATCTTTGCGGGCATCAATTGGTGGCCCATCTAACCCATGAACCCATAACGCCACAGCGGGGCATTTATCCCCGGCATTTCGGGCTGATTTTTACAGCGGAGTCCGATTGGGATGCGTTGTTGGAGCGATCGCAGCGCAAAAGCTTGAAATTTTACCAGTCGCCCAAAGAGCGGTTTGTCGGTCTACCGTTAGAACATCGCACCTTCTTTCTAGAAGATCCGTTTTCCAATCTGCTGGAATTTAAGTTTTACCGCCATGCCGCCGCTATTTTTGGGGAAGTGGAATATACCCAAATTGGCGATCGCTCCTGATCGGCTCCGATAGCGCATTCGCGACTTCCTGCAAGGCTCTCGGATCGCTCACCATCCACGCATGTCCCGCAACAGGCAGAACCACTTCGCGCCCAACGGGCAGCCTGGAACTGTTGGCCGGAACGATCATCAAATCCATCGGTGTCCAGAGGGAGGTGAAGTTAATCTGGTTGAGCATGGCCGCATCCCGGTTTAAGTCCTGCAAAAACAGGCTGTTTCGACACATCTGCTTACAGCCCGGATTGAAGCGGAGATAACCTGTCCAGGTTCCGTTATGAGGGGACGAGATGGTGACGAACCGCTGCACGCGATCGATCCCTCCCAATCGCTGCACGTAATAGCGGCTGACAATTCCACCCATGCTAAAGCCGACCAGATCGAGGGGTTGATCTGGCGCAAAGGTGCGATCGACATAGTTGGCCACCTGTTGGGCCAATACGTCGAGTCCTTCATTCCCGTTGTTGGGAATCAAATCTAAGCTGTGAACCGACCACCCCTGCTTCTGTAGGTAGGCTGTCATGGGCGTAAACAGAGCAACCGTATCGTCAATACCGTGAATTAAAAGCACCGGGTTACGGGAAACTGGATTGCTCATAAAGTCGCTTGGATCAGTGAAAACGAGATTTCGGTACTTTCAGATTAGCGAACCTTTAGAGGGACGACATTACATAGATGACAGTTAGCGAGGTGGATGACTCAAACGCGATCGCACCAGCAAATCCGCCAGTTCACGAAATCCCTGAACTTCCTCCGCCTGAGTCACATAGGCAGGTCGATACTGAAGCTGATCGATGTAATGCAGCACATTCGCTACACCGACTGAGACGGGAAAGCGATCGGCATTAAACAAACTCTCATCATTCGGGCTATCGCCTACGGTGATCACCTGCTCAAGCGCGTACTCTGGGAAATACTGTTGCAAGACTTTCTGCAATCCTGGTGCCTTCTCCTGCTCCAGCGCTTTAATGTGGCACTGTACCGTGCTGTAGGTAAATCCCCACCCCTGCTCTCGACACAGCGATTGCATCTCCTGAAGGTCATTCAGACTCAGCCCATGCACATCAAACGTCCAGTCGGTAATGCGAAATCGGTTGTCGGTCGCTTCCCGAATCTGCGGAAAGCGGGTTTGGAGGTGCTGAAATATCTGATGGAGCTGCCGACGATACTCCCCGATGTCGGGCAGAGCAATAAGCGGTTCCGGCTCCTGTTCCGCATGGCTGTAGAATAACCCGCCATTTTCAGCGATCGCTCCCACAATCGGCAGATAGCTCACCACGCCATTCACCCAACCCGCCGATCGCCCCGTCACCACCAGGACTTGAATTCCCGCCACCGCTAAGTCTGTTAACGATTGCAGCAAGACGGGCGTAAATTTACCAGATTTAGTTAGCGTGCCATCCATATCGGTGGCAACTAAGCGTATAGTTTTGAAGGAATCAGGGATTAACCCTTGTAATAAGCTAGGAGTCATTCGATCACGCAAGTAGGCGAATAAACAAAAAAGAGCATGGATAAATTAAAACCAAATTTTTAATTTTGGAACGTGCGGCAATGCCGCACGTTCCAAAATTAAGTTGTGGGTTTTATTAAATCCACCAGCCAAATCATTACAAACCCAATTGGGGAGATTGCGCCTCGGCGGGCACACTCTCCCCAAACTAATATACAGAGTGGGAAAGCATTGAAGGGTAGCTATGACAGAACTGACCGAAGATCAGCGCAACTACTACTATTTGATTGAAGCGGCCCGAACGGGAATCCATAAGTCCATCCTGGCTGCACTTTACGCAGCACACAAAAGCCAGCCGTTGACCGATGGCGAAACTGGATTAGGCATCGCGCCCATCAATCGCATTCCCCCCGACCAGGTCAACACCTTTCCCGAACAGGTGCAGTATGCGGCCAATACCATTCGCAGTATCACCAGCGCCTTGACGGCTCAGGGCTGGCAGGCCAATGATTTGTGGAATGATACGGATGCCCGCTACAGCGATCGCCTGCTTCAGGAAATTGCAGAAGGCTACACGCCTCCCGCCCAAGACACCACCGCAGCACTTCTGGAAGCGACGGATTACGCCACACTCCGACAAGCCTATCTGGACGATTTAGCGTTTGATTACCGCGCTGACAACCTGCCCCAGAATCTCAGCTTTCTGGATAAAGCGCTGCTGTCGTTTGTCGATCGCGTCTCCCGCTACTACCAAAATCTACCCGCTCAACGAGATGCCTTACTGGAAGCCGTGCGGCTCTGGCGTAAGCTCGATAACCGGGAGGAGGCGATCGCCTCGCTTAAGACAACTCCTAGCAGTCCAGCGCTCTCCAGCCTGTCAACTACAGCAGTTTCTACCGCTGAAGAAGTGGATGAAGCCTATCTCGATCGCCCACTGCTGCAATTTATTCAGCAGGTCTCGCCCTACTACGCCGGATACCCCCACCAGCGAGAAGCCTTGCTGCGGTTAGTGCAGCTCTGGCGGCAGTTGGATTCACGCGAAGAAGCGATCGCCTCCCTCAAAGATGAAGACTCTGTCCAGCCCAGCCAAAAAATTGAGCTGGTTGATCCAGCCCTCGTCGCCTTTGCCCAGCGCATTCCTCAGTTCTATCAAGGCAAAGGTGAACAGCGCAATGCCCTGACGGAAGCCTTTCGGATTTGGCGCGGACTCGATTCCCGCGCCACAGCCCTCACCAATCTGGGCATCAACTCTCAAGTCTTGATGAGCACCAATCCCGATCGCGAAGCCCTAGCCGACGCCGCCCGTCAGCTCGATCGCCAATTACTGGAATTCATCAAACGCATTCCCTCCTCGTATCAGGAAAATGAGCAACAGCGGGAAGCGTTGATTCGGTTAGTGCAGCTCTGGCGTGGCCTGGATGCTCGCGACAAAACCCTCCAATCGCTGCTAGACGATCTCCGCCGCATGGAAACGGCCCGACGCGACTCGCAAGACGCCCCTCCCAAACCCGAATCTGCTCCGCTTCCAGCCCGTCCAGCTAAATGGACTCCCCATAATATTCAAATTCACGCCACGATCATTCCCAACGGCAGCTTTACCTGGGCAGAAGCGACTCAGGGTGGTAGCCGGATGCCCCCCAATCAAGCCACGGTCGATGCGATGGTCAGAATTGCGCGACTGGCTCAACAGGCTCGCGATCGCATTGGTCGCCCATTCCGAATTACCAGTTGGTATCGTCCCGCTGAGATCAACCGTCGCGTCGGTGGCGCATCACGCAGCCGTCACATCGTAGGAGATGCGATCGACTTCTACTGCGAGGGCTTAACAGGCAATCAACTCTACTGGGCGCTTGATCCCTGGTGGCCCGGTGGTCTGGGACGTTACAAAAAATTCCCGCATCTCAGCCACATTGATGCGCGGGGCTTCCGGGCACGGTGGACACATTAGAAAGAAGGAGCCAGGAGTCAGGAGTCAGGAGCCAGAAGAACGCTTGGATAGCTCCTGACTCCTGACTCCTCATTCCCCCATCCCAGCAATTCTCAGAATGCAAATTAGTGGCAGCACAAGCTCGCCTGCGGCGAGCTTGTGCTGCCACTAATTGCGGTTTTTGCG
>DATNPS010000092.1:0-12367 GCA_036703095.1 Crinalium sp. | reverse complement strand
TATCGAGGATGTCGTTGATTAATCCCAACAGATGTTTGCCGGAAAGCTGAATTTTTTCCAGGTCGGGAATGAATTCGGTATAGCCATCCGCCCGAATATCTTCTTGCAGGATTTCGCTGTAGCCAATGATGGCGTTGAGCGGCGTTCGCAGTTCGTGGCTCATGTTGGCGAGAAATGCACTCTTCGCCAGATTTGCCGCTTCGGCCAGTTCTTTTTCCGCCTGGAGCTGTTTTAGATAGGCTTGCTCTTGATCACGCAGGCGCTTACGTTCCAGGCAGGCGCTTACTCGCGCAATCAGCAGAATGGGATTGAGCGGCTTAAACAGGTAATCCTCTGCGCCAAGCTGAATGCAGCGCACCACGCCCTCTAGATCATCGATCACCGAGATCATGACTACTGGAATCGAGTTCAGATCTACATCGGTTTTGAGCAGTTCCAGGATGCGATAGCCGCTGATATCGGGCATGACGATATCCAGCAAGACCAGGTCAAAGGACTGCGATCGCAGCATATCCAACGCCTGGGTACCGTTTTCTGCCGTATCGACCGTGTAATTGTGCTGCTGAAGCTGACGGGAGACGTGGAGACGCGTTGCAATCTCATCATCTACCACGAGTATGCGCCCTCGAAGGGATGTCATAGTACTGTCTCTCTAGTGATGTGCTGTCGATGGCGAATACACGTAAGGACTAACTCTCGGATCTCCTGAAGCAGCTGATCGCGGCTACAGGTTTCCTTTTGCAAAATTTGTTCCACGTAACCATTCAGGTGGAGGTGGTCGGCTAGGGTCAGATCCATCGCCGTCACGACGATGATGGGCAGCGATCGCCATTGCGGGTTTTGCCGCAGCGCCGTGATGAATTGGAATCCATTCATTTCAGGCATCATCAGATCCAACAAAATCAGATCGGGCTGACAAGTCGTCATCTGTTCTAAGCCAAACCGTCCATTCTCGGCCTCCATCACTATCCAACGCTCTTTTTCGAAGATCCGTCTAAACATGTCGCGGGTCGGCGCGTCGTCTTCGATCACTAAAACCTTGGCGATCGCCTCCTGACTGGACGGGTGAGACGGACGATAGTCCCGCAGCAGATTAGCTAATCGTTTGTAGTCAACAGGCTTGGTCAAATAGTCAGATGCACCCAACGCAAAGCCACGATTTTTGTCATCCACAATGGTCATCACCACTACCGGGATATCCGCCAGTTCAGGATCGGCCTTCAGGGCCGAGAGGACGCTCCAACCATCCATATTCGGCAGCAGCACGTCCAGCGTGATAGCGTCAGGACGAAGTTGACGAGCCAGTTCTAACCCTTCATCACCTGTTGCCGCCTGTTCAATCTGGAAGCCTTCCTTACTCAACTGGCGAGCAACCAGTTCTCGCACGGTTGGATCATCATCAATCACCAGCACCGTCTGCTTAGACCGATTCATCCGATCCAGCAAGCCAATACCAGCGTCCGCATCATAGGACGGCAGCACCTTCTCACTCGGTTGATTCGTCCACTCCAGCGGCAAGCGCACTGTAAACGTGGAGCCTCGCCCAAGATCACTGTGAACCGTGATGTCACCCCCCATCATCTGGCAAAACCGACGGCTGATCGCCAAGCCCAGCCCTGTGCCGCCGTATCGACGCGTCGTTGATGCATCTGCCTGAATGAATGCCTGGAACACCCGCTGCATCTGGTTCAGCGTCATTCCAATGCCCGTATCCGTGACCCGAAACACAACCTGTGCCGCAGACACTCCCTGAAACCCTAAATCAGTTTGCCCCTGATCTCCCCCATCTCTCCCATCTCCTCCATCCACACCCCACACCTCACACCCCACACCCTCTTCCCGCTCCACCGTCAGCGTAATCATCCCTTGCTGCGTAAACTTAGCGGCATTGCTCAGCAGATTAAGCAACACCTGACGCACTTTTGTGAGATCCGTGTGCATCGTGCCAATCGCGCGATCGCACTCTATCCGCAGCAGATTGGTATTCTTTTCGGCCAGCGGTTGAATCGTCGTTTCCACCTCATACACGAGTTGGGCAATATCAAAGGTCTCGATATAGAGATCCATCTTGCCCGCTTCGATCTTAGAAATATCGAGAATGTCATTAATTAGAGACAGCAGATGTTTTCCGGCCCCGCAGACTTTCTCCAGGTCAGGCACAAATGCCTGATAGCCCCGTTCCTCGGCTTCCTCCTGAAGCATTTCGCTGTAGCCGATGATGGCATTCAGCGGCGTTCGCAGCTCGTGACTCATATTGGCGAGAAACTGGCTCTTAGCGCGATTGGCCTCCTCAGCGGCCTCCTTCGCTTTTTGCAGTTCCTCTTCGGTGCGTTTGCGATCGGTGATATCGAAAATCACGCCATCCAGCCAGAGCACGCTTCCCTCCGAGCTAAACACCCCCTGCCCCTGCTCATACACCCAGCGAATATCGCCATTTGCAGTGATCAGGCGATATTCAATCATGTAGGGTCGTCGTTCAGCCAACGCTTGCTCCACTTGCAGCCCGATTCGCACCGCATCTTCAGGCGGAATGATGTCGATAAAGGTGAGCAGGCGATCGCGCGTAAAGTGAGAGGCTGGATAGCCCACAATGTCTTCGATCGCGTCACTCAAGAACTCCATCGTCCAGGTTTCGTCGTAGGCACAGCGGTAAACGGCACCAGGGATGTTATTCACCAGCGACCGGAAGCGTTCTTCTCGCTCTTTTAAGGCTGACTCGGCCTGTCTGCGATCGCTAATATCCTCAACCGTGCCTTCGTAATAAAGCAGATCTCCCTGAGCATCCCGTACCGCCAGCGCGTTTTCTGAAATCCAGATGATGCTGCCATCGCGACGATAGACCTGCGATTCAAAATCAGATACCGCACCCTGTTCGGCCATCAGCCGAATGAAGTCGTGGCGACGATTCGGATCAACATAAAGCTGACCGCCAATATCTGTCAGATGCGCCGTCAGGTCGGCAATGGAGCCATAACCGTAAATGCGAACCAGAGCCGGATTGGCACTGATGTAATGACCATCGGGCGTGGTTTGGAAGATCCCTGTCACCGCATTTTCAAAAATGCTGCGGTATTTTTCCTCCGCCTGCCGCAGTGCTTCCTCGGTGCGTTTGCGCTCCCGCACTTCCAGCGCCAGCGCCACAAAATCGGCAATGGAACCCGCAAACTGCTGTTCCGGTAATGTCCACTGGCGGGGTGGCCCGACATGCTCATGACACACAATGCCAACAATTTCACCCCCCATCCGAATGGGCGCATCCAGAACGGACGTAATTCCAGACGGCTTAAAGCAGGATTCCAAGAACTCAGCGACTCTGGTATCGTCCTGCGCATGATCCGCCGCGATCGCACGAGCCGCCGCTAATTCCTGAAAATAGTGAGGATAATCTGCCGCCGCGATTTCCTGATCTGAGGAATGGCGTTCGGCACTGCGTTCATACAAATCGACACACTGCAAAACAGAGCGATCGCCGTTGTAGATCCATATCCCGACTTGCTCGACTTCCAGTGGTTCAGCGGCGATTTCTGTAATCAATCGCAGCGCATCCTCTAGCGTGCCGTCCGATAACGCCTCATGTTGCGCCAGATGCGTGAGGGCCTGACTCTGCTGCTGCAATCGCCGTTCGCTTTCGGCCAGCGTCAGTTCGGCCTGCTTGCGTTCCGTGATATCCAGAATCACACCCGTCAGGCGCAGCGGTTGACCCAGTTCGTCGCGAATCACGCGTCCCCGGCTTGTCACCCAGCGTTGCTCCCCAGAGGGCAACACAATTCGATATTCCGGCTTGTAATCAACGCCCTCATCTAACGTCTGACGTTGGGCATGAGTCACTACAACCCGATCATCAGGATGGACATACTGAAAAAAGTCTTGATAGCGTCCCGTAAATGCCCCCGGCTCAAGACCAAAAATTCGCTCCATCTCTTCCGACCAAATCTCCTCACCCGTCGCGATGTTCCAATCCCACGCCCCCATCCGCGCCGCCGCCAGCGCCATTCGCTGAAGCCCTTCACTTTGCCGCAGTGCTTCTTCCGCCTGTCGCGTCTTGATAAATTGGCCGATTTGACTGCCGATCGCGCCCATCATCGTGAGCAGATCCGAGTCAGTTCGTTGCCGCTGCCGACTGAAAAAGGACAGAACGCCCAGCACTTCATCGCCATGACGCACCGGAAACCCACACGCCGTTCGTAGACCAAATTGAGCCGCATGTTCTCCCCGCAGATCGGCAGGCGCTTGAGTAATGTCCTGAATCCAAATCGGCTCATCCGCCTGCCACACGCTGCCAATCATTCCCACACCTGGCGCAAAGGTGAGGCTTTGATTAGCGGTCTCTAATTCCAGTGGGTCTGCCGAAGGCCGATACCAGGCCGATCCAAACCGCAATACGTTTGCCTGACCATCGACGCACCACAGTTCACCTGCATCCCACGTCAGGCTCTCGCATACGGCCTGTAAAATCTGAGGGGCAGCCACATCTAGCGTTGTCGATTCCGCCAGAATGCGGGTCGTGGCATATTGAGCACTCAAACGGCGATCGCCCCGTTTGCGCTCTATTAAATTACGCCCAAACGCCACAAACACATAGATCACACTGGCCAATACCACCAGGGCAAAGGCTTCTACGGTGTAGGTTTTACGAACCGCCGCCTGCGTCCGAAGCTGCAACAGATCGTCTAACTCGATAGATGTTTGCTGCCAGAGGGCCACATTGGCGGCCAGAGCAGCCTGGGCCTTGCGGTCATATTCAACCGGGTCGTAGGCGATCGGCTGCACCTGAACTGTTTTGGATTGGGCGATCGCTTGATTAATCGTGGCTAAAAATTCTGCGGTGGCAGTCACGGCAGCCTTTAACGGCGCTTCTAACGCAGGTTGAAGCGTTTGGGTAGCATTATGACGGAACGCAATAGCCAATCCGTTACGAGTAGTATTAATGTTTTCCTGCACCAACCCCATCAGAAGCGTCAACCGAATCTTCTGGTCAGGAGTGAGCGCCTGCCGATTCACCACATAGTCTCCCAACAGCCACAGTTGCCCCAGCAGGTCTTGGCCTTCTGGCAGATGGAGGGCGATCGCGTCGATGATGTAATAGCTGTCCAGTTCAGGATCAAGAACCAGGTTAGATGTGTCCCCGATCTGGGAAATTAACTGGCGAATCTCAGCCGTCACTCCTGCATGAAGCTGCTGAATTCGCTGATCGTCATCGGAGTTTGCCCTGGCGTTTGCAATCTGCTGCTTAAGCTGCTGCCACTTTTGCTGAATCGTCTGAACTGCTTCGGTCGTTTGTAGTTGCGCGCCGATGGGTTGGGTGGCGATCGCCAATGCCTCAACATCCCGATCCACCTGGGCCTGATATTGAACTACCTCCTCTTGCGATCCCCGCTGACTTAAATAGCGGTGAACCAGCAGTTCATTCTTGGGTAAATCGGATAAAAGCTGCTCTAGCGGTTGCAGATAGGCATTGCCGTACCGTTCTTGCTGGGCAAAGTCAATCCGCAGATCAATCTCCGTCACTAATTGATACACCACAATCGCAAACGGCAGGATGAACAGCAGCAGCAGCGCCACCAAATTAACCTGCATACACGATAATTTGCGTCGATTTGCGTCCATGATGACCATGCGTATATCCATCACAGTTAAAGCAGGTAGCCCGGTCAGGTCCGGATAATTAATTATTTCTACCTACGCCGGAAATTCTTATGCATTACATCCCTATCCTCTCAGTACTGACGTATCCTGGTATAGCCGTAGCCACGGGATTAGGACGGGGGGCAGGAATGGCCCCCTGGCTGGGGCGACGCCCACACCTCCTTGGTTCGTTGATGTCCTGATGAATATGGCAACAGCTACAGCATTCAAAGCCGACAATTACTCTCAACGAAAACAGCAGAAGGTTTTTGCGTCTTACCGCTCCAATATGGACTCCAATATGGATCGGTAAACACCGCAGAACGCTCAACCATTAGCGTGCCCAGCTTCTCTGTGATTCTACGGGGCAATTAAAAAACGTTTACAATTTGGAAAAAACAAAAGGCAGAGGGCAGGAGGCAGAAGAAACGTCACTTCTACTCTCCACCTTTCGCCTTCTTCTGCTCTCTGCCTCCTGCCTCCTTTCATCAACCAACCTCTATGTGGACAGTTCAAAATGGTCAGTCGCTTCATTGGGGCGATCGCACCTACATCATGGGTGTATTAAATACGACTCCGGATAGCTTTAGTGACGGTGGGCAGTTTAATACGCTAGGTGCGGCGATCGCTCAGGCTCACTACATGGTTGAGTCGGGTGCGGACATTCTGGATATTGGAGGGCAATCCACCCGGCCACAGGCGGACACAATCTCGTTAGAGGAAGAGTTAGATCGGGTGGTTCCGGTGATTCAAGCCTTGCGAGCCGGGTCAGCAAAGTATGCTCCTATCAAGACTCCTATTTCAGTTGATACGACTCGATCTGCCGTAGCGCGAGCAGCGATCGCCGCAGGAGCCGATATCGTAAATGATATTTCTGGCGGAACGTTTGATCCCGATCTGTTGCCGACCATTGCAGAGTTGGGTGTGCCTGTGATCTTGATGCACATTCGCGGTACACCGAAAACCATGCAGCATTTGACGGACTATCAAAACTTGATTCAGGAGATTGCTGAGTTTCTGAACGAGCAGGTAAACCGGGCGATCGCGTTAGGCATTCCAAAATCCAACATCGCAATCGATCCGGGCATCGGCTTCGCCAAAACCTATGCTCAAAATCTGGAGATCTTGCGACGACTGGCAAAGTTTAAGGCGATCGGCTGTCCGATTCTGGTCGGAGCATCCCGCAAAAGTTTTATCGGCCATATTCTCAATCAACCTGACCCGAAGCAGCGAGTGTGGGGAACGGCGGCGGCGTGTTGTGTGGCGATCGCGAATGGAGCTGATATCGTTCGTGTCCACGATGTTAAGGAAATGCGCGACGTCTGTCGAGTAGCAGACGCCATCTATCGCCACCCTTAGACACCGTTTTTTTGAGAAACCCGGTGTCTGGTTCAGAAGTTTCAGGAGAAGTTATTAACGTGAATTCGATAGCCCGATTTTGCGTGCGCGACGCGCAACTCTCCCCAAAGCCCATTCGTCGAATTCACGTGTTATTATTGCCATTCTCGCTTGGCTGACTGGTTGGCTTAGCATTTCCTCCAGAACTTCCTTCATCCTGTATCAGTTCACCCAGGGCTTCGCTCAACGCTTTGGGGTCCATGAAGATGATTTTTGCGTTAGGACTGTCACCTAATCGGTAGTTTGCATCCACGTACCGCTGAGCAACGAGATAACGCAAAATCTCTTGGCTGTTGGGCTGGCTTTTCAGTGCTTCTGCTAACAGTTTCATCGACTGCACTGCACCTTCTGCCTCCTCGATCGCCGCTCGCTTTTTACCTTCTGCTTCGGAAATAGAGGCTTTTTTGCGGCTTTCAGCGGCTCGTTCTAACTCCATTGCATCCAATACTGATTTAGCTGGAGCAATATTTTCTACCTCAACCCGTGTCACCTTAACGCCCCAGGTTGCCGTAGCATCATCTAGCTGTTGCAATAGGGCATGGTTGATTTCAGCCCTGGAGGAAAAGGTTTGCGTCAGCTGCATTCGACCAATTTCCGATCGCAGCGTCGTTGTCACCAGGTTTTTCAAGGCTTCTTCTACATCTTCAACCGCATAGTAGGTTCGCTCCAGTTGCAGAATGCGCCAGTACATCACCGCGTCTACTTTCACCGAAACGTTGTCTTTGGTAATCGCCTCTTGTGGTTCTGTATCTAACACCCGCTCCCGCGTTGATTCTTCCAAGACAATCGTGTCTACAAAGGGCACGATGAAATTTAAGCCAGGTGATAATTTCCGGTGATATCGGCCCAACCGCTCAACCAATGCTTCGTTGCCTTGATTAATAATTTTTACGGAGCCAACCGTATAGCCGATAATTAACAGGGCAATGGCGGCAAAGATGGACTCCATGATCGAGGGTCTCCTGCAAAAGCAGTGGGATGGAAAGGTTTGATACCAATTTAACGTATACGCTACTGCGTTCTAGTGTTCCAAGCAATCCGCCAGCCATTCTCTTCTTAAACCCAATTGCGGTTTAGCGCGCCCGACGGGTGCCGTGGATTTAATAAAACCCGAAACTTACTCCCTTCCCGCTAAAAGGTTGGGGATAAGATTTTGGATTTTGCACCGCCAGAGGCGGTGCAAAATCCAAAATCTTATCCTGAGAAAAGAGTAGTTTTGGAAAGTGCGGCATAGCCGCACTTTCCAAAACTAAAAATTTGGTTCTAATTTACCCATAATCCTTATGACGAGGGTGAACTTTTGCAGCAACCGAGATTTATGTTATTCAAGTAAACCTGCTGGAGGGGTAATTTCGATTCGCTGATTTTCTAAATCAACGACAGGAACGATCGCTTCCACAAACGGGATCAAAACTGTAGCAGTTTTGCCCTTCGGGTGGTCGAGTTTTACTTCCAGCAAATCATTTCCTGCTGCCAAGATATCGCTAACAATGCCAATCCGCTCTTGGGTAGCTTGATCAAATACAACCAGGTTGACCAGATCCAGAACGTGAAATTCGCCTTCCTCCAATGGGGGGCGATCGCTCTCAGGCACAAACAGCTTGCAGCCGCGCATCTCATCCGCCTGGTCACGGTCTTGCACACCCGCTAGTTTGATCACATAAAGTCCTTTACCCGGCACATAGCGGCCAAATTCAAGTTCGATCGCTTCTGGCTCACTGGCTCCCGGTCGCAACAACCATCGCGTTCCCGGTTCCTCAAATCGCTCCGGAAAATCGGTACTCGGATAAACCCGCAGTTCGCCCTTCAACCCCTGACCACCGACAATTTTGCCGATCTCAAGCCATGTTGGGTGTTGGGTGTTGGGTGTTAGATGTTGGGCGTTGGGGGTGTTGGGTGTTGGGTGTTGGGTGTTGGGTGAAGAAGACACAGAATTTATGCGAATTTAGCGAAAAAGGATAACCGTAATAAGTGCGTTAAGCCATCAGGTATAACATCACTACACTCTTCATTATTGCTTGCCCCACCACTTTTCCACTTCCCCACCTTCCCCATTTCACCAACTCTCAGTATGCAAATCGGTGGCCGTGAAGCTCGCCTGCGGCGAACTTCACGGCCACCGATTGCGGGTTTGACGTGCCCGACGGGCGCGTCAAACCCGCAATCGGTTCAAAATCAAAATGAGAATTGCGGCCCTACACCCTCACACCCGATACCGCCTTCCGATAAACGCCCTCCGTCACCTGGGCCAATCGCTGCATCGCCGTTTCCAGTTCAGCGTCGGATGCAGTAAGGCTGATGCGGAAGCATTCCTGAGTATGCCGCCAGGATTCTTCCAGCCCTGGGAAGAACGGACTACCGGGAACAACAATCACGCCAGAGGCTTTGAGTTCCTGGTAAAATTCCCAATCGGTCATCGGTAAATCTTTTAACCATAACCAGGCAAAAATGGCTCCCTCTCCACGGTGCAGGAACCAGGGGAGGTCGTCGGGCATGGCCTTACGGAGGGCAGCTTCCAGAACCGCAAATTTAGCTTGATAGTGGGGGCGAATCACACGTTCCGAAATCTCAATAAGCGCACCTGAGCGGATGGCACGAGCGGCGATCGCCTGTCCATAGCGAGAGGAATGGAGACACATATTGGTCAGGAAGGATTCCAACACCTGGATCACACGCTCGTCGCCCAGCGTGATCCCGATGCGTTCTCCAGGCAACCCGGCTTTAGAAAGGCTAGTGCAGTGAACAATGTTTTTACCGAAAATGGGGGTCATCTCGGTAAAGTTGAGCGCTGGGAAGGGAGGTGCATAAGCAGAATCGATGAATACGGGCACATCATACGGTTCTGCCAGAGCCATAATTTTTCTCACCTCGTCATCCGTCAGAACGTTGCCTGTCGGGTTACACGGACGCGAGAAGAGGACAAACCCAGTAGTGTCATCGATCTCAAGTTGACCAAAATCGGGACGATACTTAAAGTGATGTCCGGCCTCGGCAATTTCTAACGCAGGTTTGTACGCCTTTAATGCTTCTGGAATCAAGGTAACGCCGCCATATCCTGTATAGTCAGGGCTGAGGGGGAGCACGATGCGCTTGAGTTTGCCATCGGTGGTGTAACCGCCCAGCGCATTCGCAGCCAGAAAATAGAGGGATTGGCTGCCGGGGGTGATGAGGATGTTGCGATCGCTTAAATTCAGCCCATACCGACGGTTATATTCATTCAGCACCGCATCAATCAGCGGCTGATAGCCCTGACTCGATCCATAGCGGCAAACGACCTCACCATACTCCGGGCTGGCTAACAGGTCAGCCGTGCAATCGCGCCAGAGTTGCTCGACTTCCGGCAAAATCACGGGATTTCCTGCACTCAGGTTAATGAACTCCCGGCCCTTGTTTTCGCGCAGCGTTTCAATAATGTCTTTCATAATGGCGCGCACCCCGGTCAGGTGGGACATTTGTTCGCCAAATTGAGTCAGAGCAGGAGGATTCATGGTGAGGAGAAATGATGGATGAGGAACAAATCGGGCAATCTTTACGGCTTTAAAGCATATTTGCCGCTCCACGGGAGGGATTGCTGTGGAGTGTATTGTGGTTGACCAATTCTTAATTTGTCAATGGTACGGATCAGAGACGTTTTACTGGTACAGCAACGTTTGAGCGGAAGGAAATATAATTTCCTGAACACGACAAAGCCCCACGTCGATTTACAGGTGTATTAGGAGTAAGACGACTATGTTGCGATCTGTAGTTCGATGCAGCGCGATCGCCGGGATCGCTATCCTGGCGTCAATTCCTATTCTAAGTCAGACTGCTCTGGCCCAAACGGCTTTGAGACAAGGTGTGGTTCAGTTCACGCAGATTCGCGAAATGTCTCAGCGGCATTCTACAACGCTGTCTTACGGTACCCTAGCGCAGCTTCAGTCAGATCCTAATTTCACCGGAAGTTTGCAAACCATCGTGAATGCGGCCACTGATATCCTGAACGGCTACACCATTGTGAATCGGGGCGGCTACTTCCCCGAAAATGCTGGAATTCCGCGCGATCGCCAGCTCACCAGAGCCGAAGCAGTATACGAAGTGTTTTCCCTGGACAACGGCAACGAACTCGTCCTGTTCCGATCGCCGCTGGAAAATACAGCACAGTACTTTATTCGAACACCGAACGATAATCTTTGAAAGCAGAGGGAGGTTTTGGGTTTTGGGGATGGGGAAGGTAGAGAAGTTGGGGAGGATAGGGAAGGGTTTACAGCTTTCTCTCCCCCATCTCCCCCACCTTCCCCATCTCCCTTGTCCTTAATTCCTGGCTCCTGACTCCTGCCCGCTGCCCCCCACCTCCTCTCCTCCCATGACTTTTCCCCCCCAACCCCCTATACTTGTGATTGAAATTCCAAGAGCCAGATTTTCTTCCAGACATTCGTTTGCTGGCGGCATCCCTGACACTAGAACACAACAACGACTAAACGCACACGCTTCCAGGGACATTAAGGCCGATTAGAAGAATCTGGTCACGCTTCAACAAAATTTTGAGAGTAACCCAGAATATGGTGAATGAGAGTTTGATCTCGCCAGTCGAGAGATTGCGTGCACGGTTGCCGATCTCGCTGAAACGGTTGGCTGATTTGGCTTACAACTACTGGTGGAGCTGGACAAGCGATCGCATGTCCCTCTTCCAAACAATTAACCCCGACGAGTGGCAGCGCTGCGGACACAATCCCGTTGCCCTCTTAGAGGTGGTTTCCTACGATCGCCTGACCCAGGTTGCAGAAGACCCAGCCTATGTGAAGCGGCTGAATGCTCTGGTAGAACGCTTCGATCGCTACATGCAGGCCGGAGACACCTGGGCAGGCCGGGTTGCGCCACAGATTTCCAAGGAACATCCGGTGGCCTACTTCTGCGCCGAGTTTGGGCTACATGAATCTCTGCCTATCTACTCTGGCGGTCTGGGTATTTTGGCTGGGGATCACCTGAAGTCGGCCTCTGATTTAGGTGTACCACTGATTGGGGTAGGTCTTCTGTATCGTCAAGGCTATTTCCGGCAGCGATTGAATCGCCAGGGTTGGCAAGAAGACTATTACATTGATAACCAGTTTGAGCGAATGCCGCTGGAGTTGATGCGCGATGCACAGGGTCAAGCGATCGCCATTGATGTGCAGATCCGCCATCGCAACGTGAAAGCTCAGGTTTGGCGAGTCCAGGTCGGTCGTGTTTCCCTGTATCTGCTGGATACAGATCGCGAGGAAAATGATCCCATCGATCGCTGGTTGACGGGCCACTTGTATGGTGGCAACCAGGAAACTCGCATCGCCCAAGAGATTTTGTTGGGGATCGGCGGTGTACGGGCATTACA
>DATNPS010000088.1:0-20930 GCA_036703095.1 Crinalium sp. | reverse complement strand
AACGCTTCAGGCTTGCGGCTGACTTGCGGTGGTTGAAGGGTAGTCAGAGTTTTGGGCGTTGCATCAGACGACTTTTCCTTAGACGCTGCTATTACCCGATCAGCCATTGCATCGGCTTCTCGTTCATAGACATCGCCCGGTTGACCGATCGCTAAGCGAAATTGAACGGAGGGCGGTTCAGTAGAGCCATCATCTCCGTTACCAGAGTCATCTGCACTGCTGAAAGCAGGCGTCATTTGCAGTTGAGGAACATCTGCGATCGCCTCTTCTTGCTGTTCCTGTTCCTTTTTGTCAGAGTTGAGCAGTGTTTGAGAAGGGGCAGGTGGAGGTGCGATCGCCATTGCTTTGGAATCGGCTTTGGCTTTGGGATCGGCTTTGAGTTGAACGGCTGCTTCACCGTTAAAGGTAGGAGTGCGTTGAACGGTGGGGGACTCGGCAGGAGATTCTGTGTTGGCTTGGGATTGTTCTTCTACTTCAGATGTAGCAGATTTAGGTTGAAGCGAATTGGGAGACGGGGAGAAAAAAGGTGTTTCCCCAGCAATCGATTTGAACTGAAGTGGATTTGATTCGGCAGATGGGAAGAAAGAGGGGCGATCGCCTGCGTGTTCCGAGAAAAAAGCCTGTTCCTGCCCCTGATTAAAAAAGGATGGAGTAGCCGTCTTGTGTGGCTGATAGGATGTGCTTTTTGACTCGGCGGTTTTCATGGGGCTAGCTCCACTCCACCATCAGCATAGACTCCATCCAGGGCAATTTCACTACGTTAAAGCCCCAGGGTAAACTACCCAGCAACACATCGATCGCCTGCTGCTCGACCTGAAGTCGCCAATCACCTTCAAACAATTGGGTGAGTTTGCCAGGTCGCTGTAAAAAGCCTTCTCGCAAGCCGTCTGGGCTGGTACTTTTAAGGACTTGCCAGTAGTCGATGACAGTTTGCAGCAGGTGTTCTGCTTCTGTTAGCGCGGTATCGGGTAAGGTTAGTTCACGCGACACAGGTTCATTGAGCGGCCAGCCGCAGAGTAATTTGGGCAAGACCAGTTCATATTCTGGAGCGTCGGTCTGTTTTGTGGCCAGGTAATGCAGCAGATAAATGGCGGTTTGTTGAGCGGTGCGATCGCGAAATTCTTCTCCTTCCAACAAACCCGCATCCTCAAAATAGAGCAGCAAGAACGGATGGAGAATGACCAGCCCTGCTTGATTCACAAACAGTCCTGCTGTCTGGTCTTCAGGAGATAGAGAGGAATCATTCGTTCGGCTTGAGGTCTTGCTAATCTGAGTTGAGTTGATCGATTGGGCTTGTTCTGCTAGCGCTCTAACCCGTTCTGTATCACTAGCGATCGCCGTTTCGTTAACATCTAGCGATGCAGGTATATCGTCTGATTCACTCGCTGAATTCATTTGTTCTCGATGATCCTCCGGTTCGTTTAAGGAGGAGGGCTGAGGAGCAGTCCCTTCTGAAATTGTGATGGATGGATGGGGCATAACCTGATTGAGAGCCGTCAGCCAGAGAGCTTTGTCAGTCAGTTCGAGAGACTCAATCAGGTTATGCCAGTGGGAATGGGCGATCGCCCTTCCCGTCTGATCTTTCAACTCCGCACCCGTTTCCCCACTGACACCAATACCAGGCTCAGTAAATGATGTTCTCGGCAAAAGCACCTGCGTCGAATCACCCCACTCTTCAGAACGAATAACTAGCATGGATTCAGGTAAATCTTCTACCGTCATAATCACATGCGTTAACCAGGCACACAGCCATGCAAGAGCGGGAAACGGACGATTCGAAGATCCGGCCTGACCCAATTCAGACAACAGTAGTAACCAAGCTTGAGTTTGCAGATGTTGAGCGGTGCGATCGCTAAGCTGTAATGCCTGTATTAGCTGTCGCGCTTGAACTAGCAGGGTTGACCACTGAAACCAGGTGGGCTGTAGCTGCAATACGACCTGATGGCGAAATCCATCTGAGAACTGGGCCACCAGACGTTGTCGGGCCGATAGAGAGGCTGCTAATAATTCTCGCAATGGAGTCTGCCAGTGGTGTCCTTCCTGCATCACCCGTTCCCATCGGGAGATCCAGGTCTGCCAGTCTTGCATCAGACACCACCAGGGCAACCGACCGTACTGCAAAAAGTACAGCAACACCTCCCAATCCGCTTCCGTGCGATCGCGCCTAACCAGTTCTGCCGCGTCCAATTGATCCGTATTGTGTGCCGTGCGATCGCTATTTACCAAGGCGGCTGATGTTCCCAATGCTTCAGGATGAGGTTCTGAACGATTCTCCCGGATGGATTGAGAATGCGCGACTATCGAGACTGGATCAGTTAAGCGATCGCTCAACGTCAGGTACAGAGCATCCAGCAAATGACGCACAAATTCATCAGCTAAGAACTGGCGATCGATTGGATTAAGCTGCACCACAACCTGATCCAATCGGATCACTTCATCGGCTCCAACTAATTGATCAAACAATTGCTCCATCGCTGGAATCGCCTGCTGTTGAAACAGATCGCTGATGTCATGCTGAAAACTCCACATCTCATCGAGGCGATCGCTATCGATCTCCAATATCGTTCGTCCGATCACATGGCGTTGTTGACTCATAAGATTAAGACACCAACTCATCTAGCCGATTTAAACGATCAACATCAACCACCTCACTCAAGTCTTCAGGCTTCCAGACAGCTTTAATGACAGCAAGATCCAACCCTGCCTCGCGGAGAGTCGCGATCGCTTCACTCAGACGATTGACGACATCGGGATCAAGATCATCCGTCACCAGCCGATCCAGTAATTTGGCGGTGCTGATCGCTATGAGTTGCGTGAGTTCCGCTTTGCGATTGTCTCCAGACTGACGATATGACGCGACTAAGGATTGCGTGAGCGCATCATAACGTTCGATGGCTTCTGTAACGGAAACGTCTGAAGTAATCGCCAGAACGCTCTCTGCCCGTTGATACGGACTGCTCCGTCGCAGCGAGTTATTCTCACCCAATTGCTCGAACTGAGCTTGATACTCCCTGTTGCGGCGATCGCGCACCACCACTACATCTCCTCCATCCGGTGCCGGAATATTTGGAGTATCACCGTTGGTAATGGTGAAACCGACCAATAAACTATCACCCTCCGGTGGAGTTGCATCACGACGAGCAAATGCCTGGGCTATGATTCTATGGCGACCGGGACGCGGTTTCCACCCATCAATCATGCGATACGGAGGCGTGTTGGCAGGTGGCCGCTTCTGTTCTTGACCCTTGGGATCGATATAAATGAACAGAACACTACCCACCGTGGCAGGTAAGGTTCTGGCCTCAATTTCATATCGATTTTCAGGGTTAAATTCTGAAATTTTGAACGTCCGATTGTTTTCCAAAGACGTCCTGTTAATTTCTTCGTTGTCAGAAATCGTGATTAACTGTAGCTGTTTCACTCCAAACGGAACAGCAATTTGTTTTGAGACAGGGCCACCAGAACATTGCGCGGGAGATTCGATGTTGGTCACAGTCAGGGTAATCGTAACGGTATCACCAACCTCAAACCCCTCAGAGATATAGAAGACGGTGAAATCATCATTGCGCGGATCGGCAGGGGTAGCTCTACCTGAACCGAAATCCCACTCAAAGCTATAGGGGACATCCCCAACGGGTTCAATGTTAGAAACCTGCACAACAAACCCGTCTTGATTAAAATCGACAATCGACAACTCAAAATAACCGACAGGAGAGCGATAAATGGTCAGAGAATAGGTGCTCTGGGCGCTACAGCCTCCCTCGCCCGTCAAGGCATGGTTAACCGTAATCGTGACACGTTCAGCTTCACCTAGCGCTTTAGCAGGAATTAATCGAGGCGGATCAAGGGCGATCGCCCCCTCAATGGGTTGTCCATCTGGATCAAGCACCTGGAATGTCCCTTTATCTTGAACCGGATTGAGATCTACAAATTCGCGATCCGAACAAACAGCGTCATAGGCTGTATCTACATCCGGTTGGAAACTGGCATCCGGTAAGGGGAAAATCGTAACTGTTTGCGGTTCTGACTGCGCCGTACAGCCACCTTCCCCTGTAGCATAGTGAATCAGCTGTAGCGAGACAGCCTCTTCAATGCCAGCATAGTCATCCAGATTAATCTGCCCCTCCGGCAAATCATCCCCGTTTGCCGTAAACCGATTTGAGACACCAGGCTGATCGGGCCGAAGTACAACAACGTTACGTCTCCGTTCCTCCCGTTCACCTCGTTCACCCGCACAGTAGCCGCCATCCGTCGGTTCAGGATCAAGACTAAATCCGGTATCAGGCAGGGGATAAACGGTGACGGTTTTGCGAATGGTATTGGTGCAGTGGGTGAGGCGATCGCGAATCACAGCCACAACCTCTACAGGCTGCGGAGGTTTTTGGGCGTATTGTTTTGGATCAAAGACAGGGTTGGTGATGGAGCTAGCAGTTCCGGCAATGGTGAGCTGAGTTATTTCAATGCGAGAGTTGGCTGGAGTCAGCGTAATGGGAACGGATTCCTCGTCCTCGCAGAACTGATCTTTGAGAGATAAATTGGCCTCCGGCTCAGGATAAACGCTGACCGTTAGCGTGTCGTAGCTGCCCTCTACCACATAGGTAAAGGTAATCGTCACCTCTTGCCCGATGTCTTGAGTGATCAGACTGGGCTGGAAGTAATACTTACCAGCATCAAACACAACTCCCTCTCCTTTGAGCGTGCCGTCTGCTGGTTCGAGCATAAATTCATAGAGGGTTTCGTCTCCTTCACAGAAAACCAGCCGTTCCAGCATCACAATGGGGCGGGGTTGAGCCAGCAGATAGCTAACGGTTGGCGTTGTGCTACAGCAGCGGTAGGGTAGACAAAAATCAGCAATGACCATATCTTTCCGGTCAAATAATTCCTGGCTCAGAGTTTCTGCTTTAGTCTTAGGCGGAAATTTCACGAGCTGCCGGATAGCCGACGTGCGAGCTTGATATTGGATATTGCGATCTGCCGCTAACAGCGTATTGACCAGATCTTGTCCGTCAACATACACCAGAATGAACGTGCCGCCTTTGGGTACGCCGCCCAAATGTTCCATGCCTGGATGCTCTTGAGCAAATTTGTAGAATAAATGGAGCTGCATCAGCTTTTCTAACCGATGTTGATACGCATCCATCAAGCCTTTCAATTCAAAATAATTCAAATAATCAGCCGCATGGCGATCGCCCAGTCGGAAGGGCAAATCAGCCGCATCTTCTGGCACATCTCGCAGTAACCCATAAAGCGTTTCAAAATCCTGAAATTCTGACTGAGTAATGTGAGGCCCACCCACGAGATTGACCGAAAAGTAGCTCAGCGTTAGGAGACTGATGGGTACGGTTCCCTGTGGCACATTCAGCTCATCCTCAACTGAGAGACGCACATGATAGCTCATTGGGTTATTGAGGGCCTGGCGTTCTACCCCAAAGGTCACTTTGCCCAATCCCAGACAGGCGATTAGTGCCTCTTTAATGTGAGTCTTTTGAGTGGCGATCGCATCGCTGGACAATCCCGAAAAATCCAGCACCAGATCGGCTGACGATTCCGTTCCTGCAACAAATCGGGCGATATGAGTACCCGCCGC
Source organism: Crinalium sp. (assembly GCA_036703095.1). Lineage (GTDB taxonomy): Bacteria > Cyanobacteriota > Cyanobacteriia > Elainellales > Elainellaceae > DATNPS01. The sequence goes on along the minus strand of DATNPS010000088.1, from coordinate 15,343 downwards.
ATTCTTTAACTGGAGGTGATACTGTTCCGTAGCACCCAGCTTGATAAAGTCATAGGCATCAGGCTTAAAAGCAAGCGCCAGCACAGGATTAAATAACTGGGTATAGCTGATGGCCGTCAGGCTCGTTTGATCAAAAAAGACACGCTTTAAGGTTTGCAGAAAAACGTTGTCTGCCCAGGTTTCTTCATATTTCATCCAGAGCTTTTGAAACTTATCCCGCATTCGACCGAAGTCAGCTTCCAGATCGTCAAACTGTCCGGAGATCGTCAGGTCACTCAGGCTGGCTATTGTATCGAGTTTGAGCGTGATGACATCAAACGGCAGGTTGTATCGCTGTTGATAGTCTTTAATGCGCTGAAGTGCAACGCTGTTAGCTTCACCAATATGTCCTTCAATTCGATAAAAATTGGCTGCATCTAAACGGTAAATCAAATCGCTATTGAGTGTAGCCGGAGTGGGGTTTTGAGCCGGATAAAAATAGGCAGGATGGCGATCGCTGCGTCCTTTGCGGCAGTCATCATAACTCCAATAGCGATACACATTAGGATAATTTAGATAGTAAGGAATCGCCTGTTCACTCAAGGAAACAGAACGATCTTTACTGGGCGTAATTTTGAGTGGTGTATCGTAAAACGGCAGCAGGTTAAAACTATCGCTGCGGCATAAGCGCACCAGGCGATCGTATAAATGACGCACCTGCTGTATCCGCTGTCCGTTGTCGTTGTACAGCGGTGGCTGAGTAAAATGGCTGCGATACGCAGAGGGAACAGCACACCCATCAACTGCTGCACTCGGAGCAGGCACCAGCCCCAACAGCAAAAACTTGGGAAATCGCTCTGTCTCTGGTGTGCAGTCAGCCATCAGGTCAAATGCCGTTTCTACTAGCTCTCGATAAGCCGCTACTAATTGACTGAGATAATCATAAAAATATTGAAGCGCATATTGGGCTTCTATTTGAGGCTCCACCTCTGCAATTCGAACTGCAAGGTCAGACTGCGATCGCATAGAAGTCGGTACGATATCATTTAGCCGTTGAATCAAACGATCTTTTAACCCGTTAAACTCATTCGCAGAGGGATGGAATAATGTAAAAAAGGGAGAGAATAATCGAAAGAGCTGAGGAAATGCTTGATCAATCGAATCAATAGCATTCAAACAAACCGAATAGTATTTTTGAGAGAATTTTTTGTAGTCAAGCACGTCAGTCAAACGAACTGCCGAAATTTTCTCAGTGCTGCCGTCTGGCGTTTCCAGGCCATAACCAAATCGCAGCACGTCGGGATGAATATCTTTCAAAAACGTATAGCGAGCTTCAAACAGATCCTGAGTTGACAGACGGTTCCAGGGTTCTGTCAGTTGATTGATGGCATATCCCTGCCGCAGTAAAGCTTCTGCGCTGAGATTTGCGTCTGACGTTTCTTGATTTTGCGATCGCGGCAACAGGAAAAATCGCGGACGAAACCTGCGATCTTGTCCCCGATCATCGCAATCTACCAGACAGGAGTCTCGTTGAGCGTCTTGCAGTTCAAAAACGATTACAAGCACTCGATCTGCGAGAAAATTAGCAAACGCCAATTCATTCCGCTGGCTCCCCTCTGGTATTTGATGTAGCGGAATCCGGTTTATGTCACCTTGACCGAACAGTTCCGTTAGCTTAAAGGGGGGTGGAGGGCTAGCGGAAGGTGTCAGTTCCGTCGGTTTAAACAGAACAGCAGGCACGGATACATTGAGCTGGTAGTGGGTCAAAACGGTTTCCGGCAGGGCAATCAGATATCCCTCTGATGTCACGCCACAGCCTGCGGAAAGGAAAATTTGAGCGTTTTCCGGCTGATATGTGCTGCTCGGCTCCAGACCGCAGACAATCCCCATCCCAATCAGATAGGTACGAGTGAGGCGAGTTTGCTGATCGAGATAGGCAACAAGGCTATTGAGGTCGGTGTATTTCAACACCTGGTTTGCCGCAAAGATGGGATAACCGTTTCCGTTCGTGATGGTGTTCATGGCCTTACTCGTTAGCAGTTCCTAGTGCGGTCTGGTTGAGGATGATCGGGTTATCGTCTGGGCCGCTTTCATCGCAATCATGCAGCGTGCCCTCCGGGTAAACGTTCTTCAGGTGAGTCAAACTGGCTAGCAGATGGTTCAGCGTTTCGGTGAGGTCGCAGGCGGCATCCTGGCAAACATCCAGATTCAGTTGCTCCAGCCATTGACGATACGCCTCTTCAAACTCGTGCATCTGCAACACATCCACCCAGCAAATTTTCAACGCGACATGCGCAGGAGCTTCCAGACGTAAGGTGCGCTCGACCAGGCGACGGAAATTCATATCGCGGAAGCGAGCGGGCCAGTAGGGCAATACCACGCTGATCCAGAAAGAATAGGGATCATAGGCGGCTGGACAGGCATCCGTTTCGGATGGGAGCGCTTTAGCGATGGGTAAAAACTCGTCTGCGATCGCCCTCTCAATCAACCGCTCCGGAACCGTCAACTCTACGTTGAACTCCTTCGCGAACGCATGAACATGGTGTTTAAACCAGTCCAGGCAGGCTTCCAGTTTCCACAGTTCATCAAAGTAGCGGCTGCGACCAATCTCCTGACCGTTTGTAGCGCGGAGCGTGAAGAAGTAGACCGTGCGATCGCGTCCGTGAACCTGCTTCAGCGTGTAATACTCCTCCACAATGGAATTGCGAATGACGGAACGCACGCCCTTATCCCGTGAAGCTTTGCCGCTGTACGCTTCGCTATAAAACAGCGCATTGCCCCGACAATCGTTGACGTGAAAGTAGTAGCGATCGCGCGTTTGATTCCAAAAGCGTTCAAATCCGGGCTGTCCCGTTTTAGAGGTTTGCGTGAGGTCGTAGTTATCTCTGGGTTCCTGTTGCGCTTGCCACTGGCTCAGGCGATCGCCCCCCAGGCCAAACGGCGGCGCGAATTTATGCAGATTGGTTTGTAGCCACTGTTTCTGAGCTTCCAGATCAGGCAATGCAGCAAAGGAACGGCTTTGACTAATGATCTGATCGTCCTCGGTTTTGATGATGAAGGCATGTCCCTGGCGATCGGACTGAGTATCGTACTGCACCGCAATGGGCTGTTCAATCACCGCTTCAGGCAAGCCACTGAGGATCAGGTACTCCATCGCCTGATCTCGCTCCGACCGGGTTGGGAAAGATGGAGAGCGCAACAAGATGTCTCCTTGTTCATCTGCCACGGTAAACGAAAACTCCTCAGTCCCGTTCTGCACGGTCAAGTTTGCCCGGACGGACAGAGCATTTTGAGGAATTACATCATCCAACCGTTGATCATCCGGCACGAAGGAGCAGACGGGTTCCGGCGGTGGATGCTGGGGCCGCAGCAGAATGTGTTCAACGACATGAAAGCCTTCGTCGTTGACGCGAGACTGGAGGAGGGCGATCGCATCATCCCGTTTTTTGGAGCTAGCGAAAGGATGGGGAGGAATCCCTAACCCTTGATCCTGACCGTTGTGCGTGAGTTCCCAACTATAGAAACAATTGCCATTCTCATCATCAATTAACCGGAAATGGTCGATCGCGTCTGTCGAATTCGCCAGCATAGCGGCTTCCGCATTGGGTCTATCGTTTCCGGCCAGTTCCATCAGCGTATTGCCGTCCTGCCATGCAGCCGCTCTGGCGTTTTCCTGGGCGTTTGGATCGAGTAATATCAGCGTCCACTCAGTCTCATACTGATGTCGGTGCAGCATATATAGAGCGCGATCGGCTTGCGTTGCTAAAAGCTGAATAGCGTGCGCTCCCTGCTGTTCAGCATCGTCGATGCTACGAAATACATCACGACTGACAAACCAGATCCGTTCGCCCGCTATCAGTTGCACCTGATAAGCCGCACGTCGATCCGTCCCTGCCTCTGACAAAACAACTCGGACGGTAAGCTGAGGAGGAGTCCCCGACGCCAGTGCCACCAGCGTGTCTCTCACCGTCTGCCAAGGTTCACCCTCACGATACCAGGCTGGAGAAAATCCATCTTCAACAGGGGCAACAAGATAAGCCAGTTCATAACCGCGTCGCTGGGTCGAGAGCAACAGCGGATTGCCCGTTTGGTCATCCAGTCTGCCCGTATAAGCGGGTAGCCGCTGCTGTACCTCTGCCGTAAGTTGGGCCGTGCGCAGCAGCAGGTTCAGGTGGGCGATCGCCTGTTCCCGTTTTGCTTCAGACGCATAGGTGGGTGGATGAATCGCCAAGATTTCGCGGGGTGCATCCGGATGGGTTGGCAAATTCATCACCCGGAAACTATAGGGTGGGCCAGCATTGGTGGAGGTGCGTTCGATCGCTCCTGGCTCCCACAGAATGCTCAAGACATCCCGATAGAAATGAGTACGAGCCGTCTCTTCATCGGGCTGGGCCTGTGTTCCGACCAGCAGTCCGTTCCCCAGTCGATCGACTAAGCGGAAACGATAGCCGGATGGCTCACTCTCCGGCTCGACAGACGTCGGTTCAAGGTGCAGAAATGGCTCAACCGAGTCTAGCTGCTGGAACAGGTTATCGAGATCTGGCTGTGCTGTGGAGACGGCTAATATATTGCGATTCGCATCAGTGATGCCCAATCCATGCGATCGCCCGGTGGCATCCACCGCAGGACTCACGTAGCGGCGGCGATACCGCAAATGCTCAGCAAATGCTCCTGCCGCTTGCCACGCCCGTTCCTCGGTGGGATAGCGCGTCAGGCTCTTGAGGGGCGCATCTTCACCGGGAAGCGCGACCAAAAAGTAATAGCCACAGCAGGTGCCAGGTGCTTCGGTGGTCGTGATCCACCCACGCGCTATGTGCTGGATAAAGGCGATCGCTCCTTCCATGTCAGCCCGACTGCGATAAATATGGCGACTCACAGCCAGTTCACCGCGAGTCACCGGATGGATGAGTTTAAAGCTAAATTCACAGGCTTCATTGGAGTACGTTCGCACAATATTCTTGTCGTCCAGCATCAGGGGCAGGCGCTGTTGCACCAACCTCTGCGTCGCCTCGGCGGCTGTCGCAAACGTTTCCTCCTGCGGACTGCTGAGGATCGCTCCGGTTTGAAACGCCTGCTGTTGTTCAGCCGTACAGGATTGGAACAGACAGAATAGCTCAGCGGGTATCTCAAACGTAAAGCGTGAATCGGCTGTTCTGGGCGTCTGCACAAATGCGCTTGGCCCGCTGAACTGTCGCCATAGTCGCTGAATCTGGCGATCGCGCTCTGCTTCTGTTTCGTAAAAACCGGGATGGTCGGCAATCACGTCTCCCGTTTCATCGGTCAGGGAAAAGGCATAGGGGCAGGTGCCAATTCCCGTACTGTTGGCAAAATAGCGGTCGGCTTGGCTTGCCAGAGTACGAATGCGATCGGCTTCCGTCATCGCGGTGGCCTGATCGGGAAACGTTTTGCGGCCAATCCAGAGGCGATCGCCCCCCTCCTCCCAAACTTCGGCAAAGAAAGCGCCTTCCGGATTCACAATGCTGAAACGCACTTCGGCTTGCGCTACGTAGCAGATGATTTTTTCGATCGCCGCATCCCGTTCCACTTCAGTGGCGTACCCGACTGGATTGCCGTCAGCATCCAGAGGCCGAGCCAACAATTCACCCGCGTCATTCAGTAGCTCGAAACTGTAAGGTCGAGGTGCGGAAAGGTTGTCCAGTCGTCGATAGCGATCGCCCAACGCCGCATCAACCAGCATGTGAGTAAAAGCCAATTGCGCCACGTCAGCATCGGGATACCTGACTGCGCTGGTCAGCAGATCCGGCGGGTTCTCCGTTGCCGCTAGGAGATCCACCAGCGCATAGGTAAACTGCCCTTCAGCTCCGTCAATTCGATACAGCGGATCATCGCTAATCACCAGATTAATCAGGGCTTGCAATGCCTGATCACGCTCGGCAGTCGTGTCGTAATGGTCGGGATGGCTAGCCAGTAACGTTGTTCCCTCATACAGCGCAAAGCTGTAGGGACAGTGCCCTTCTGCTTGATCGATCATCTGATAGTTGGCGCGATCGCGAGCCAGGGTCAGCATGTGGTCAAACGCTTCGTTAGCAGCGGTTTCATCGGGATAGGCGGCGGCACTCACCAGCAACGGAGAATCAGCCTGATCGATTAGTTGGTAGTAAATCCCTGAATCCTGATTGACCAGACGGCGATCGATGTCTTCGTTGACGTAATTGACGATGCTGCGAATTGCCAAGTCTCGCTGACAGGAAGAGCGATAGCGCTGGGGATGCGTCGCAAAGGTGCTTCCCCGTCGATCGACCAGATCAAAGCTATACGGTAATTCGTTGGTGCGATCGCGCGTTGGCTGGAAGTACACCGGATCAGACGCCAGATGTAACAACCGTCGATAGGCCGCTTCGGCTTGACTCTGCGTGGAATAGGTGTGAACCGTGATCAACAGCGGATTGCCCTCTCGATCCAGCAGCGTGGCGCGATAGGTACCCGTCTCACCTTCGATTCTCGAAACAGGAGTGGGATGATTGAGGTAATAGAGCAGCGCATCCAGTCGTAAATCACGTTCAATATCAGTGGCGTAGCGACCGGGATGTTCGGCAAAAGGATGATCGTCCAGATACAGTGCAACGCTAAAGTCGGTTTCGTTAATCAACTGGTAAACAGTCCGGCTCTTGCCTTCAGACAACACTCGTGTAACTTGGTCGTCTGCCTGTTGGTGAGTTGGAACACCCTTTAAGCCACGAAGCAGCGTGCGATCGCCCGCTGCATTTTGTATCTCAAAGAAGAAACACTCCGTAGATGGTTCCACTCGAACAGAATTTTGGTTTGCTTGCAGGTGACTGAGCCAACGCTGTAACGCGGTATCTCGTTCAGCCCTGGTGGAATAGCGATCGCTACTTTCTGCTAACAGCGTCCCATCTGCATCGATCAATCCAAATCCATAATAAGTAAGGCGAACCCGATTTTTACGATATGAATTTTTCTCTTTTAGTTGCTCCAATGCTTCTTCAGCCACCGATCTAGCATTTGCTTCAGTCGTGTAGTTATCAACGCTGTTAAAAACAATAGTTTGTGACTCTTTTTTAAGATTCAGTCTAAAGATAAAAAGAGATTGATGATTCTGTTCTTTTTTCTCGATTTGAATGAGGCTAGTTAGATCATCAGGTTGACTCGCATTAGTATCTACGGATGTTTCTAAAATAGTATTCACGTCTTGTAAAAGCGCATCAAGAGCCGCATCTCGTTCACGCTCCGTCGAAAATGTATGATCATAGACTGCCAAACGATTTCCCTGCCGATCAGCAACTTCCCACACATAGCGATAGAAATAGCGATAGGAAAGACGCTTGTAATAAGCGGGCTGCAAAGCGGCCTCTAAAAAATGTTTTACGTTAGCTTGAGCAACTGCTAATGTCAGATATGTTTGCTTGCTGCTGAGCGGTGGAGCATCATCCATCCCCCGCAAGATAATTTCAAACATCGTTTCGGGAGACGATGTTGGGGCTTTGGGAAGGACTTCGTAGTGACAGAGCGATCGCCGCCAAAATTGTCCTTCCCCCGTCCCCGCATCGATATCCGTTCCCAACAATCGCGAGACTCGCTTTTGAAATCCCGATACATTGTCGGTATCCCAGATGGGATTAGCATCCGTATTGCAATCGCAGTAGTTAAATGCCCGAAAGCGATCGCGACTCAACGTCGGATAATCGCTTAAAAATCGCGCTTTGTCGTCCATCACCTCCACTTCATCCCGTCGATTGCCGCTCAGCCGGAAGTTCAGCAGCACATAGTCGCTAAATGTTTCGGCAAACCGGGCCAGCAGATGATCAAGAAACCGATTGCGGCGATCGCGATAGGTGGTCGGGTCTTCCCAAATGGCATCCAGCCAGGACTGATAATCAACAAACTCACTCGATTCGTCTAACGCCTCTGTGGGTGCATCTGAACCGACGCAAGCGTGATAATTGCGAATAATCTCCGATGCATTCGGAACGTTCGTCAGGGCCTGTGCAAAATACGTTCGCTGATGGGATCGTCCGGAATCATCCGGGTTTTGCCGATCCCGTTCGCGATCCCAGGAAAACAGCTCTCGCACATGGGCCAGTTGCGACAGATAGTTTGCCAGGATCTGGTCGAAGAAGATGAGATACCCCTTCAACTGTTTGGCCTGTGCCTTTCGTAACGGCGTTGCGGTATCCGGTAATCCATCCTCTCCAACACCATACGTGAGCGGAAAATCATGGTGAATCGAATAGTGATCGGCCAGATCAAAATAACTGCCCCGTGGCACGGGCAAATCCAGCTCAGACGCGTCGCGTGGTGCTTTGATGTACGCCGATTGCTGTTCGTAATACCGACGCTCCACTTCATCGGTATCGGCTTTAAATGGCAGATCTCCCTTAAAGAAAGTCACTCTTGACTGCGCTAAACCCAGGACAGGACGGTGGTTTTCGGTCAGATACAAACACCAGGAATCCCCCTCTGACTGACGCAGATTGTTGATATAGTTCGCAATGCTCAGCTTTTTGATCGCCCTCACCCCCGGCACATCCATGATGATCTGATACAGATCAGAGGTGTGGAGCATCTTGGGTGGCTCTAGCATGGCCAGATCATCGACATCAATGAAGCCGTGGCTGGCGTAAAGGGTTCTGGCATCATGCAGAGCAGACGGACGACCGGCCAAAATATCAGCCAGCGTTTTCCCTTGCGATAGCAACTCCTGCAAGCTGTAAAACCGCAGTCGGGGAGCTAAAAGCTCCTGCATCCGCACATAAATCTCCACCTGCACATCTTCGGGATCGGCTCCCAGTTCCAGTTCAATATCGGTGCAGAGGGCAATTTCTTCTTCGCCTAAAATCACCACATCCTGCACGTCTTCACACAAGTTGCGATAGTCACACAGCACACCTTTCACCTGATCCAGCGTATCGGCCCAGGTGAAATAGGGCTGTCCGCAGGCATCTTTACGGCGCGTCGGTTCTAAGTCCAGGCTGACGCGATAAAGTCCTTTGGGATTAAGCCGCAGCGCTGTATCGACGGATTGACCAGAGGGAGGTGTGTATTGTAATTGTCCCTGAATGCGATCGACGTAAATGGCTGGCTCGTAGGTTTTCACTTTCTCGAACCAGGCATTGCGCACACCGGGAATATCGATCAGCCGCTTGCGCCAGTCCAGCATCGTCACGGGGTTGCAGGTCAAAATCTGATCTGGCGTAAAGAAATTCGTTTCGTTGCGGCTTGGATCAGCGGAATTGAGCGTCAGCAGATCGGTGATATCCAGATTGTTGCGATAGCCCAGATCCGTCACGGCATAGCACAGCACTTCCAGAATCGTCACACCCGGATCATGCAAGTTGTAATCCGTCCAAATCTGGCTGGATAATGCCTGCACATGGTCAATCCCGATTTGACGCAATACTTGAAAATCCAAGTACGCGGGGAATGCAGGCTGCTGCTTCGATATGGTGAGATACTCCGGCATGACATTCCGTCCTTAGGTTACATCGTCTGCTCACACCGCTCAATTCGATCCATCAGTTGTTGCAGGCGAGCCTCCATCTGCTGCTGATATACCGTAAAGTCATTCCGCAGGGTTTGTAGATCCTGACGAGTTTGATCGCGTTCAGAAATCAGTTCTTTTAGCGCTTGCACTAATACAGGCACTAAATTTTGATAGGCGATCGCCTGCATCCCATCACTATCCGTTTTAACCACCTGCGGGAAATACTCATCCACCTCATGGGCAAACAACCCAATCTGCTCCCCTGCCGCCTGAAATCCGGTGGAAGCGTTCCATTGAAAAGTAATGGGCTGCAACCGTCTGACTTTGTCGAGAACGGGCGTTAATGGCTGCCAGGTTCCGATCCTCTCCCGGTTTGTATTTTGGTAGAAGGTAAAGCCGCGAGCCATGCCATACACATCCAGTTCGTAGTCTCTGGGCTGTTTACCAATGCCGACGCGTCCTTTCCCTTCCGGTCGAATGCTGACTAGCGTATCACCCTGATTAATATCGACCTGACTATCATTCATGCCAAACTCATTGCCTTTCTTGAACAGAAAGCCATACTGCGAATCCGTCACGAAAATCGCGTGATTGTTGTCAGCCCCGACCGTAAAGTAATTGTTTTTGCTGCCCGGTCTGAGGTTGAGAATGCCTAGAGCCGGATTCACTTTCTTGTCCAGGTTAAACAAGAATTTACCGCTGCCGCTCTTGTTCACAATATCCAGGTTCGTGATGGGTTCTTCAGTCCCCATGCCAATGTGACCCTCTTCGCGAATTACCAGATGAGTCTGCCCCTGATCGAGCCGCTGCTGGTTCGCATCAATTCCGGCTGGCCCACCCTGCCGAAACACAAACCCATGCTTGGCATTGCTCACCCATCCGGCCACCTGGTTGCCGATACCGCTGGTGAGGTAGGACGGTTGATTGGTGGCGATCGCATCCAGAATGCTAATCACCGGAGCCACGGCACCTGCCGTCATGGCGTCGGATGGTGTGAGTAGCTCTGGCAGAATGTGCACCTGGGACTGGTTTGCATTCAGAATATCTAGCCTCGCCTGGGGATAGCCTGTACCAATCCCCACCTGGGGCCGAGCTTGCGTGGAATGCTGCCGAATGATGGCCAGCAAATTGCCCTGGTTAATGTTCTTCTCATAGCAGTAGTCGCCATAGTCGCCGCCCCGACGAAACACAAACCCATTCGGCGCATCACTAACCAGCGCAGTTTCTTCCTGCCCCACACCGATCGCCACATAGTTTTGTTCACAGCCCGGATCAAGATTGACGATAGAAAGGGCCGGATCGCGTTTCTCGTCGGGCGTAAACAACAGTTGCCCGCGCCGACCGTCGGTAATCTCCAGCATCGCAGACGGATCTTCCACGTTCAGTCCCAGCGTTGCCAGTTCCGCGCCGCCCTGAATGCGTTTGGGCTTAATCACCATCAGAATTTGGCCATCGGTCGCCTCCACTTCAGTCGCTTCGGCTTCCTCGGTCAGCACCCGTCCTTTGCGGAACACAAATCCCTTTGCGGCATCCGTCAGCCAGTTCACCTCTTCCAGCGATAGGCCGGTGACAAGATAACTGTTTTCTGAACCCGACTCGTAATGCAATAGCGTGAATTGCGTTTGCTCTGCGTGTTCAGGGAAGAGAAGCCAGCGTCCGCGCTCCTGTTTGCGAACATCCAGCCGAGCTTCCGGACGCTCGGCCCCCCCAGCCTCGCTGCCATAGCTGCCAATGCCGATGCCGATTTTGTCAAACACCTTGGCCCACATCACCCCTTCTGTAGGAATCACTTCCCAGTCATCATCGTCTACCGGAATAATCAGCGACTTCCAGTTGGGGTTATCTTTGCTGGGCGGATCATCCGGTTTAGCACAGATTTCTCCTGCTGCCGTCATTTCCCAGAGTGCGCCCTGATAAATCACTACATCGCCCTTACGGTAGGTACGGCCTGGTTTCCAAACTCCATGAAACTGATCATCTCGTTTATTCAGCATTGACTCAATCAACGCTGCAAAATGAGTCTCTGATAAATGGCTTTTAGCTTTGAACAAACTCTTCAGTTCGTTGCGACTTCTCAAAATCATGGTGTTTTGGTTGAGGGCGAGCATAGGGGTGATTACTCCAACGTCAACTGATCGAGAGGGTCATAACCCAATACGCCAGAATCGATAGGCCGATTGGCAGGACAGACATCAACAGGATGAATCAGATGTCCGGTCGTCTCGTTGGGATTGTCTGCAAAAGCGACCGAGACAAGAATGGAACGAGCAGAGGAGGCAACCACTTCACGCAAATTGCGTTGGTTGCCCTGGTGCATTTGAAAGTTGAGGACGTAATCGACGTAGGGTTGTTCTTCGACAAAATTGAGAATCGAAGACCGATACACCTTGCCTCCAAAATGAATTTCGGCACCGCTATTCACCGTCCAGGGCGACAGAAAGCCAATAATCCCTCGCTGCAATTCACGCTGATAGTAGCCAAAATTGCTTTGGTAAGGCGACTTAAATTGCACCTGAAACTCAGCTTGAATCGCTTCGTAGCGGGGATTGACGACTCGAATATCCACCCAGGACGAGCTAAGTTCCATCAGATAGTTGCGAATATCATCTAGCAAATTGACATTCACTTTGGGTTGCAGATCGTTCGTAGTCGCGCGGTGGGAAAGATCGGGAATCACCGCCAGCGTTACAGAACCGGGTACTAATTCCTGTAAATTGTCCCGCGTTGGATCTGAAATGGTGTCGTTGATGCGACCGTGGTTGATACAGCGAACTTTATAGATTTCGGGGAATCGTTCTAACACCAATCGCTCGTAGTCAAAAATCGTAACCGCTCGTCCTTTGTGACGCAGATGTTCACTCACCCGAACGTAGTAATTGGCAGGCGCTTCTTTCCCCTGCCCCCCAAAAGAGGGATAGGGCTGCTCAATCTTTTTGACCTCAGGCTGAGGATCTGCCAGTTTGGCGATCGCCCCTCCTGGTAACGGTTCCACCAAATGCGCCGGATCATTACCCTGATCGCTAAACGTCACTTGCGCTGCCTGAGTGTGAATCCCAACAATGTCGCAAATGGCCCCACTGCGTTCGGCCACCGCCACTTTAATCCAGTACAGATTGGAATCGAGCACTGTATTTCCTTTCGTAATCCCAGCAGGAATTGCAAGCTGTACAATGCCCGATGTAATCAACCCGTTTGTGCGATCGCTGACGACTTGATGCTCCTCGAACGGCTGCCAGGTATTACTCGCCAAATACGACCATTGAACAGATGCTTTCGGCAGATCCGTATTTGCCGTTTCTTCAGCCACCTGAATTAACAACGGTAAGGCAGTTGGTGGATTCAAATCCTGAATGCCGATGTATAGCGTGCCCTCATCCACAAACGTCGGCAAGAGTGATTTTGATGGAAGTGAGGTAATCTCTCTAAACCCATCAAAAGGATACAGGTGAACAAGTTGAATATCTTGTTGTTGAGTTTGACCTGTCGTTGAGGGTGGAATGTAATTAGCCTTAGCCGTATAGCTGAGTGAAATTGAAGTGATAACAGGGGTATACGGCTCTTGAGGAATCAGCGGTTCAGCATTTGTCGCTACGTAATAATCAGTAGCGGAGAATGGAGTTCCTTTGCCAATACGATAGTAGGCTCCTATTACGGCTTTACGCTGCGGAGGAGTAACGCCTGAAGGCAGACCATTGGTAAGGATTTCACTGGTGGCGGTCGCTAGCACTTGACGAGCCAACGTTGTAGTATACCGATCATGCAAAAAACTATCGCCCGTAAGTTGCAATCGGAGAAATCCGTTCTGTGTTTGCGGTGTCCAGCCTTCAATCGATTCAATGTTGATCGCCGACTGTAATTTCAACTCATCTAAAGAGCTACTTAAAGAAATAGGTTTTGAGTCAAACAGATTAACTGTAATTTCTGGGCTAGTAGGATTCCACGTTTTTTGTCGCAAGGCATTAACCTTGAGTAATCCTGGATCGAACGATTTCCCATCCAGTTGATCACTTGCATTAACCCCATAAGCGGCATAAATCTCCGACCAGCCACTCGTCGGTTTATTCCGTTCCAACGTAAAGTTGATTTTCAATTCTGTTAATGGCTTTTGAAACACCTCCTGGCTGCCAATATAGAAATTAGAGCCAACTTTAGGTTGAGCACCAAAGGGTTGAAATGGTTTAGTGGCATCTAACACTGACAAATCATTTTGAACGATCAGGTTATGTGCCGCGTCAACTGCAACGGTGAGGGTTAACCGAATCAAGTCAAATGAGCGTAAAAAGTGATAGGGGCTGAATTTATTATTGCTACTATTATTTTCTAGATTAATTCCCGTGATAAAGTCTGTATTGAGCTGTAAGAGTAAAACGGGTTGCTGGATGGTGGGAAATGATGGCTGTTTAAGAGCGTTGTGGCAGGGAACGATCGCAGGTTGATCGAGAGATACTTCAACCTGAATCGTCAGTCGGTGTGTGGCACTTCCCTCATTCGTCAAGAGTTCTCTAGTAACGGATTGAATCGTAGCCTGAATCCAATCTTTTACACCACTCAACTTCACCTGGAATAGTTTTTGAAGAATTGCTTCAGGAAGATCAAATAACTTGGGAGAAACTGATTTCACCTGCTCCGATGGGTTTTCCTTCAAGTCTAATTGGATAGTAATTGTACGATTTCCTTCCTGGAGTAGCAGTACATTAGAGGCGATCGCCAATCCCACCGTCGCTGGCGATCGCGTCTCATCTCCAAACGGTTTCCAGGCTTTTACCACCTGATCTTTGGGAAACTCTCCACCCTTCCCATCCTTTGAATTGGCGATCGGGGATGCATATAAGCCAGTTAATTGTTTACCCTGTTTTGTGGTTTGTGCGGCCAAAAATAATCCCTTCAGGCTGGCAATCTGCGCAGTGTGAACAACAATATCTTCATTCAGTTTGTAAATTAGCTCTACACCACTCGCATCTTTTCCAGCGTTGAAAACCGTACCGCTGCTCAGCTTATACTCCGACTGAAACTTCGCGAGTTCAAACAAGAGATGGGCGCGATCGGGCTGCACTGCTTTCTCTGGGAACCGCAAGATCTCACGGTAAAAGAAATCGAGATGCCGCTGCGTCATGCGATTGAGATCATCGCGTGCCGGTTTCAGCACTTCCCAAAACGCCAGATAAAGCGCCAGATGAGGTGGATGATCGTGACGCGATTCCAGGCTATAGGTCAGATAAGTAGGTGCCTGTTGAATAATCTGCCGATAGTTTTGAAAAAGAATATGAAAGACCTGCTCAAGTTCAGTACGCGCTTCAAAGAGAGAATCTTTTAAGGGAGTTTGATCCGCAGGTGGAGGATTGCGGATATCAATGTCGAGATGAAAGGTGTCTTTGAACTGTTGATAGAACATCTCCCGCAACGGCGTTTCTGCTGCATACGATCGCTCAAACGCCCACATTCGAAGTAAAGCATCCCGCAGGTTACTCTTAACCAAGCCCCGAATAATCGAAAGGAACGGGGAGTAAGATTCTAAGCTGATGTACCACTGGCGAATTTGATCAAAAATGCGGCTCCAGGTTAGGAGAATGGGAGCGAGATTGGCGGAAGTGCGATCGCCCAAAAACTTATCCAACTGCCGATAATACGTCTCTCGAATCAGTTGAGGCCGAGTTTTACTAATCAGCGCCAGTTGCACCGGAACACTGGTTGTAAAAAAATTCTGCCAGTTCCCATCGGGTTGATTATCGTCGGCCTGCCCACTGGCCTTGTAATAGATAATCTGCTGACCCAACCGATAGGCAAATACCAAAAAATCAGCCAAATCCTGTTCATCCACCTTGACCGAATCGGGCAACAGCGCGGCCATTTGTCGCTGACGCTGGCTTACCCCATCGCGGATTAAAGGATTGGATATGTCGC
>DATNPS010000087.1:0-23107 GCA_036703095.1 Crinalium sp. | reverse complement strand
AGCGGTGGAACTGTTCATCAAGTGTGCAGCACTCAACCGCATGATTCAGATCTGCAAACCGGATAGCTATGAAGTTGAGGTTTAATTAAGGTCTCTCTCAAGTCTAAACCTGTCTTTTTGGCAATCATGCAACAAAGCCATTAAAACCCGAAACTTAATTTTGGAACGTGCGGCTTAGCCGCACGTTCCAAAATTAAGTTTCGGGTTTTAATTTATCCCTGATCCTAAGATGTGATATCTGTATATCGCGGATCTAGCGCCGCCGCATCGCATTCACATTGATTTACTCTGCTAAGAGATAGAGTGCTAATGTGATGAAGCTCTAACTTCAGTTAGGTTAAATCTCTCACTAAAGAATGTCACGTTTACCATTGCATAACTGATAACTTAGAAGCATAGTAAAGCGCACTGGCGAGACACGAACCACTAAGGTTTCAGGTGTACTCGAAACAACGACAGTCGAGTTATAGCAAGTGCTTATAAGACAACGACACAGATGGTTGTAGAGAATTGTCGTTATCTCTACCTGCTACAGTTCCAATTCAGTTTATCTTAAACTTGACTGGTAAATGGCTGTAACCATCTAGGGTCATATTATCTCCCTATAAGGTCACGATAGTTTGGGTTGAGAGTCTTAGTTGACTCAGTCATGGTTGGAGTCGGTGATGATGGTGCGTTAGGCTAGCGGGCTGACGCACCTTTTGCTTTTTATGTAAGGCCAATGGTGTTACTACATACTGCATGTTTTTCATAACGGCCAATCTTCTGTCTGCGGATGGTGGAATATCGTTCCAGCAAACATTACGTTAGTTGATCAGGTATAGCAATCGTCGAGGTTGCTATACCTGCATCAAGGTTGCCTAACCCGGTTTGTTTGACGCACGAGGAGAATGGTATGCATACTCAGGCAGAACAGCGATCGCTCGATCTAAAGCTAGGACGAGTTGCAGCCGTTTTGCGAATTGCAGGTTGGGTTGGGCTTTGGATACAGCTTGGATTGGCTGCTGCGTCGAGCCTCATGCTGGTCTTTGCGATTTCGGGACGGAACTTCAGTCAGGCGACGGCACCCGTTCTTGGTGGCGGAATTGCTAGAGTCAGTGAGGGCACAACTCCCGGCTTAGGAATTGGTGTATTTTGGGCCGTTTGCGGCGTTCTAGCGCTGTTATTCACGATCTATTTAGCCTTTGGATTAACGCGTCTCGCCAAACGCTTGCGTAGTCCCGATTCGGCAGTTCATCCCAAAAAGGCTGAGGTGATTCGGGTGTTGAGATTGGGCGCGATCGCCGGACTGGTTGGAATGCTGCTGACCATCTTGGGCGGAGGCGCAACCTTGGGGGTTTTGCTGGCTAAGTCGATTGCCCAACCGCAGGGGGTCGCGATCTATGACCCAAATCGTATTATTCGATCGCTTGATATTTTTGTTGCAATGGCCAACATGAACGGCATTGCGGCTCATTTTATTGGCACGGCAACCTCGTTAGGCTTGCTGAACTGGCTGTATAGGCAGTGAAGAGGACATTCCAGGCGGTAGTATCCGTATTCTTACAGAGGCGAATTTGTTGAAATGTTGAAAAATTTTGCCTGATTGGAATTCTGCCTTATTCTATTGAGAAAGTTAATCATCAATCTGTCCCGCTCAACGATAGTTCTATCATGAACGTCGATTGTTCGGGATTTTGAGCTGTCTGGTTGTTACGAGAACAGCAATGGTTGGTGTACAGACTCTCACTGGGTGGGATGATCGAGGTTGAGGAGGCTGAGTGACTACAAAAAAGCAGTGGTGGTTTCGATGGTTGGGCGCATGGCTTCTAGTTGAAAGCGTTGGACTCGTCGGCCATCTGCCGAGAGTGTATGGGGCGGAGATGACAGGTGCTCCAACGTCAGAGAATGCGCCAAGTGTGCAACTATTGGTCTTCGGGAAAAGCCAACTCAATTCTGATCGGAATGAGAACACCATTAAACAGTTTCCGGCAAGTCTGCGTCTAGCGTCCGCTCAAAATCTGGCATTCACTCGAACGGAAGAATCCCAGTCTTCCCGTCCTGAAACTCAACCCACTGCGATCGCTCAAACCCCACCGAATCAGCCCGAACCCCCCTCTCGTCAACCGCTACCCGAAACGTTACCCGGTTTGCCAGAAGCAGATCCTCTGCTACAACCGCCAGCCTCATCGCCACCCGTACAGGAATCGGTGCCTCCTGAAGGAGAAGTCACCATTTTGGTCAGGCAGTTCAACGTGGTTGGCAGCACGGTGTTTAGCGCCGAGGAACTAGCGGCTCTCACCGCTCCCTACACCAATCGCGACTTGACCTTTGCTGACCTGTTGCAAGTGCGATCGCGCATCACCCAACTGTATGTTGACCGGGGCTATATCAACTCCGGAGCCTATCTGCCACCCCAGACGCCCAATAATGGCATCGTCACAATTCAGGTACTTGAAGGTCGCTTATCCGAGATTAATGTCACTGGAACGCGCCATTTGAGAACCAGCTATGTGCACGATCGCCTTGCGATCGCCAGCCATCCCCCGTTTAACCTGAATCACCTGCTGGAACGACTGCGCCTGCTGCAACTTGATCCTCGCATCGAAAGCATTTCTGCCGATTTGGCGACAGGAGTGGAACCGGGAACCAGCGTGCTGCAAGTGCAGGTGGCGGAAGCCGATCCCTTTAGCCTGCAACTGTTTACGAATAATGGGCGATCGCCAGCGGTGGGCAGTTGGCGTCGGGGTGTGCAGCTTAATCATGCGAATGTCCTGGGATTCGGAGACGAGTTAAACCTGAGCTATGCCAATACTCCTGGCAGCAATGCGATTGATGCCAATTACACCATTCCAGTAAATCCTCGTGATGGCACAATCGGTCTCAGCTACGGCATCTCCTGGAGCGATGTGATTGAGGAACCGTTTAATGCCCTCGATATTCAATCGGAGTCTCGCTACTACGAGTTAACCTACCGCCAACCGCTCGTGCAGACGCCCACGGAGGAATTCGCGCTCAGTTTGACGGCCTCTCGTCGCGAAAGCCGGAGTGAATTTTTAGAAGATTTGCTGGGCGATTCGATCCCGTTTCCGTCGCTGGGCGCAGACTCCGATGGACGCACCCGACTCTCTATTCTGCGATTTGCGCAAGAGTGGACGCAGCGAGGCAGCCGTGACGTGATTGCGGCCCGGTCTCAATTCAGCGTCGGGCTGGATGCCTTTGATGCCACCGTGAATGATCAGGGGCCAGATGGCCGTTTCTTTAGCTGGCGCGGACAGGGTCAATGGGTACGGCTATTAGCACCCGATACGCTATTTTTGCTGCGAGGCGACGTGCAACTAGCGGATGGCTCACTGGTGCCGCTAGAGCAATTTGGCCTGGGCGGACAAACCAGTGTGCGGGGCTATCGGCAAGATCAACTCCTCACCGATAATGGACTGCTGGTCTCGGCAGAAGTGCGATTGCCGATTTTGCGATCGCGTTCTCTGGATGGCTTGCTTCAGATCATTCCCTTTTTGGATGTCGGTACAGGATGGAACGCAGATGATCCCGATCCCGATCCCAGTACGCTAGTGTCAGTTGGGTTGGGTCTGCAATGGCAAATGGCGAATACGCTGACAGCCCGCATTGATTGGGGCATTCCACTGGTTGATGTGAAACAGGAAGGCAATACATGGCAAGACAACGGCGTGTACTTTTCCATCGTGTACAGTCCCTTTTAACGGGGATGGCTTCATTCCGTGCGGCTTGTTCGGGTTTGAAATGGTTGCTGCTGGCTATGCTGGCTGCGCTGCTGTGTATTGTGGCAACGCCCAGTTTGGCCACTCTGCCTGTTCTGCCACCCCTCAGCCAGACGAGCACCGATTCGCCGGATTTGCTGGATCAAGAAGGCCGACGCCTGTATGAGGCACAGCGCTATCCGGAGGCGATCGCCATTCTGCAACGAGCGATTCAAGCGTATGGGCAGCAAAACAATCGCGCCGGACAGGCAATGGCCTATCGCAATCTCGCACTGGTGTATCAGGCGCAGGGAAACTGGAATGAGGCCAATCAAGCGGTGGCGTCTGCACTGGAGCAACTGCAATCAGTTCCTTCTCAAGACCGTCAGCCTGTGTTAGCTCGTGTATTAGACGTGCAGGGCACGATTCAACTGCGGCAGGGCCAAACCGACCACGCCTTTGCCACCTGGGAACAGGCGACTCATCTGTACCAACAGTTAGGGGATGACGCGGGAGCCACTCGTAGTCAGATTAATCAAGCTCAGGCGCTTCAGTCGTTGGGCTTTTACCGTCGGGCGATCGCCACCCTCACGCCTCTGGTCGAAACTCTGCAACAACAGCCCGCGTCTCAAACCAAAGCGGTCGCGCTGCGTAGTTTAGGAGACGCGTTGCAGGCGATCGGTGCCTTAGAGCAGGCTCGTACTGCATTGGAGGAGAGCCTGTCCACAGCGCAAGCCTTGCAGTTGACGTCCGAGATGGGAGCGGCTCGTGCCAGTTTAGCGAATGTGGCTCGTGCTCAGGGCGATCGCCAACAGGCCCTTGCCCTCTATCAACAGGCTGCGACCGAAACCGCATCTCCGCTAACGCAGGTTCGGATTGCGCTAAATCGTCTGAATCTGCTGATTGAAACGAATCAACAGGCTGATATCCCATCCGCGATCGATGCCATTTCAGCCCAACTGCAAACCCTTCCAACCAGTCAGGCCAGCATTTACGCACAGGTCAATTTTGCTGAAGCACTGATCAAGTTAACCAGCAAGCCGTCCGGAAACGCGCTCCCCGCAGACGCCACCTATAGCCAAATCGCGCAATGGTTAACTCAGGCTCGGCAGCAGGCGCATCAACTGGGAGACCCACGCGCAGAATCGTTTGTGGCTGGCATTTTGGCGAGTTTGTATGAAAAGACTCAGCAATGGCCGACCTCCAAAGCGCTGACCGAAGAAGCGCTAGTTCTAGCACAAACAGTGAATGCGCCTGATATTGCTTATCGCTGGCAGTGGCAACTGGGGCGATTGCTGAAGGCAGAGGGAAAGACGGATGAGGCGATCGCCGCCTATAGTGCCGCTGTCGATACCTTAAAAACACTGCGAAACGACCTGGTTGCCGTCAGTCCTGAAGTTCAGCTATCGTTTCGC
The DNA here is from genome assembly GCA_036703095.1 of Crinalium sp. Classification (GTDB taxonomy): domain Bacteria; phylum Cyanobacteriota; class Cyanobacteriia; order Elainellales; family Elainellaceae; genus DATNPS01. The sequence goes on along the minus strand of DATNPS010000087.1, from coordinate 17,994 downwards.
GAGGGAGTCGAACCCGTTCACCGAGAGTTAGTCAGTCTGCTGTTAACGCCAAACGGCAAGGATACCAGTCAGGAATATCTGGAGAAAGCCCGCACGGTGATTGAATCGCTGCAACTAGCGGAGTTAGACAACTTCTTTCGCGAAGCCTGTTTAGATGCGACTCCGGTGGCGATCGATCAGGTTGATTCGCAAGCCGCTGTAATTTATCCGATCATTCTGGACGATCGCCTGGAAGTAATTGTGCGGCTTCCGCAGCAAAACCTGCGCCATTTTGCCACACCGATTCCGCGCGATCGCGTTGAGCGAACCGTATCCCAACTGCGGCAACTGCTGGTCATCCGCAGCAGCAGACAGTTTTTGCCGCTTTCGCAGCAGCTTTATTCCTGGTTGATTCGTCCGATTGCGGCAGATCTGGCGGCCAGTCAGACGAAAACGCTGGTGTTTGTGCTGGATGGGCCACTCCGCAATATTCCAATGGCAACCCTGCACGATGGCGAGCGTTATCTGGTTGAGAATTACAGCATTGCGCTAACACCGGGCCTGCAACTGCTTGATCCCCGTCCCTTGGCACGACCGCAACTCAGCGTCTTAACCGCTGGCCTGACGGAAGCGCGACAAGGGTTTTCGGCCTTACCCAACGTGCTACCAGAGCTGCAAAGCATTCAATCTGAAATTTCCAGTCGCACCCTACTGAATCAGCAGTTTACTGAGGCCGAGCTGGAAAAGGCGATCGCCACCAGCCCATCTCCCATTGTCCATCTGGCTACGCACGGCAAATTTGGCTCGACCTTCGACCAAACCTTCATCCTCACCTGGGACAACCGGATTGATATCACCAAACTGAGTGGATTGCTGCAAATCGCCGATCGGTCTCAATCCAATCCGGTTGAACTGCTGGTGCTGAGTGCCTGCCAAACGGCGACCGGAGACAACCTGGCGGCATTAGGCTTGGCAGGTATGGCGGTGCGGGCGGGTGCCAGAAGTACGCTGGCGACCTTATGGCAGGTGAGCGATGAGGCCACCGCTATTCTAATGAAACAGTTTTACGACGAGATTTTGAATCGCAACATCACCAAAGCAGAAGCCCTGCGACAGGCTCAGTTAACCGTGTTAGCGATTCCGGAATTTCGCAAACATCCTTACTACTGGGCACCGTATGTGATGGTAGGCAATTGGCTATGACGTGAATTCAACGGTCATGGGTCATGGGTCATGGGTCAGTAGCGACATACCAATGACCAATGACCAATTCGCAAAGACAGACTTTGTTCGGATAGCTGCGAATTCTTCGCTCAGCTACGTCCCGCAATCGCTAGATGTGCTCTCAGGTTCACGTACCCGTTCTTATCCATTTGCATAACGCGCTAATATCCTACGTATAGGAACTCAGTAATTTTGCCGGAATTCAGATGTATCGCTCATTACTAGATAGTCCAACTCTAACGTTGCACATAACATGGCTATGGTGTACCCAAACGTTCACTTCATACAACAATGGATTACAGGATTAAAACGTCCTGTATTTAAGCTTTGCGGATTTCGCGCTCCAAATTCCATTTTCTTTATTACATAGCAATCCTCTTACTAGAGATGCGTTTGGACGCTCCAAGATAAATATGAGTGGCTCCAAATATATTTTTTCGTTAAAGCTGGCTCAGGAACAGTAGAATTTTTGGTTGCCATCACCTTTAATTGCAGAAAGATTCTTCAGGTGCATCAGGATATACACGTATATTGTAAATTCGCAGTAGCAAACATCACTCCCATTTTGGTTGTGTTGCTCCCTGTATAAATAGCGCTAGATGCACTCTTTAAAGAAGAAATTACGACTATGAACCACCGTGCCTCTCGCCTCACACACACGCGTACCCACCGCTGGCGCGATCGCCCTACCACTATCCTGAATGCTCCCGTTGCACCTGGATTTCAGCCGTTGGTGCAAACCGATTTATTAGATTACGCGCCCGGTTCTACAGCGACGATTACGGCCAGCCGATTTGCCGTTGGAGAGACCGTTGAGTTTCAGGTCATTCATCTTGATCCCGGTCTCGATCAGCAATATGGAACGGCAGATGATGTATCTGGCGATAACTCCGGTCAGGGGCATTTGCCCTGGTCCATTACCGACGGGGGCGCAGGTGATTTAGATGGCGTTGCCAACGGCAGAATCGTCACCCAATGGTACGTCAATCCAGACGACTCGGCAGGAGCCACCTTTAAGCTCACCGCCACAGGTCAGCGATCGCAGCGTTTAGCCACCACGATCTTTACTGATTCTGTCGTGTTCAGTCCGCTGCGGTTGGATGATCCTGCAACCCCGGTCGGATCTTTAGCAGACGGCAGCAAAACCGTTTTCTTCGCGCGCTACGCTGGCAGTCCTCAAGGAACGGGCGTCATCAATTCCTTCCTGACCCTCTCTCCTAAAAACCAGAGCACCACAGAATCCGGATTTAACTGCATCGGAATTCCCCTATCGGCATTAGCGAAAGATATCATCACGATCGGGGGCAAAGGATACTATGAGTTTCGCCTTGATCTCAACGAAAGTACGTCAAACCCTCAGATCACGTTAAGCAAATTACAGGTCTACGCATCCAGTAGCTTAAAGCTGAATAGCTTATCAGGGTTAACGCCACTCATTGATTTACAGGGCGATCCAAATAATCCGTCCCAAGGCATTGTGAAACTCAATGCGGCCTTGGGGGGTGGAACAGGCAGCGGCACGGGCGATCTCCTGTTCTATTTACCAACGGATATCTTTCCAACAAAATCCTACATTTACCTCAATGCGGCGTTAACAGGTGCGGATGCTGGATTCGAGGAATTTTCATATAGCACCACTCCAATCGGCTCAACCTTCCCCATCGTGGATCTAGCTGTTACCAAAGATGATGGTAAGGTAACAGCCATACCGGGTAGCGCCACGACGTATACTATCACCGTTACCAATCAAGGCCCCAGCACCGTTAACAGCCTGACGCTGATTGACACCCTACCCTCAGCGCTATTAAACCCAACCTTTACACCCAGTGTTGGCACCTACAACCCATCTACGGGACTCTGGAGCGGACTATCATTAGCCAGCAATCAAAGCGTTACTCTGACCCTGAATAGCACCATCAGCCCTACCGCGACAGGAACCTTAACCAACTCGGTCAAGGTCACTGCACCCGGCAGCGTTATTGAACTCAACACAGCGAATAACGTTGCGTCTGATGTGACAACGCTGATACCAGCTGTAAAACTTAGTTTGACGACTGCCTTTAGTGAAGCGGGCCTGAAGAAAGTTTTAAAGTCTCAGTTTACCAATCCCGTCTCAAGCGCACCAGAATTTCAACTGATTGCACTACCGGATCAAACCGTCAGCTTTACCATCGTCGTGAAAAATGATGGTGCTGCTACTGCCCAGAATGTAACCGTTTTCGATGATCTGACTAAACTGTTGCCTATCGGGCTGAAGGTGTTAAGCGTCAACGCGGGCGGTGGCATCGATCTGGATACAGACGGCAATTCAGCAACGGGAGACGGTAATTCTCAAACTCTTGAGGTCACATTTGATAGCATCGCTCCTGGTGCGTCTAAAACCATTACAGTCAGCGCGAAAGTTAGTTCTGAAGGGCCAAATCCACAAGCATCAGGTACAACGACCAGCTACATTACGCCCATTGATTTTCAAGGAATTCTGGGATCTGTCGTTCCTGAAAGCAATACGTTGGATCAGGCCATTCCTGAATATCACAATGTGCCAATCAGCGGGAAATTCTACCTGCATCCCAATCTGACCAAAACTACAGGTCAAAGCACTGTATCGTTCCAGAATTTAAATATTACGCTAGCCGATCCGACGATCGTAAATCCAACCCCAGGAACAACGGTTCAGATCGTGCAGCCCAACACCGTGACAAAACGGTTGGATGTCGCAACGACTGATTTGCGAGGAACGCTGAACAATGGCCAGCCGCTAACGATTCAAGCGGTTGAGAATATATTCAATGGCGACAATACTCCAATGGTGTTTGACGCTGATTTGGGAGGTACAGTTAAAGCCTACCCGACCAGCAATCAGTCTGGTTTCTTGCCGCCCACAGATGTTGGCGAAGCGTTACTAAATTTGATCTGGAGAAAACCCAGCTACCCTTCTTTTACGGATGATTTTAATACCTGGACGAATGCGATCGCTGGGGATGGCAACCTGACGAATGCCTCCGACGAAAAGGCCGTTATTGATTACTTCATCAATAAGTTCATTAACAAAGGTGCAGGTGATGTCAGCCTGTTTGAGAGCGGTTCATTTAAGCTCACCAATCTGACAACCTCCACCTCCGCCTCGATTACCGCTAGAGCAGGTCAGTTCACACCAACCACACCAGACTACACGATTGTCGTTACGAATACGTCCGTCAAAGTCATTGCTCCTAACCAAAGTACGCAAACCTATTCGAGTTTGCAAACCGCGCTAAGCTCCTTAAATTTCGCTCAGCCGACTGGTGTCATGGTGCAAGTTTCAGGATCTAGTTCCGTACTGACCAAACTACAAACGTTTAGCAACTCTGATCCCAGCAAAAACTGGACAATTCAACAGGTGAAGGTTGATTCAGGAGTTTCTAAAGTCACTTTTAAGTCAGCGAATGGAGCTGCCAACATTAATTTTGCATCAACCAACTTTGTGCTGGGCAATCCCAATACGGTAATTAGCATCGAAGGTGACAATTCAGCAGATATCCTGATTGGAAGTCAACTCAAAGACACGCTTGTTGGCAATAACGGTGGTGATTTTCTGGATGGTCAGGGCGGCAGTGACATTCTCTGCGGTGGCAATGGCCCAGATATTTTTGTGCTTCGTCGGGGTGATGGAACAGACACCATCAGCGATTTCGAAACTAGCTCAGACAAAATTGGACTTGCGAGTGGCCTGACGTTTAATCAACTCATTCTTTCTGGTAACACCATTGCGGTTAAGAACAATCTCAACCAACCGAGTGAAGTTTTAGCCACACTAACAGGCATCAACACATCCACGCTCAATCAATCCAATTTTGTCACGGTTTAACTTGTTTAACGTGAGTCTCCAACAAGAGGGGTAGTAGTGCAGCACACTACTACCCTCCTTGGGAAAACGAAAAGAAAACACGTTTTCTTAGGAATTTGATAGCATCATTTCAGCCGCGCGACGCGTGGCTGAAATAACGCAAAAAAGTGTCCTTTGCGTCGCGAGGGACACTTTTTTGCACGTTAATCGACTTGAGTAGTACGATACGTCACTCATCACGCTTTCTCTCATAGCACGATTAGTTACTAAGCAAGTTGTCAATTTCTTCAGGAGTTAATGGATTTTTACCTGTTTGTAGCGTTGCTATCCACATTTGCCATTTTCTCTTAGATTCCTCATCCGGAGTAATGGCGATCGCCCCCTTCAAATCTGCGATCGCTCCCTTAAAATCACCCCGTCTGATTCGATTCACACTGCGGCTTTCGAGTGTTGACCAGTTAGAAGACAGATTAACGGCGCGATCGCAAGCAAATGTGACTTCTCTAGCAAAATCGCGCAGGCTGCCGTGCCAACAAAGACTATCCCAAGAGGCAGCAGAAATTTGTAGATCTGGATCAAGGTGTTGAGCTTGAGTGTAGGAGGCAATCGCCTCTTTAATTTTGCCTTGCCGTCCTAATTTTTTAGCCTCAACTACAAGTTGTTCAGCCTGCCCTTTTGCTGCAAATTGTTGAGCCGTTTTTTCGGGATTAATCGCTAATTGAGGATTCCAGTCTAGAGCCGTTTGAAGTTTAGCGATCGCCCCCTGAATGTCGCCTTCTCTTGCCAAGTTTTCTGCTTGAGAAATTAATGTAGGTGCAGCTTGAACGAAAAGTGTGCTGGATTGACACAGCTTCGTATCTTGCAATATCTCAGGGTGAAGGATCAAATACTCTTTGACCCAGCGACATCCTTTTTCTACAAGTTGATCGCTATTTAGGGTTTCGGTATTCCAGAATTTAATAGTTCTATCATCACTCGCAGATGCGATCGTTTTTCTGTCGGGGCTAAACGTAATGCTATTGATTCCACCTATATGTCCTCTTAACGTCTTTAGTTCTTGACCATCTAGGCTCCAAAACTTAATTGTGTTGTCATCACTGGCTGTTACGAGCATCTGACCATCAGGGCTAAAACTGACCGTTCTAACGATGCCCTCGTGTACCTTAAACGTTTTTAACTCTTGACCACTGGGGTAACTCCACAATTTAAGGGTTCTATCATCACTCGTTGAGGCAATCAATTTACCATCGGGGCTAAAGCTGACACCACTAATTGCAGAGGTATGCCCCTCCAGTGTTTTAATCGAGTCATCCTCGACATTCCAAAGTGCAATTGTGTTATCCCAATTGGCATTGGCCGCTGCAATCGTTTTACCATCGGGGCTAAAACTGATTTCTAATACTCCAACCCCAATGACGGGATTTCTTAGTGTTTTGAGTTCTTGTCCCTCTAAATTCCAAAGTTTAATAGTTCCATCCCAACTAGCGCTGGCAATAGTTTTACCATCAGGACTAAACCGGACATCATTAACTCCGTAAGCATGACCTATCAACGTTTTTAGATTTTGTCCCTGGGTATTCCAGAGCTTAACAGTAGCATCATCGCTGCTAGATGCGATTGTCTTGCCATCAGGACTAAACTGGATTGAGGTAATGAGGTCAGTGTGTCCTTGCCAACTTTTACTCACCTGCCCATCTAACGTCCAGATTTTAATGATTTTGTTCTTGCTTGCAGACGCAATCGTTTTACCATCGGAGCTAAAGCTGACCCCTTCAACTGGGGCATCATGACCATATAGTGTTCTGAGTTCTTGACTCTCTAAACTCCAGAGCTTAACGCTGCCATCAACATTACCGTAGGCGATCGCTTTACCATTAGGGCTAAATAGAACAACACTGCCCCAACCACCGTACCCTCCTTTAAACCTCATTAACATCTGTCCACTCACCGTCCAAACAGCAAGGATTCCATTCGAGTCAGACGATGTAATGGTTTTACCATCGGGGCTAAAACTGACACTATGGACGCTTCCATCTTGAAGTGCCTTGAATGTTTGGATTTCTTGAGTATCAATAGTCCACAGACTGATACTGCCATCCTCGGCAGAGGACGCAATAATTTTACTGTCTGGGCTAAAACTTAGATCGGTAATGAGACCACTGTATCCTTCTTGAGTCTTGAGCTCTTGACCCTCTAAGTTAAAGAGTTTAATCGTCTTACCACTGATAGTTGCAATTGTTGTGCCATCAGGACTCAAGCTCAAGTTGTCGGTCACAGGTTCAGAGGTTTTAATGGTTTTGATGGCTTGACCATTCAAACTCCACAATCTGATGACTCCCTTACCTGTAGCATCATATCCACTAGAAAGAATGGTTTTGCCGTCAGCGCTAAAGCTAACAGCAGGAATCTCCCTACTATCGTAAATTGTCCTGAGTTCCTGCCCCTCTAAATTCCAGAGTTTAATCGATCGATCCTCACTACTAGAAGCAAGCATTTTACCGTCAGGGCTAAACTTCACGCTATAGACTCTACCCGTATGTCCTTTTAAGGTTTTAATTCCGTGTCCATCTAGACTCCAAAGTTTAACGGTTTTATCAAAGCTAGCGGAAGCGATCGCTTTCCCATCCGGGCTAAAGCTGAGACTTTGAACTGTATCGAGATGCCCTTCCAGTCGGTTCTTTTCCCTGACGTCATAAACCGATTGCTGCAATGACAGCCTGACCTGATTGCGAGTGGCATCATCTGCCCAGAGCACTGAGTTTAATCGGCTTTTAGCCTTCAGTGCATCGACCAAGGCATCCAGTCCTTGATTCGAGTTATAAGAGGCGTTAGAAGACGTCGTGAGCGCTCGAATCTCACTGATGGTTGCTTTCTGACGCTGAGCTTCTGCCATCTGATATTGACTAAATGAAAATAGTCCCAATCCAATGGCAATCATTAGGCTGATGACAGCACCAACTAAAGCAGTGGCGATCGCTTTACGAGCCTTCTTTTGTCGTCGAATTTCAGCATCACGCTGAGCCAGTTCTGCTTTGCGGCTCTCATTCACATAATGCAGTTGCAACTCAGTCGATCGCGGCTCTTTATTGGTGCTTTGGGTTAGCCATTGAATCGTGTTTTCTAACTCGCTGCCCCGCATCAAAAGGTCTAGATTGCAGTGTTGGTGCTCCCACTCGATCGCCTTTACCAGCAATCGCGTATGCCGCTTCACATGATCTAAATCGGTGTCGAGTGTCGTGACCAGAGCTTGAAACGCCGAATCAAAATCATCTTCATCTCGGAAAAATAGCCAGTTGTGTTTCCCTAAAGCGGGACGGATCAAGACTGAATTAAATCCGTCTCGTCGCACAATGGGAATCAGCCGTTTGTTGTGGTGTATAGCATGGTCTAACTCTTGACCGCAGACTTTAGAGCCAATGGAATCGGGGCTAATGACAAACAAAAAGGTGTCGCTTCGTTCAATTCCCGCTTTGATTTCTTCCCACCAGTCAGCCGTTAAGGGAATATCCTCCCAATCGACCCAGGCATTGTATTGGCTTGCGGTCAGCGCTTGGTGCAGAACTTTGACAAAATCCTTGTCCTTGCGGGAGTAGGAGATGAAGACGTCACTCATTAGGGGCGGAGAGTTGGGGGCTATACCAATCCTTCACCCAATCGGGTGATTTTTCCGCAAGACATTAATTCAACATGAGTTCGATAGCAATACTTCTCGCTTAACGCTCTAAAATCCAATTTAGGATGAAAGCGATCGGCTTTGCCGATCGCTTTCATCCTAAATTGGATTCTTAATCAAGAAGTATTGAGTTCAATGGCCCAGTTTTGTGTGTGCTGTACGCACGCAAAACTGGGCTTTTAAGGGCACCGTCGCGCAGCACCCTCAAAAGCCCGATCGTCGAATTCACGTTAATTCAGCAACTGCTTAACTTCGTCGGGTGTAATTGGATTTTGATTGGCACGAAGCGCACTCAGCCAACGTTCCCATCTTGCTTTTAGCTGTTCATTGTCAGTTTGTTTTAATGCGGCTTCAAAATCTTGAATAGCTCCGTTCAGGTTGTGTCGCATTGCCCGGTTAACCCCTCGGCTCTCCAGCATAGATTCATGTCTGTTGGAAAGGGCAACTGCTTTTTCACAGGCAAACCCTACATCATTTGGCAAACCGTTTAGACTACCGCGCCAGCAAAGGGTATCCCAGGCTTGTGCGCTAATAGCTTGGGGGGTAAGGCGTTGAACATCAACATAGATAGCGATCGCCTCTTTGATGTTTCCTTGCCGCGCTAGCCCTATGCCCTTAATCATCTGCGTGGTGGTTGCGAGTTGAATGGCTTTGCTGGTTGCGTTGAAGGTTAGATTGCCATCCAACTGTTGAGCGGTTTGGAATTTAGCGATCGCCGCTTGAATGTTATTAGCTTTAGCAAATGTTTCTCCTTCCACGACCAGTATTTGAGCACGCGACTGAGCCAGAAACTGGTCGGCAGTTTGTTGTGGATCAAGTCCCAACTGAGGATTCCACTGATTTGCCATTTGAAACGCAGCGATCGCATTCTTCACATCTCCATGACTGGCCAATGCTTCACCACGAGAGACAAATGTTTGGGCTGCTTGTACAACGTTTGTTTTGGTTTTACAGGTTGCAATGTCTTGTAAAACTTCTGGATGGCTGATCAGATAATCATTCAGCCAGCGACAGCCCTGCACGGTAAGAACGTCGAAATCGAGAATTTTGGCATCCCAAAGTTTGATGGTTTTATCACCACTACCAGAGGCGATCGTCTTGCCATCGGGACTAAATAAAGCTTTGCCAATCCCTCCGGTATGACCTTGAAGGGTTTTTAGTTCTTGACCATCTAAACTCCACAGCTTGATCGTTTTGTCATCACTGGCGGAAACTAAAACGTTACCATTGGGGTTAAAGCGGACACTGTTTACACGACTCATGTGTCCCCTAAGAGTTCTCAGTTCGTCACCATTTAAATTCCACAATTTAATCGTTCTATCGTTGCTGCCAGAGGCGATCGTTTTGCCATCGGGGCTGAAACTAATGCTGTAGATATAGCTGTTATGCCCTTTCAATGTCTTTAACGCTTGACCTTGAATGCTCCACAGTCTAATCAGGTTATCAAATCCACCAGATGCAATCGTTTTACCGTCTGGGCTAAAACTGATTGTTGTAATTGCATAATTTTGGCCTGGAAACTGTTTCAACAGCTGACCGTCCAGATTCCAAAGCTTAATGATGCCGTCAAATCCGCTAGACGCGATCGTCTTACCGTCTGGGCTAAAACTCAAGCTAAAAACACTCATTGGATCGGCCTGAATGGATGCTCGTTCTTGTCCATCTTGAGTCCACAGTTTGACGGTTCCATCCATGCTACCCGAGGCAAGGGTTTGCCCATTTGGATTAAAGGCAATAGCAACGACCTCTTTTTGATGCCCTTGTAGAATATGTAATGTTTTTCCGTCACGATTCCACAGGCGAATCGTTTTATCCTCACTCGCAGAGGCAATGGTTTTACCATCTGGGCTGAAATCCACATCCACAACGGTCTTTGAATGCCCTGCTAGGGTTTTAGACGCTGGAGGGGGCAAATTCCACAGCCGAACGGTGCCGTGGTCTGTTCCAACGGCAAGGGTCTTGCTATTGGGGTGAAAGTCGATGCTAAAGAGCTGATCTCCTTTAGGCTGGAGGGTAGCAACGATTTGACCCGCCATATCATAAACCTGGATTTTGCTTTCCAGGTGAGCGATCGCCAACCATTTGCCATCGGGGCTAAAACTCACCGCAGACACCAGACCATCATGCTTTAAGGTTCTAAGTTCCTGGCCATCGACACGCCACAGCTTTACGGTATTGTCTGTACTGGTGGAGGCCAACCGTTGACCGTCGGGACTAAATGCAACCTGAATTACTATACCGCTGTGACCTGTAATGGTTCGCAATTCTTGTCCATTCAGGCTCCACAGCTTAATCGTCTTGTCGCTGCTGGCCGAGACGAGCGTTTTGCCATCGGGGCTAAAACTAGCGCTTTCTACAAAACCCGTATGGCCTCTAAAGGTTTTTAACTCATGTCCGTCTAAATCCCACAGTTTAATCGTGCCGTCGAAACTAGCGGAGGCGATCGTTTTTCCATCTGGGCTAAAACTCACGTCATTGATAAATGCCTGATGCCCGATAAATGTTTTTAACTCATGCCCGTCCAGATCCCAAAGCTTAATGGTATTGTCACGGCTAGCAGATGCCAGTAGTTTACTATCAGGACTAAAGCTAATACCTAATACAAAATCAGTATGACCTTTTAGGGTTTTTAGTAGTTGTCCATTTGAGTTCCACAGTTTTATAGTGTTATCCCAACTGGCAGAAGCTAACGTTTTACCGTCTGGGCTATAGCGTAGTCGAGACACAACATTGGTATGGCTATCTAAATCATTTTGTTCCTGAACCGTGTCGATCGCCTGCTGTAAAGACAATCTAGTATTTGTCTTGGCTTCCTCAGGAACCCAACTAGCAGTCTTAATTCGGCTTGCAGCTCGCATTGCTTCTTGCAGTGCATCAAACGCCTGATCTGACGCAAGCAGGGCATTGGATGATGTATTTAATGCTTTAATTTCACTAATAGTCGCTTCTTTACGTTGAGCTTCAGCCCTTTGATATTGACCAACAGCTAATAATCCCAATCCAGCAGCAATGAAGAAACTGAGGATGGCGATCGCCAACATGGTTGTAATTGTTTTGCGAACTTTCTTTTGGCGTTTAATTTCTGCTTCGCGATTGGCAAGTTCTGCTTTGCGGCTTTCGTTTACATACTCGCGTTGAAGCTGAGTCGATCGCGGCTCTTTATCGGCATCCTGCGTGAGCCAGTGAATAATCAATTCAAGCTCTCGACCCCGCAGCAACAAATCAGGGCTGTAGTGTTTGTGCTCCCATTCGATCGCTCTAAGCAGCAGTTGGGTATGTTGCTTAACATGGCCTAAATCAGTGTCGATCGCTTGCAATAGTTGTTGAAATGCTGTGTTAAACTGATCCACTTCTCGAATAAATAGCCAGTTGTACTTCCGTAGCGCTGGATGTACCCATTCATTCTCAAAATCATCGCGCCATACAATGGGAATTAATCGCTTGTGATGGCGAACAGCATGTTCTATTTCCTGACGACATACGGTAGATGTAACGGAATCAGCGCTGAGAACAAAGATAAACGTGTCTGCCGCTTCAATGCCTGTTTTAATCTCTTGCCACCAATCTGCCGTTAGTGAAATATTGCTCCAATCCACCCAGGTATCGCGATTGTGAGCACCCAATGCTTCATGCAAGGTTTTAACAAAATCCTTGTCTTTACGGGAATAGGAGATAAATACATCGCTCATGGGAAAATTGCGAGTTGGGGCTATGACTATCTTCACTCAATCGGGTGATTTTTCTGCAAATAGGTGATCTGAGATCTTGCATCTTTCTCAATAAGCGAGATTGGATGGCGCGTAGCGCCATCCAATCTCGCACCATTTGCAGGAGCGCTTCGCGCTCCTGCAAATGGTGCGAGATCTGAGTGATCTTATCTGTTCATGATCAGGAACCGAATTGCAACATAAATGCTGACCGTCACCAATTGAGCGAGTGTAACTGGAATGCTGTAGCGCAAAAAACGTTTGAAGGAAATACGTTTGCCATGCTGTTCAGCGATTCCAGCCGCGACAATATTGGATGACGCACCGACTAAAGTTCCATTGCCTCCCAACGTTGCGCCGTACATCATGGCATAAAACAAAGGCAGCGTTTCAGCCGGAAACTGGCCTGTGAAATCTGCGCTGAGCACCTCTGCTGGTGCGAGTCCAACATTCACAACATACTGTTTTAACAGTGGCACCATCGCGACAACGAGCGGAATGTTTGGTACCACGCTGGATAGCAGACCGACTAAAAAGAGCAATGCAAGTGCACCAATGATGATATTCTTGCCCAGAATAAATGCTAAAACGCCTGATGCTGCTCTGATAACGCCCGTCTTTTCTAATCCACCGATCAACACAAACGTACTCATAAAAAAGATGAGCGTACTCCAATCTACATCGCGCAGAATGTTGTGTACCGAATCAATTTTGCTGTGATGGGTTAGCAAGAGACACAGGGCTGCACCAAAAAGCGCAACCGTAGCGGGTGAAATCGGCGTGGGCAGCATTTCGCCAATCACAAAAAACACCAGGACGAGTGCCACGATCACGCCACCTAATGCCAAGGTACGCGGATGATTGATTTTAGGAAGAGGAAGTTGATTTAAATTATCGAGTTGTGTACGCCAGATTTTTGGAAATAGGATGGGTAACATGCAGACGATCACAATGATGGCGATCGCCCCACCCAAGCTCAACCGTCCCAGATAATCTGTAAAGCTGATGTTAATCGCATCGCCTACGATAAACGTAGCGGGATCGCCTACGAGCGTCAGTAGTCCGGCACTGTTTGCCACAAACACCATTAAGATCAACAGCGGCACAAAATTAATTCCTAATTCCTGGGCCATCGGCGGGATCAATGGGGCCAACAGCATGACGGTTGTCGCGTTGGGCAACACGGCACAAATGGGCGTTGTAATCGCGACAACTCCCAACAACAACCGTTTACCCTGTCCTTTCGCCAGCAGTACGATCTGGGTAGCCAGGTATTCAAAAATCTTAGTGGGTTCAAACGCCCGCACCATGACCATTACGCCAAAAAATAAGCCTAGCGTGGCGTGGCTTTTGCTGATGTAGGCGATCGCTTCATCCAATGTCAAAATATTGAGGAAGATCAGCAGCAGTGCGCCAAGCATGGCGGCGATCGTGAGATGCAGCCATTCGGTCATGATCATCCCAATCACCGTCGCAAACGTAACCAGTGCTGTAATAGCCTGCCAATTTTCCATATTCCTTAAAACCCAGTAATGCGATCGCAAAGATATCGCTCACTCTCATCCACATTAATATTGGTGCGCAGATAGTCTTGCAGCCAGGTGGCACTGCGAATGAGGAGTTTGTCCAAAAGGTGATCATCCAGACCGTCGAGTGTCCATAGCATCATGACGCCATCGCCACTGGTAGAGGCGATCGTCTGACCGTCGGGGCTGAAACTGACGCAATGTACCTGGTCGCGGTGGCCGGAGAGACTGAGAAACAGTGTACCGTCTAAACGCCAGAGTTTAACGGTGCGATCGCGACTGGCGCTAGCCAGCAAATGTCCATTGGGATGAAAGCTGATTTGGCGCACGCCGTTTTTGTGGCCTGTAAAGGTTGTTATCAGTGAGCCGTTTAGAGTCCAGAGTTTGGTCGTGCGATCGTCGCTGCATGATGCCAGCATCGTTCCATCGGGGCTGAAGCGAACGCTATAAACGTCATCGGTGTGGCCTATGCAGGTCGAAATGAGTTGGCCATTGTGAGTCCATAGGCGAACAAGGCGATCGCGGCTCGCGGTTGCAAAACTCTGACCGTCTGGACTAAAGCACACATCATTCACCTCAGCCCCAATGATCAATGTTGATAATAAGGTTCCATCTAATTGCCACACTTTTACAGTTCCATCTGAACTGCTGGTTGCCACCCGTTGGCCATCAGGACTGAAGTTGGCGCGACGAACCGTTCTCGTATGTCCCGTTAAAATAGTCAGCAACGTACCATCAGACGTCCAGAGCCGAGCGGTTTTATCCAGACTGGTTGAAGCCAGAATAGTTCCATCGTGGCTGTAAGCAACGCTATAAACACCAGAGGTATGCCCTGATAAAGTATTCAGCAATTCTCCAGACGACGTCCTAATCTGTATCCTGCCGTCTGATTGAGGTAATGCCATTGTTTTACCATCAGGATTGAAACTGAAGTGATAAGCGGCACTGGGAAGGATCAAGGATGTTACAAAAGAGGTAAATCTGCGCCAAAGTCGAATCGTGCCATCGGCACCCGAAGAGGCGATCGCGTCACCACTCGGACTAATGCTAACACCCAACACAGGGCCATCATGCCCTGTAAACGTATCAATTAACCGACCATCGGGATGCCATCGCTTAATGGTTTGATCATCACTGCATGACACTAACCATTGTCCATCTGGGCTAAAACAGATGTCTCGCACCTCATCATGATGACCTCGAAACGTTTGAAGCAGCTTGCCGTTCAGACTCCAGAGTTTAACAGTAGAGTCTCTGCTGGCTGAAACGAGCTGTTGACCATCAGCACTGAAAATGACTTTGCGTACACCGTTCTCATGACCTGTGAAGGTTGCTAAGGCCGTGCCATCTCGTTGCCATAGTTTAATGGTGCGATCGTCGCTGGCGGTTGCCAAATGCTCACCATCAGGGCTGAAGCTAACGCTTAAGATGCGACCATCATGAGCCGGGATTACGGTAATGGGAGTGCCGTCCAATTGCCAGAGTCGCACGGTGCGATCGCGGCTGGCCGTGGCCAACGTTTCACCATCAGGACTGAAACATACATCATTTACTTCTTCAACATGACCGCTGAAGATAGAAACTGGAGTACCATCTAATTTCCATAGTTTTGCTTCACCATCCCAACCACTAGACGCAATGAACTGACCGTTGGGACTAAACGCAACGCCATACACCAAGGTTGAATGGGCTGAGATGGTGGTTAATAACGTGCCGTCTAGTTTCCATAGCTTGATGGTGCCATCACGGCTGGCCGTAGCAATGGTCTGACCATCGGGACTGAAACAAACATCACGCACGGTGCCGTTGTGGCCCTCCAGACGGTTAAACTCCCGCACCCAGCACAGGGGTTGCAGCAGGGCTGTCATCACATCGGATTGGAGGGTAGCATCCGTTGCGGCCCAGGTGGTTTGCTTCAGCTTGATACCCGCTTTCAGACTTTCGATCAGCGCATCAAACACCTGTTGCGAAATAAATAACGCTTCTGACGATTTACAAATTGCTCGAATCTCGTTTTTCTCAGCTTCAACGCGACGCTGCTCGGCTTCTTGATACAGGGTTTTCCAGCGCTGCGTTTCCTGGTTCTGCCAGTCCTGGCTAGCGGTGATGTATTCGTAGTGCAGCTCTAGCGGTTTCGGACTCTTGTTGACGCTGGCCAGGAGCCATTGTTCTGCGGCAGTGAGTTCTGCCCCCCGCAACAGGAAACTCTCGTGGCGATCGCCTCTGATCCATTCGTCAGCCCTGCTTTTCAGGCGAGTGAACAGTTGAGCATGTTCCAGATCAATCTCGATCACCTGGATCAATTTCTTCAGCGCTGTACTGAAATCATCTTCACCACAGAATGAAATCAGTTGGAGTTGCGTCAGTTCGGGGCGAACGATCTGTAAATTAACATCGCGACACAAAATTGGAATGAGTTGCTTGTAGTGTTTAATTGCGTGATCTAGCTCATAGGCGCAGTTGGGAGAGGCGATCGAGTCAGGACTGATCACAAATACAAACTTATGGGCTGCCTCAATGCCCTTATCAATTTCCCGTTCCCATTCCAGGGCCGGAGCAATATCGTTCCAATCGACCCAGGCATCACGCTCCAATCGCTTCAGCGCATCATAGAGCGCCCGAACGAAGGCTTTATCACGACGAGAATAAGAAATGAAAATATCGGGCATTGGTTAAGTTTGATGGGAAACCTATAGGGAGAAACACGCTACATTACGCCTCACTATAGCAATCCATCTATCCTGCAACACATTCAGCATAATGAGATCTGGAAAACCGTAAAAATTCAGAAGACGAGCCACCAGCGTTTAGGAAATACTAAGTGTATTAAATTTTAGTGTCGTTCCAAAGGGGTGATGATTTTTAGTGGCACGGGCTAAGCCCGCGCCACTAAAAATCATCACATCAATACCACTACCAATTTTAGAACTAAAGAAAAAATCTACTTATCCCTATGATACTTTCAGCCAGCACTCCTCTTCACGCCTCACCTGATGTTTCTGGCTACACGATTGTTGAGCAACTGTATCTGGGATCTCGCACGGCGGTATATCGGGCGGTTCAGAATGCTCAGCCGCGTTCGGTAGTCATCAAGGTATTGCGGCGCGAGTACCCCAGTTTTGGTGAGCTAGTGCAGTTTCGCAACCAGTATACGATCGCCAAAGAACTGCCGATTCCTGGTATCGTTCACCCCTTGAGTCTGGAACCGTTGGGAAGTGGCTACGCGCTGGTCATGGAAGATTTTGGCGGTATGGCTCTGGGCAAATATATCCAGCAGCAACCGTTGAACCTGACGGAAATATTGGCGATCGCCCTGCAAATGGCCGATATTCTTCACGATCTGAGCCAGCAGTGGGTGGTGCATAAAGACATCAAACCCGCCAATATTCTGATCCATCCCGAGTCAAAGCAAATTAAGCTGATAGACTTCAGCATCGCATCGTTGCTGCCCAAAGAAACGCAGGAAATCCAGAGTCCCAATATCCTGGAAGGCACGCTGGCCTACCTGGCTCCAGAGCAAACCGGACGGATGAATCGCGGGATTGACTATCGGGCTGATTTCTATGCGCTAGGCGTTACCCTCTATCAACTGTTAACTGGAACCCTGCCGTTTACGTCAGATGACCCATTAGAACTCATCCACGGTCACATTGCCAGAGTGCCTGCTCCTGTGCATCAGGTCAAGCCCGATGTGCCTGTGATGGTGGGGGCGATCGTTGCAAAACTGATGGCGAAGAATGCCGAAGACCGCTATCAAAGTGCGATGGGCTTGAAACATGATTTGGAGCAGTGTTTAATCCAGTGGAAGGCCGCAGGTCAGATCGCTCCGTTTGAATTGGGACAGCGCGATTTGAGCGATCGCTTCCTCATTCCCGAAAAACTCTATGGTCGTGAAACTGAAGTCCAGGCGTTGCTAAATGCTTTCGACCGCGTTGCAGACGGCAGTTCTGAACTGATACTGGTTGCCGGATTTTCGGGCATCGGTAAAACGGCGGTTGTAAATGAAGTCCACAAGCCGATCGTGCGGCAGCGCGGTTATTTTATTAAGGGCAAGTTTGA
>DATNPS010000082.1:0-40173 GCA_036703095.1 Crinalium sp. | reverse complement strand
CATGGGCATGAAGTTGCTGACGCAGGGGCGATATGACCATGCAACCGGATTGTTTTACAACCAGCTTGGAAAGCCTAAATTCTATGTCGCTACCGATAACCTGCAAAAAGATCGTTATATCGGGCTGTCACCCCGTGATTTGATGGATATCATTGCCAATCATCGGCTTCACTTCAACAGCGTAACCGAGACGGGCACGGTCTTTCATCTGATTGGCTGTTTGTCTGAATTTGGCAAATTGGGGCTAACCAGCATTGGTAACTCTCCCCAACAGGCCGAAGAAATCTATAATCATGTGATTGACGCACTAGATCAGGAAACCCAGCCTTACACGTCTCAATCCTTTCAACTCTCGGCTCCTCTGCCACCTCTGGTAGAAGCAGATAGTAAGCGGTAGATTTCGATCCTTAGGAACGTGAATTCAATAAAACTCGGAACTTAATTTTACATGAATTCGATAGCCCGATTTTGCGTGCGCGTCGCGCACGCAAAATCGGGCTCTAAGGGTTGTTGAGCGTCGCTCAACAACTCTTAAAGCCCATTGGTCGAATTCACGTTAACTTTGGAAAGTACGGCAGAGCTGCACTTTCCAAAGTTAAAAATTTGGTTTTAATTTATCCATGATCCTTAAAGCCCAATTTTGTGTGCAATGCACATGCAAGATCGAATATCGAATTTATAGCTCTACGTATTAGCGTTAGGACGGGGTTGCAGGAGCTATGACGTGGTACCCTTCACGCATTCGTTGAATTCACGTTGCTACGGGGGCACTGATCACCTCCTGTTTAGCCTGAATGCGTAGAGCTATTCATTTCCAGTTGCCAAAGTTGTCCTAATTCATTCACGACGCTCAATTCATAACCAGCTTGCATCAAGTCCTGCTGAAACTCAGGTTTCGGGTTAAAGACAAAAACAGTAGCCAGTTCTCCATAGCGATCGCGTACTATCTGGGATGAGTCAGGTTGCTCCAATAGATGTAAGCGAACGTGAGATTTTAACTTATGGCTCAATGAAAGTAACTGAGTCGAGTTGTACCAGGAATAGCTGCTAATCAAGACAGGGTGTGCTTCTCGGTTGAGAACATGGGCCACTTCAGGAATGTGATAGCTGCTCTGTTTATTCCACCAGGTTTCAGCAGGATAGCTAATCGTACACGAGACAACACCTAATGTGATAACAAGGGATGTTACACCTTTCCAAATAGCTTGATACGACTTAGGATTCGCGAATAGTTTGTCATTTAAGAGATACGCGATCGCCAACTGAGTACTTAAATAGAACGGTACTAAATAGCGAGGAACGCTCGAACGCACGCCGCCTACCAAAATATCTGGAATTGCTAAAAACAAACCCGATACGCTCATGATGCTAACAACTAACAACCAGATTTGTTGTTTGCTGGTTTTAACCAAGTAGTAAACAGCATAGATAATTAGCAGCAGAACAGGTAGACGAATCAGATAAGTAATGAGGCTGTCAGTATCATTCCGCAACGCATCCATCACAGAACTATCTGGATCGAAATAAACAGAGCTTATTCCTATCAGCCAGGTTTTCAGCAAATAAACGATTCCTCTCGATGCCTCCAGTTGATCCAGTCGTAACTCATCCCGCTCGTCATAAATTAGTTTCGCCCAAGGTGCAAAACTAACTGCACCAAACAGAGTGGCTAGAGCATAATTTTTCCACAGCTTGGCTGAACGAAATGTAGCCATCGCTAGAGATTGCCAGGGATTTGTTCGTAACGATAAGGGCTGAAATTCACTGCTGCCCAGCATGTAAATCGCGTGAGCAAGAATAACTAACCCAAATAAGCTAAACGTATAAAGACCCATCACAAGAGTAATTGCATAGATGCACCAATTCAATTTGGTTTGCGATCGCTTAGCTCGTAACAAAGATGCGCTGGATAGGAGAATGGCGACTGCCCACAGTCCATACTGACGCGCCTCTTGAGCATATAGCACTTGAAAGGGTGAAACGGCCATTAATGAGATGGCCAGCCATCCGGTGGATGTCGATTGAAATAGCTCTAAACACAACCAATAGAGCGCAGGAAACACAAAAAGACTGATAATGGCTGAGAAAGCCCGAACAGTTGCGACTGAGTCTCCAAAAGCTCTTGCCCACAAACCAACCAACGTGTAATACAGTGGAGGATGTTTTGGATCATCACTAGCCATCACCTTGATACTGTCAACAATCGATCGATCAGGATTGACTCTTTGAAACTGCAAGAGATCGTTGGCATCAGTAATTCTGTTGTCAAAAATAGCTTTAGGTGCGGTTGGGCTGTATGCTGCGATCGCCCTTATCGATGTACGAGTTTCGTCGTACCAATAAACTTTTTTATCTAGATTAGCAAACCGAAAAAAAATGCCTAATGTTAATAAAACAACAATTAAAATTTTGAAGCCGACAGAAAATGACGTTAACCCCGGCTTCACATGAGGACTAGCGTTTCTACTCAAGGATGTCATACTTCTACCCAGATACAAGTTGTGTGATAAATAGACAACGCAAACTATTGATAGAGCGGTAGACTGCATCCATTAGCAGAATTCATGCCTGGCTCATTTCGCCCTGCAATTCTGTATTTCCTATCCCATTATTTGATTTCCGTCTGATACCGTTTCTGTTTAAAGCTGCATTGAATTGAAAGAGAGGTGAAGGGGACGTTGCCCCCTTCGTGGGGGTGCCCCCACGCCCTCTCCAATAAAGTTGCAGCTTCATATTGAATTGGTATGAACAAATATATGTTCAATATAGAATAAACGGCTCACGGCCCTAATACAACGTTCCAATCAGTACGGATTGCAAAAATAAAAACAGCTGATACGCTCCTGCTCAACATTTATAGATGCAGCATCCATAAATTTATTGAAAGGCTATAGAACGGATACAGTGGTTCTCGATCGGTTGTGAAATTTCCCACTTGAAGGTTGAGCGATTTCACAACTGATCATTTTCATGCACAAATAGGATTGCTATATGTCTTTAAGTATGAGGGGTAAAGTCTTTCCAGACAATAATATTTGGTGATGGAATAATGAGGTTTCTGCAAATTTGCTTGTCTTTAAATGCATGATAAAAATATCACAAAGACGCCTTTATATTTGGCAAAGACTGTATGAAATTCAAGATGACGACGTTTATTAGTGTGTTTTCTTTCATATGATGATTCATAAATCTTGCATCTTTATAGCTTTTCTTTCCCCAATTATCCAGTATTTTAATATATGCATAACTACCTTTTAATCGCCTCTTAACTTGAAGTCAATTCTGCCAAATTTAGTCAATTCCAAAATTAGTCTGCTGCCGCAGTAACGCTACGTCTAACTCACTTAAAGTAATACGGATCACACTATGCCGACTCCGCTACAACATCACGAATATAGAGAAGCCACATCTGCTCGTCCTGATGTATCCGTTGTTGTTCCGGTTTATAACGAAGTTGAAAGCATCCCACAATTGTTAGAAACGATCGCTTCCACGCTCCAGGCCAGCCAGATTACCTATGAAATGATCTGTGTGGATGATGGTTCTCGTGACGGTTCGGCAGAGCTGTTAAAACAGCAAGCGCAGCAACGTAGTGATTTACGTGCCGTCCTGCTGCGGCGAAACTACGGTCAAACTGCCGCTATGTCGGCTGGGTTCGATTACGCGCAAGGTCGTACAGTGATCACGCTGGATGGTGACTTGCAAAATGATCCGGTTGATATTCCCAATCTGCTCGCCAAACTCGATGAAGGATATGACCTGGTTAGCGGTTGGCGTAAACAGCGTCAGGATGCGGCTCTAACCCGGTTGCTGCCCTCTAAAATTGCTAATTGGCTGATTGGAAAAGTGACGGGAGTTAAACTTCACGATTATGGCTGTTCGCTCAAAGCCTATCGCCGAGAGTTGGTAAGCGACATGAAGCTGTATGGCGAGCTACACCGCTTTTTGCCAGCCTTGGCCTTTATTGAGGGCGCTAGAATCACCGAGTTGCCCGTGCGGCATCATGCACGACGCTTTGGCCATAGCAAGTATGGTCTGGGCCGCACGTTTCGGGTGCTGATGGACTTGATGACTATTTTCTTTATGAAAAAGTTTTTAACCCGCCCCATGCATGTCTTCGGCCTCTTTGGGCTAGTGTCCATGCTGCTGGGGTTGGGCCTGGGGCTATATCTGGTCTTTTTGAAGCTGGGATTGGGTGAGAGTATTGGCGATCGCCCCCTGCTGATTCTAGCGGTCGTATTGTTCCTCACCGGAGTCCAGCTTTTTAGTTTCGGGCTGCTGGCAGAGCTAGGAATGCGGACGTATCATGAATCGCAGGGACGACCTGTTTATCGGGTGCGGGAAGTTGTTAATCCACTGCGGTCTACTGAGGATAGCTTTTAATCAGGTAGTGTTCTGCAACGGCATCTTTATCGCGCCTCGAATAGGCTTTCGAGTACATTCGCGTGTAGTTTGCCGCTAAAAATCGGTGAATTTTTGGATTGCTTTTAATATCCTTCGCTTTTCTGGCTAACACGATCTGCTCGGGAGCATAGGTCTTTAGTGTGTCTAAAACGTCATCGTAGGTAAAGGCTCCAGAGGCAAACCGCTTTTGGGACAGAACTGCGATATTGGGCGGCACTGGAAGCTGAGCGTAAAACGGAATAATGGGGCGATCGGAAAATACCCATCGTGTGTGCGCACTATATTTCTTCAGCAAATCAACGATTTCCCATTGAGGTGTTGGTCTGCGAATAGGGCCAACTAGCTTGACTGGCATTAACCCAATTGAAATGACGAGTAAAAAGAGCGTTAGTGCAATCAGGGGTTTCTGCTTCAGTCTGTTGAACGAAAATATATTGCCATTAGAGGATTGCTTGGCGTGCTGAACAAAATCGATGACTGGCAAAACGCTATACATCGCTAACCAGATCATCGGAATCGACATCAATGGATAGTGATGATACCAGATGGGGCGATGCGTAATTAGAAGTAACGTCGCAGTGGCTAACCAGGTTAATGGTAGAAGCCCGTCCCACCGTTTTTGTTGAACAACAACGGCTGCTCCCAACAAGGATAGGAACACGAAATCTGCGTCATGCACAATGATGAATAGAAAATACCGGAAGCCGCGCGTTTCATCATACGTCTCTTTAATGCTTTCCTGCATGTGAGAGGCTAATAGCTGGTCATAGTTAAGTGAATTGAACAGTAAGCCAATCACAACATAAACAGCGACTAGTGATCCTACCCATAGCAATGCAGAGGCGATCGCCCGTTCTCCCCCGTCTCGCTGACGCGACTTAAATCTAAAATCAAAGAGTGCCAATATCAGCAGGGGCACTAATACTACTGTGAATAGCTTAATCTGCATGGATAGCGCCAGTAATCCACCAGACAAACCCAATAAGCTCCAGTGTGGTTTGTTTTTGTACAACAGTAGGATGTAAATGGAAAGCATTGCTAATGCTAATGATGGTAGACCAATCATGACTGCAACGCTGAGTTTCAAAAATGACCAGGATGCGATCAAAAAGAGCGTTCCAATCCACGCAGGAATAGTACCTACAGACATTTGCAACACTCGTTGAAATGTCCAGACTAACAGTGCCGTAAATACTAAAATGAGCAGCCGAGTTGCAACCACTGAAGGCCCAAAGAGCTTAAACCAGTTTGCGACGATAAAGGTTAACAGAGGAGGCTGATCGCTCCAGATATCGCTATAAAGGGAAAAGCCTTTCCAATAGAGAAACGCTTTCATCAGGTTAATCCCTTCGTCGTTGTCAAACTCAAACGTGTCGTAAATCGGGACTTTGAGAAAGGCGATCGCAATTAGCAGAACGGGTGCAAGTAGGGTTAAGCTGGCCTGTCTGAGGTTAGACCAATGCGGTTTGGGTTGAAGCAACATTTAGGGTTTCTGCACTCCTAGCTGAATAGATTTATTAAAACCAAATTTTTGGGAGGAGGAAGCACGGCTTAGCCGTGCTTCCTCCTCCCAAAAATTTGGTTCTTAAAGCACCACAATCGTCTGATTGGTTTCGCTAGAGCGGAGAGCGGCATCCGCCACACGCAAAGCATACAGGCTTTCCTGCGGTGTCACGTACAAAGGCGTACCCTGCTCCAAATGGTCGAGCACCATAGTCGTATCTTTGGCAAAAAGCCCCCGTCGGCTGCCTACCTGGAGGGGATAGCGATCGCTACCCTGAATCAGACTACCCTCTTCTCCTTCAAAAACCAGCGCGCCATCAGCACCATGCACTACCAGGTTGCGTTCTGCTTGCCAGATGGCATCTCCTTTGCCGTAGTTCAACTCTGCAATCAGGCCATTCGCAAACCGCAGTTGGGCGCTACAGAGGCAAGCGCTATAAAAGCCAAAGGCGTTTGGGTTATCCCAAAATCGTGCCTGGCAGCTCACCGTGTTGACCGTTCCAAACAAGTTAGTCAGACGATGAATGCGCGATACAGCTCCAATGAATGGAAAGCCAAATAACTCTGGTTGATACGTCCACTTGGTTGGTGCGGGATGTTGTGGGTTGAGATTGCTGGAACGCACGTAAAACGGTGTGCCAATTTTAGGAAGCGCGTCTGCGATCGCCCCATGAATGCCGCTCAACAGTTCAATATGTTCTACATGGAGTAATTTATGAGTTGCTTTGGCGATCGCAACCAGTTCCTCAGCCTCAGCCAGGTTTAACGAGAGGGGATACTCCACAACGACGTGCTTTCCGGCTTGCAGCGCGGCCCGCACCATTGGCCCATGATCCCGATTGACGGTGGAGATGATCACGAGATCTACATCAGAACGGTTGACCAGATCGGCCCATAAGGAAATGGGTTCCGCCCCGTGAGTTTGGCTAAACGTGGCTGTAGTTTCAGGAGAATGGCCCGATACGGCAATGAGGTGCGATCGCGCATCGGTCTTCAAGGTCTCGGCCCGCATCTTGGCCGCATAGCCTGTACCAATTAACCCGACGCCAATTGGAAATGCGATCGAGGGGTAGGACGGATGATCGGTCATGATTTCAACCCAAAACAGCAGCAATTTCCATTTTGAACCGATTTGGGTCTTTAAACCGGAGTTTGACAGATGCTAACCATTCTCAGTATGCACATGATTGTCAGCGCAACCTCGCCGCAGGCGAGGTTGCGCTGACAATCATCTCGGGTTTTGCGCGCCCGTCGGACGCGCAAAACCCGAAATGAGTTTCAAAATGAGAATTGCTGAAATTCATGCCGCTTAATTGACATGCGTGCCTATCCGCGATACATCATGTTCAACAGCTACATAAGTTTTTCTTTTACAATGCAACGTTTCTTAAACTTTCGGTTTCATCAGAACGCGGAGGACTGGGCATGGATGGCAGCTTAATTTTATCCAATTTCCTCAATCCACCGATTCTATTTTTCTTCCTGGGAATGACAGCTGTTCTCGTAAAGTCTGACCTGGAAATTCCCCCACCTGTTCCCAAACTCCTCTCGCTGTACCTGCTATTTGCGATCGGGTTTAAGGGCGGGGTTGAGCTGATCAAAAGCGGTGTGACCCAGGAGGTTGTCTTCACCCTGCTGGCAGCAGTACTGATGGCTTGCTTTGTACCCATCTATACTTTTTTCATCCTTCGGCTAAAGTTAGATAACTATGATGCGGCGGCGATCGCGGCAACCTATGGCTCCATTAGTGCCGTGACCTTCATTACGGCTAGCGCATTTCTAAACGAACTGGGGATCGCTTTTGACGGTTACATGGTGGCTGCTCTGGCCTTGATGGAATCTCCGGCCATCATTGTCGGTTTGATTCTGGTGAATCTGTTTAGCGGCGATGAAAAGCGAGAGTTTGTCTGGGGAGAAGTGTTGCAAGACGCATTTCTTAACAGTTCTGTATTTCTGCTGGTTGGCAGTCTGATCATTGGTGTCTTAACTGGAGAGCACGGATGGCAGACGTTAGAGCCATTCACGCAAGGATTGTTCTACGGCATTCTCACTTTCTTTTTGCTGGACATGGGATTGGTCGCCGCCCGGAGAATTAAAGACTTGCAAAAAACCGGAGTTTTTCTAATCTCATTTGCCATACTGATTCCTATAGTCAACGCAGGCATTGGATTATTGATCGCCAGGTTTATTGGTATGCCTAAAGGCGATGCGCTTTTGTTTGCAGTATTGTGTGCCAGTGCATCGTATATTGCTGTGCCCGCCGCCATGCGCTTAACCGTTCCTGAGGCAAATCCCAGTCTGTATGTTTCTACTGCGCTGGCAGTGACATTCCCATTCAATATCATTGTGGGAATTCCGCTTTATTTATACGGAATTGAGCTGTTGTGGAGGTGATAGCCCATGCATCTAGTTAAAAGAATTGAAATCATTGCCAATTCATTTGAGTTATCCAAAATTCTAGACAGTTTAGATAAATCGGGTGTGCATGGTCATGCCGTGATCCGAAATGTGGTCGGCAAGGGACTGCGTGAAGGCAATGAAGACCTCGACATGACCATGTTAGACAACGTGTACATCATTTCCTTTTGTTCACCTGAGCAGATTAAAACGGTGGTAGAAAATGTCAGACCCGTGCTCAATAAATTTGGAGGAACGTGTTACGTCTCGGATGCGATGGAAATCCGGTCTGTAAAATGCGTGGCTTCTCTCTAAGGATCGTAGATTTAATAGACTCAAAACTAATTTTGGAACGTGCAGATGAGCCGCGCGTTCCAAAATTAAAAATTTGGTTTTAATTTATCCATGATCTATAGCGTTCACAAATAGGTTTTGAACAGGGGTGGGGGCTGTGCCCCCAGCCAGGGGTTCTACCTCTGCACCCCGTTCAAGTTTCAGTTTGGATCGCTATAAAACACTTTAAGGAATGATGAAACGTCTTATGCAACGTCGTATTTTTTTAAAGCTGGGAGTCACAGGAATTGCTAGTTTATCAGCCCTGGCGGGTAATTTCTTTTGGTTTACCCAACGGGCTAACGCGGTAGAAGCCTCTCCCAATGCTTCGTCGCTTGACCCTGACGCTGCACTCGAAAAGTTATTGCAGGGCAACCAGCGATTTAGCCAGCAGCATCCTCAATATCCCCACCAATCGAGGGATCGCTTGCGGGAAGTGGCTCAGTCTCAACACCCGTTCGCCACCGTTCTGAGTTGTGCCGATTCGCGAGTTCCCGCTGAGCTAGTGTTTGATCAGGGGATTGGCGATGTGTTTGACGTTCGGGTAGCGGGCAATATTGCAACCCCTGAAGTGCTGGGCAGCATCGAATATGCCGTTGCGCTATTAGGAACTCCGGTGCTGATGGTCTTGGGGCATGAGCGCTGTGGAGCCGTTACGGCGGCGGTACAAAACGAAACCCTACCCGGTGACATTGGTAGTTTTGTAAAGGCGATTTTGCCTGCGGTAGAGCGAGTTCAGGGTCAGCCGGGAGATGCCGTTAATAATGCGGTTATTGAGAATGTGCGCTATCAGATTGAACAATTGAAGCGATCGCCCCTCCTGTCCGAACGCCTTCAGTCCGGCCAACTTAAAATTGTAGGAGGACGGTACGACCTGGATACGGGACGAGTATCCATTGTTGCTTGATAGTTTAGGATCACAAATTAAATAAAACCCAATTTTTGGGAGGGGAATGCGTAGTAATGCCGCACACTCCCCTCCCAAGAATTTTAATAAATCCACTGGATATGTAGCGGCGTGGCGCGTCCCTTCACAGTGTTCTTTTTCTATCTGCGCTTCTTAATACAATCTTGCAGGGATTTGTACTTTAGAATACCGTCGGTTGACTTTGCCCTACTCAGCAGATGTCAGCACCAATCACTATGATGCAATGGCTCAACCGACTCAGTATCAAATCCAAACTGATTGTCATGCTGCTCACCGTCAGCAGTTGTTCAATCTTCGTCACTGCCTATCTGGGCTACCAAAGTGGACAATCCAACCTGACCGATCGCGCCTTTAGCCAGCTCACCAGTTTGCGAACGTCCAAAGCCTATCAAATCGAAACGTATATCAAAACGATTCGTAATCATATCCAAACGTTGAGTGAAGATCCGTCTGTTGTCGAAGCCATGAAGGACTTCACGACTGCCTATCGTCAACTGGAGACGGCTCAGATTTCTCAGGATGACAAACAGCGGCTGCGGGCTTATTATCGAAACGAGTTTCTGCCCCGACTGGCAAAAACCGATCAAGGTTCTCCAGTGCTCGATTCATTCTTGCCAGATGCTTCTGCGTCAGAGTACCTTCAGTATCGCTACATTGCGGCAAATCCCAATCCGGTTGGCAAAAAAGACTTGCTGGATAAGGCTGATGATAGCAGTGAATATAGCAACATTCACGCTCGCTTTCATCCCATCTTTCGCAACATTATTAAAAAATTTGGTTACTACGATATGTTCCTGATCGATCCTCAGGGAACGATCGTGTATACCGTTTACAAAGAAACCGACTTTACCAGCAATCTCACCACAGGTGCTTATAACGAAAGCAATTTAGCGCGATTGTTATCCAGTGTGCGGCGATCGAAAGAACGGGGATATGCCAAAATCGTTGACTTTGAAGCATATGATCCCTCATACGGCGCACCTGCGGCGTTTATTGCGGCTCCTATTTTTGATCAGTCGAAATTCATTGGGGTGCTGGCTATTCAGGTACCTGTGGATGAGATCAATAACGTGATGACAGGCAGTTTTGATTGGAAATTAGATGGTTTAGGAGAAACGGGCGAAACTTATCTGGTTGGACAAGATTATTTGATGCGATCGGTGTCTCGATTTTTAGTGGAAACACCGGACGAATACTTGCACATGCTGAAAACGATTGGAGTGAATGAGTCTACGATTAATCGAATTCGACAATACAACACTTCTATTTTGGAGCAAAAAGTACATACGATCGCGGTTGAAGAGGCCTTAACTGGAAAGCAGGGAACCCAGATTATCCGCGACTATCGCGATGTTCCAGTGCTCAGTTCCTATGCGCCGCTCAAGATTGAAGGGCTAGATTGGGTGATTTTGTCTGAAATTGATCTGGCAGAAGCCTACGCGCCGATTTATTCCTTCAAACAGCAAGTGCTGATTTCGGCCACGCTGCTCATGCTGCTCGTAACGCTGATTGCGATGGGTTTGGCCTACATTTTTGTGAAACCAATTAATCAACTGATTCGGAATGCTCGAAATATAGAAGCTGGACAACTGGATGCGATCGCCACCCTTAACAGCGATGACGAATTTGGTGAACTCGCAAAATCCTTTAACGCGATGGTTCACAGCCTCCGTGCTCAAACCAATCTGGTTGAAGAAAAGAATCGAGAAAATGAACAACTGCTGTTGAGTATCTTTCCAGCGGCGATCGCCAAACGTCTTAAACGAGGTGA
This sequence comes from Crinalium sp., assembly GCA_036703095.1. Taxonomy (GTDB): domain Bacteria; phylum Cyanobacteriota; class Cyanobacteriia; order Elainellales; family Elainellaceae; genus DATNPS01. The sequence goes on along the minus strand of DATNPS010000082.1, from coordinate 28,837 downwards.
GAAAAATATTGCAGAAAGTGTTTCAAATGTCTCAGTTTTATTCTCCGATCTAACAGGATTTTCCAAACTTTCGGATTCGCTAACTGCCTATGAAATTGTCAGCATTTTAAACGAACTGGTGACTGCATTTGATGAAGCCGCAGAACGCTACGGCATGGAAAAAATTAAGACGATTGGCGATAGCTATATGGCCGTCTGTGGATTGTCTGTACCCTATTTGGATCACGACAAACGAGCGATTGACTTTGCATTAGCGATGGTCACGATTGTGCGTCGTTTTAATCATGAGCGTAGATTCAAGCTCAACATTAGTATTGGCGTTAATTCTGGAGATGTGGTAGCAGGGATTGTCGGACGCAATAAATTCATTTACGACGTGTGGGGTGACACCATCAATATCGCCAGCGCTTTGAAGTCGGCCTGTCCTCCTGGTACCGTTCTGGTCTCTGAGGATGTTTACAACCGATTGGGCGATCTCTATGATTTCGAGTCTGTTAAAACGTTGGTTGAAAACGGTAAGGGGCCAATGAATGCCTGGGCGCTAAAGAACCTCCAGCAAGCGACACGGACTGAGGGGTAAGAGCATGGCGCAGGCTACGTTTGGGCAACTGTTGATTTGGGCGATCGCGCTGGTTGTTGGCTTTCCGCTGCTGGTAATTGTGTTGGGAGAGCTGATTTATCGGTTGCAGCGCCGGGGCAATCCGCTAGCCGCTACGCTGCGCGTGGTGCGTAATCTGGTGCTGCCCGTCTTTATCTTTATGCTGTTCATGCAGCAAATCCTCAAACTGTCGTCTGACAGCGAGGTTGTCAAAAGTATTCAAACATTGTTTTGGCTATGTGTGATTCATGCGGCACTTTCGCTGCTGAATGACATTTTATTTGAACAGGCAAAAGCGGATACCTGGCGAGCCAGAGTCCCTAAACTGCTGATTGATCTGGTCCGCTTATTCGTCGTATTGCTGGGAGGGGCGATCGTTCTGGCAACGGTGTGGAATGCCGATCTGGCCGGATTAATCACCGCGTTGGGCGTCAGTTCTATTGTCATTGGGTTAGCTTTGCAAGACACGTTGGGCAGCGTCATGTCGGGGATTGCACTGCTATTTGAACGTCCGTTCTCGGTGGGCGATTGGCTGCGTGTGGGAGATTTAGTCGGTCAGGTGATTGATATTAATTGGCGATCGGTGCGCCTGCAAACGTTTGAACATGAAATGGTTGTGATTCCTCACAAACTCATCAGCAGTGATATCATTCGCAACTTTAGTCGGCCTCTTCCCATTCATGCCGAGCGTATTCGCATTGGTTTTTCCTATAGCAATCCGCCTAACCTGGCTAAACATGTCTTGCGAACTACCGCACTCGAAACGCAGGGTATTTTACCCATTCCAGAACCGCAAATTTTTACGCTGTCTTATGATGATTCTGCTATTACCTACGAAGTGAAATTTTTTATTGAGGATTACGGCAATTTGGAAGAGATTCGCGATCGCTTTATGAGTCGTCTCTGGTATGCGGCTCAGCGCAATAATTTAACGATTCCATTTCCCATTCGGACGCTCTATCACTTTCACGGGCCAACCTCTCATGCCGAAGGAACAACCAAAAAGTTTGCTGAGAGTCTGCAAGCCATTCCAGCCTTTGTGCCGCTCGATAAACCCGAAAACCTAGACATGCTGGCTCAGGGCATTACGCTCCAGCACTTTGGCACAGGCGAAACCGTAGTGCGACAGGGGGCGCTAGATGATGCGCTGTATATCATCATTTCCGGTCAGGCCAAAATGACGACACGAGATGAGACGGGACAGGAACATACGGTATTGCCGCTCAACTCAGGTGAATTTTTTGGAGAGATGACGCTGTTTTCGGGAGAGAGCAGCCCGATTTCAATCACAGCCGTGAATGATCTGGAAGTGATGATGCTTTCGGCCACCGTTGTGAATCAAATGATCGAACGTCAACCCAGTTTTGCTCGCGAAATCAGTCAGATTTTAGAGATTCGTCGTCGAGCCGTTCAAGAGGCGATCGCAACGTGAATTCGATCGCGTCATTTCAGCCGCACGACGCGCCGCTGAAATGACGCAAAACCGTTATAACAACGTAGCGTGAGGCTTTTGATTAGGAATGTGCATTTCGATAATATCGGCAGCGTAGCTAACGCCACCAGAATGGCGGATAGCGTTTTGTAAGCGCAGCGCATTTTGCTTATACGATGCAGTCGTCATCACGCGTTGAATCACATCTCGGAGGACAGGACCCGTGGCGCGCGATAGGGGAAGAAATTCACCAACACCCGTCCAGGCAATCCGTGCCGCTGTTCCGGCTTGATCGTCTGCAAGTGGAATGGCGACCAGCGGCACCGCATGGCTCAGCGCTTCCAGAGTTGTATTTAAACCTGCATGAGTAATACAAAGGCTGGCTTGTTGCAATAGCTCTAGCTGCGGTGCAAACTTCACAACTATTGGATTTCCGGGGAGCGTGGGCAAGTCCTCTGGCTCCAATCCACCGCCTAACGTCATCACAACTTGCGCATCGAGATGAACACAGGCGGCAGCGATCAATTGAAATAACGATTTGAGATAGTTGCGTGAGGTTCCCAGTGACACATAAATTAAGGGGCGATCGCTCAATTGTTCAAATGGGAAATCAGTTTGAGGACGCCCAGTAGAGTTATGAAATGGCCCTGTGAAATAGAAATGAGACGGCAATCGACGATAGGGATATTCCAACTCTGAAACATTCTGACTAATAATCGCTAGTTTAGAAAAACAGTCGTTGTAACTTGAATACGCTGGTAATTTCCAACGTCTGCGATAGTCCTCAATGATGGATAAAACTGGACGAGTGGCAATCGCCAGCAAACTATAAGCTAAACGATTTCGTAATCGTCCTAACCAGGTTGCGCTATAGCTCCAAGTCGTGATGGATGGCGGAACAGCATTATCTTGATACAGCAACAAGGCACTGCAAACGGTGATGAAGGGAAGTTCTAAATAGTCAGCGATCGTTCCTCCTTCAAACGCTGACATATCGACTAACAATGCCTCAACGCCAGCTTCTCGAATAGCGGTTGGCGTTTCCTGAAAGCTCATGATGACTCTTTGCCTGAAGCTAAAGATGCCATGCCATAGCGCTCGAATCCCGGTTAGCTTTGCCCGCTTGGGATCAACCTCAATCGAAGCGGTAGCGTGAAAGTTGAATCCTGCGGCGATCGCTCGTTGTTCTGCGCGGCTGTCGCTGAAGACTGTGACACGGTGCCCCCGACGCTGCAATTCTCGTCCTAGCGGCAACATCGTATTCAGATGCCCCGTCCCACCCAGGCATAAAATGCCGAAATGAGTCATTCGTTCTGGGTCCTCCTGGCAAAAACATGATAAAGAAATGATGAAGCGCAGTACGTTGTAGTGCGCTTCATCATATTACGTTTTTTTAACATATAAGTAGGTAGCCGTAATTAATTGTAGGAAGGGGTGGAGGGGGCGGAGCCCCCTCCACCCCCCAAATCATCTTTAGTTTAATTACACCCAGCTACTTAGCACTACGCCATCACGTTAACGTCACGTGAGTCTCCAACAAGGAGGGTAGTAGTGCAGCGCACTACTACCCTCCTTGGGAAAACGAAAAGAAAACACGTTTTCTTAGAAAATCGGGCTTTTTGGAGAATGGCGCGTCGCGCCACTCTCCAAAAGCCCGTTCATCGAATTCACGTCACGTTAAATCGTTAGAATTGCGATGCTGAGCTGAGAACCGCAACCGGACAATTGGCTTGGCTTAGGATCGCGTCTACCCGGTGACCGAAGAATACGCGTCCAGTAATCATGCGAATGCTGCTGCCTAACACAATCAAGTCAACGTGCTCTTCATGAGCAAAATTCAAGATTTCCCGTTCAGGGCTGGTGCCCTTCAAAATGCGAAATTCGACTTGAGCACCGAGAGTTTGCGCGATCTCGGCCTGGTATTCCACAATTTGTTGGGCAATCTCCATGACCGGGTCGAGGGCCTGCTGCTCATAGAGAATCGATTCAATTTGAGGCAGATTGATCACATGAATCAGCGTGACTAATGCGCCCGTCTGTGCGCCAATCGCACTGGCCACTTCTACGGCATGTTTGCTCGACTCTGACCCGATCGTCGGAACTAAAATGTGCTTGATGGCTTGGGGGGCGATAGAACAGGTATCACCCGTTGGCATCGGCAGGTGAGATTTGACGACCAGCGTCGAGCAGGGCGCTTCTTGCACGACTCGATCCACTAATTGATTGAACAGTGCATCTCTGGATCGCTGCCCCTCACTGGCTCCCAGCACAATCAGGTTATACCCTTTGGTTGCCTCCTTTAAGATGACACCAACTTTATCGCGCCCAGATTCAATCTTAGTTTGGAGGGACGCGTTATTGGGGAGCCGCATGGTTTCTGCGATCGCCCTCAACGCGCTATCAGCCGTCTTATCCTTGGTTGGTGTAGTTGTGCTACCTGAACTAGAAGCCGATTGCGCATCGCTGGTGACAAACAGCGACGTTACTTCCAGGGGAATCTGATGTGCTAAATGATTGACGAGTTGGGCGGCTAACTGCACGTTTGGCCCACCGCTGGTCGGAATCAGCACGCGCCGAATATTCTTTACAAAACTGCGGCTAGCATGTTCTTCTTGCTTTAACCGATGGGCTTCTTCCTCACCAATCGTGACTTTAGAGAGTGTCCAGCGCAGGAGGGGGGGAGCCATCAGTGAGGTAACGATCGCTACCATCACGATAATGGAATACATCTGTTGATTCAGCACGCCCAGAGAAAGGCCAATGGTTGCCACAATAATTTCCATTGCGCCTCTGGCATTCATGCCAGATCCCATCGCTAAACTCTCCCAGTGGCTTAATCCACCGAGTTTGGAGCCAAGATACGCTCCGACAAATTTACCTACACAGGCAACCGTCAGAACGATCAAACCAATGATTAGCGTTTCTGGAACCAGTAGCTGCAACAGGTTTACTTTCAACCCAGCCGCCGCAAAGAAAATAGGAGCCAAAAAACCTGCGGTAATGAGTTCCAGGGTATGTCCGGCTTCACGGCTAAACCGCCGCGATTGTCCGGCCAAAATGCCAAATACAAAGGCTCCCAGTGCTGCTTCAATGCCGAGAGCATGGGTGAGAGCTGCTGCTGCCAGCGCAAACACGAGAATGGTAGAGAGATTTGCGGTGGCACCGCCAATATTGTTGTCAACCCATCGCAACACCTGATCGACCACCGTGCGGCCAATGGTAAACGCCAGTGCCAGAAACAGTACGGCTCCCAAAATCGACTTAATGACTGTGATTACATCAAACGTGCCGCTGGTCGCTAACCCAGATACCACAGACAGCAAAATCCAGCCGAGGGTATCGTCCGTCATCCCTGCCGCCAGAGTAATCTGACCAATATCCCGGCGGATCAGGTTCAGATCCATCAGCACTTTGGCAATCACAGGCACCGCCGAAATACTCATGGCGGTTGCAATAAACAGGCTAAACACCATGCGTTCATCGGGATTCGCCAAAAAATCTTCTGGCAGTAACCATCCCAGACCCAGACCCGTCGTAAATGGAACGATGATCCCGCCTAACGAAATCAGGAGAGCTGTCTTACCCTTTCGGATGATTAAATTCAGATCAGTTTCTAACCCGGTGACAATCAAAAGGAACAGTACGCCCAGCCAGGACACAACCGACAGTAAATCCGCCTGGGTTTGATTTTTGGGAAATACTCCGGCCTGTAGATTTGGTAAAATCCAGCCGAGGAAGGATGGGCCGAGTAAAACGCCTGCTAACAGTTCGCCGACAACGGGTGGCAGGTCAAATCGGCGCATCAGTTCGCCAAGGCCACGAGCCGTTAGCAGCAATAAGGCTAGTTCCAGGAGCATCAAGAGTAGCTCGTGGTGGCCTAGCGGCTTAATGATGCCATTGGTAGGCTGACTGGCTAACAGAGAACTTGCAACAACGCTCAATACATCCATGTGGTAGATGAGGAGATGAGATAGGAATGAGACAACAGTGAACGTGAACCGACTGCGGGATTGCCACAGCACAGCCATCATAGGCTAAAACATAAAACAACTGGCTGATCTCAACTGTCATCCCTGATCACAATGGCGATCGCAGTGTCGAGAAAATAGAGGTAATTCGTATTCCATGGAATTGTGATGCACGTCCTTCAGTGGCTTGTTGTGTTTGTAGATGCTGATGACAGGTGCTTATGACAAAACATGTGCGTACAGTCTACTCTGGCGATAGGCATAGTCGTCAAGAGGATGAAATCGGGGCAGCACTTCTCATTTGGTAAACAATGGCGAGTTTCGCGCGACCGTTGGTGCTCAAAATCCGCCGTCAGTGGCTTGCCCTCAAAAATTTAATAAAGCTACGACTTCTGTTAGAGGAAGGCTTACGGTTTTACAGATAGCCTTGATGAGTGTTAAGGAGAGTAAATTTGTTGCTTTAGGCTAGGTCGATAATCTCATCTGGCCTGAATCAGACTGGATTCGCACAGCCTTAACGCCATCAAAAATAGTGAAATGTGAACGAATGGAGTTTTGCCATGACAAACTTAATTTCTAAAACACTTACTCGTATTCATTCCTTGCTTAAAACAATTCAAGTTAAGCAATTGTTGTCTGTTGTTCTAGTCGGATTTATATTTCTGACAACCCATGTTGATTCCGGACGGGGCAACTCAACAACCTTCAATCGAGTGAATGATAAGGCGCACCAAATTGATTCTGAACGACCCAAAACAACACGGGAATGGCAACGAGAAGCTCGTCAGACTGAAGATTCTCCCGGAGAACGGCTGAAAAATATTGGCAGCGAGTCGGCAGAGGCTGTTAAGGAGTGGGGCGGACTTTACCCAGACACTGCCAAGAGAAGTACGCGTGAGCTAAAAGAAAATACAAAGCGTTAATTTGGCTTCATGTAGCGTGAATTTGATCGCCCGGTTTAGTGTGCGTGTCGGGTAAGCTAAGTCGGGCTTTTGAGAGAGTTGCGCATCGCGCAACTCTCTCAAAAGTATTTATGGCTCTACCTAGGTACTTATCTATGCAGACTGAAGATTGATCGTAAAAACGGCTCCCTGGGGGTTGTTGTCTGCGATCGCAATACTGCCATGATGAGCTTCGATCGCCATTTTACAAAACGCTAACCCCAATCCAATCTGGGGAATGTGTTCGACTAGCGTACCCACTTCAAACTTCTCAAAAATACTTTGTCGCAGCGCTTCGTTAACACCCGAACCGAAGTCTATTACCTGTAGCGTGACGTCTCCCTTCTCCGTATAGCCCGCTCGTAGAATAACCGAACTATTGCGAGGGGAAAACTTAATGGCATTTGACAGCAAATTATCCAGCACTCGTCGGAAGATCGGAACATCGACCGTAATGCTGCTGCCCGGATCAGGTAATTCGCCAACCAGCGTTAATCCTTTTTGAGCGGCGATCGCCTCAAAATCAGACAGGGCTGAACAACAGATAGCACATAAATCAACCTCAGTACAGTTGAGCGTGAGCTTACCAGACTCTAGTTTTGCCGTGAGCAAAAGGCTGTCGATCATGGCTTGCAGTTGATGACCTGCGATCGCAATTTGTTCGACCTTATTGTGTTGCGGTGTGGGTAACGAACCGAATCGCTTTAAGATATCGGTTGCTAGAAGAATGCTGGCTAATGGGTTGCGCAAATCATGCACAATCATGTTTACCATGTCATCCCGCAACTGCATGAGGGTTTGCACATTATCATATTGCTGTTTAATACGCAGCATAGAGGTTACTCTTGCTCGCAGCTCGATCCCATTGACAGGCTTACTGATGTAATCATCGGCTCCCGCATTTAGACAGTTCGCCAGATCTTCTTTGGTATTCAGAGCGGTCACGATAATGATGGGTACGGCTTGCCATTGCGGCATGGCTTTAATGCGCCGACAGACTTCAATGCCGTCTAAATCTGGCATCATGACATCTAGCAGGATGACATCGGGTTGAAAACTGTCCAATAACTCTAAAGCCCGCTGTCCACTACTGGTAAAATGCAATTGATACAGTTCATGGCTCAACAGCGCCTCAATGACGTCAAAGTTATTGGGGTCATCATCGATAACTAAAATGGAAGCCTGCTTAACCATAGAACTTTTTATAGAGAATTTGAATATATAGCAACCGTCGGGACGATTATGACAGGGAACATGAGCTACGCCCCCAGCCAGGGTTTCCACCCCTGCACCCCGTCTTAACCAACCTATAGCGGTTTTCACTTGGGTGAACTATAGTTGTTTGTTTGAGAGCCACGTTCAGCGCTGCTCTCAAACAAACAACCGGGTTTTAAGCGATTGAAAATCGCTGTATTTACTTAGTTTTTTGCTCTCACAACGTTAATAGCTTTTGAATCATAGCGATCAGATGTTTGAGGGATACAGGTTTAGTAAAGTATTCGTTTGCACCTACGTTTAAACATTTTTCCCGATCGCCAGACATCGCTAACGCTGTTAGGGCAATGATAGGAATCTCGGCAGATGCCGGATTTGCCCGAATTTGGCGAATTGCTTCTAGCCCATCCATCCCCGGCATCTGGATATCCATCAAAATCAAGTCAGGACGCTGTGTAGCGGCCAATTCCATAGCTTCTGCCCCATTGACGGCTTGAATGAGACGATAGCCCCGATGTGCCAGATAACTGAGCAAGGTCTCAGCATTGGCCGGATTATCTTCTGCCAGTAGAATGAGCGGCGATCGCGTCGTCGAGGTTGCTTCGATTGAGTCCAACCGTGACGTGAAGGCTTCTCCAGATGTAGGTGGTGGCATGGTAGCGGTTATCGGCTGCGAAACATTGGGAATTTGCATCGTAAAGCAACTGCCCACCCCAACAACGCTATGAACCGAGACGCCACCGCCATGCAATTCCGCAATCCGGCGGACTAACGACAGCCCCAGACCAGTGCCGCTATACTGGCGATTTAGCTTGCTGTCAATCTGCACAAACGGTTGAAACAATTTGTGCATGTTTTCGGGGTCAATCCCGATTCCAGTATCCGTGATGGCAAACGATATGTATTCATTAAACGGCTGGGATGCATCCGGGCGATCGCCCACCTGACGCCTGACCTCCAGAGTGACCGTTCCACCTTCTGGCGTAAATTTAACCGCATTACTGAGCAAATTGATCAGCGCTTGTCGCAGGCGACGATCATCGGCGTCAATGCTGCCAATGTTTTGTGGAATATGACTATGGAGCTGAATTTGCTTCTTCAGTGCCATCTGTCTGACAAACGTGAGACTCGTATCACAAAGACTTCTAACAAAAACAGTGCCGGGTTCCAATTCAAACTTACCCGACTCGATTTTGGATAGATCAAGAATGTCGTTAATCAATTCCAACAGGTGTCTACCGCTATGTTCAACCGTTGCGATCGCCCGTCTCTGACCATCGGTTAAACTGCCGTAGATGTCATCCTGCAAACTCTCAGACATGCCTAAAATCGCGTTTAGAGGCGTCCGCAGTTCGTGGCTCATATTTGCCAGAAATTCATCTTTCAGGCGAGTGGCGCGTTCCAGTTCCAAATTGGTGGCGGCAAGCTGTTCATTGGTTTGCTGCAATCGTTCTTCGGCCTGCTTGCGATCGCGCATATCAGACATGGTGGCGCGATTGTAGAGATAATCTCCGTCTACACTCCTGACAGCCGTAGCGCTGATCATGACGGGCAAGACGGTGCCATCCTTGCATACCATGTCATACTCCAGGTCTTTGATCCAACCCCGCTGTTTGAACAGGTCGTAATTTTGCAAAAAGATTAAGCGGCTGTCTTCCGTTAAGAAGGTTGATAGCGATTTCCCAATGATTTCCGCACGGGTATATCCCAGCCATTGCAATTCTGTTTCATTGACTTTGATATATCGCCCTTCGTCATCTAGCGAATGATAGCCGCAGGGCGCATTGTTGTAGAGGTCTTCAACTTCACGGGCATAGGTGGCCAACGCTTCTTCGGCCTGCTTGCGATCGCTAATATCGGTTAGCGTTCCGACGTACCCGATCAGCGTGTTATGAGAATCCGCTTCGGGCATGATCTGGCAGTAATACCAGAGGATAGAACCGTTCGGACGCAAAATGCGGGCTTCATCGCAATAGAGGTCGCCCTGCTGACAGTGTTGAGACCAGTATATCCAGGCGCTCTGAATGCGAGCGCGATCCTCAGGATGAATCGTCTGTATCCATCCTTGCCCCATCGCCGACTCAACAGAGCGATCGGTCATACTAGCCCAGCGATCGTTAACATACGTACAGTTGCCCATTGCATCAAATCTGAAAATGGCAACCGGGGCCGCTTCTGCCAATGTAGCAAAGCGCTGTTCACTTTTCCGTAGGGTTTCTTCGGCTTGCTTGCGGTCTGTAATGTCGTAGTTAATCCCTACCATCCGTAGTGGCTCGCCCTGCTGGTTGTATTGCACTAGAGCGACAGCTTTAATAAATCGCAGTTCTCCATCGGGGCGAGTGATGCGAAACTCTATGTCAAGATCTTGCTCTCCGGCAAGTGCTGCTTGTATCCGCTGTTCCATAACGGTGCGATCGCCTGGATGAATCAGGCTGACCCAATCTTGATAGAGCGCCGATCGGCCTAAATCTTGTAACCCATATAGCCCATACATCCGCTCATCCCAATTGACTTCGCGGCTCAGATCCCAATCCCACGTCCCGATCGCCCCTGCCTGGAGTGCCAAGGTCAACCGATCAGACAGGTTGCGAAGCTGTTCTTCAATCTGTTTGCGATCGGTAATATCCAAAATAATGCCAATCAGCTGAGCCGCTCGACCATCCTCATCCAGAATGACTTCAGCCCGAGATGCAACATACCGTAGCGTTCCATCGGGTCGAAAGATCCGATATTCCAGTTCGTAGGGCAAGCCTAGCTCAACGGCTCGCTGCACATGACAATGAAGGCGATCGCGATCCTCCGGATGAACCGTTTGCAGCAATTCCGCATAAATTGGCGTTCCTGATGTGGGATCGCGATCAAAAATTTGGAACGTTTCTTCTGACCAGGTTACGGTTTGGGCATGGCAGTCAAATTCCCACCTGCCGAGATGAGCAATGCGCTGGGCCGTTGCCAGGTTAGCCGCTGTTTTGTGAAGCTGCGCCTCGACATGTTGCAGTTCCGTGAGATCGCGAAAGCTAACCAGAACTCCTGAGATGCTCTGGTCAGCTTCATAGTAGGGATTGTAGGTGATGTTTGCAAATTTGGAGTTCAGTAAATGATGCAGCCAACCTTGATCCTGAAAGGTTTCTCCAGACAAACATCGATCAAGCTGTGCTTTGATTAGCCCTTCAAATAGCTCTGTTCCTCTCACCTCTTGAACCGTATGTCCCACAACATCCTCAGCTTTCTGCTGGTGCCATCTCAGATAAGCGGGGTTAACCACTTGATAGGTATAGTCCCGATTGATTAAGCAAATGCCGTCCGTGGTCGCGGCGATAATACGCTCATACTGCCGTAACGCCTGTTCAGCCTGCTTGCGATTGGTGATATCGCGCACGACCACAAATACGGAATCTGAGCTGGCCGCAATGATGCGAGCTTCTTCATAACGGGGTTCACCCTCGATATCCATCTGATATTCGTAGACTTGCAGCTCACCCGTCTCGATCGCCTGATGGATGTAGGATAAGCGCTGTTCGACCAGATGCGGTGGAAGTGTATCCTGAAGGTGCTTTCCGATCTTAATCTGGTTCGCGTGCCACTCCGCCCCAGAACCGTAGCTCTGATAGCTCAAATGGGTGCCATCTTTAGTGACATGCACAATTAGATCCGGCAGTGCCTTGAAGAAGGTGCGCATAGACGCTTCGCTATACTGCAACGCCTCTTCGATCAGTTTGCGTTGCGTAATGTCGCTGGTCGATCCGGCCATGCGAACCGGAACACCTGTCTCGTCCCATAGCGCCTGTCCCCGATCGAGCACCCAGATGTAGGAACCATCCTGACGCTGTACCCGATATTCTTCCTGAAAGAAAGTCGTTTGATGGGCGAGATGATTTGACGTGGCTAACTGAATGCGATCGCGATCCCCAGGATGAATGCGGTTTTCCCAGTCTTCCAGGCTGAAGTATTCCGTATCATCCGCAAAGCCCAGCATGTCTTTCAACCGATGCGAGAAGAAGATCTGATGCGTTTTCAGATTCCAATCCCAGATGCCATCATTGCTGCCCTGTAGAGCCAGATACCAGCGTTCCTCACTTTCCCGCAGTGCAGCAGTTCGCTGTTCCACGATCGCTTCCAGATTTTGATTGAGCTGATTTAGCGCTTGTTCGGCCCGCTTGCGATCGCGAATATCTTCGATAACCGAAATGAAGTATTTGGGTTCGCCAGAACTATCTCTCACTAATGAAACCGTTAGATTAATCCATACCGGATGCCCATCCTTACGGATGTAGCGCTTCTCCATAAAATAGGTCTGAATTTCTCCCGCCAGCAGTCGGGTGAGCTGCTCCAAATCGGATGTCAGATCATCTGGATGGGTAATTTGCTGAAAGGTCAGGGTTTGCAGTTCGGCTTGAGGATATCCGGCAATTTCACAAAAACGCTGATTAAAGCGCAAAAATTGACCATCCAGAGAAACATGACACATTCCTACAGCAGCTTGCTCAAAGGTACTGCGAAATCTTTCTTCACTTTCGCGCAGAGCCGCTTCTGTTTTCTGACGTTCTGCAATCTCAGCCGCCAGCTTTTGGTTAATTACTGCAAGACCAGGCAGTGCTAAACCTTTGGGCGTCAGAGATACTAGCCTTATAGCGGTATAAAGTGAGATCAGTGCTGTAATAGCTTTAAGTAGTCCAGAGACCCAATAGATCGGGTGCCAGAGTGTCCACACCTCCAATAGATGCGTTGTGCCACATGCAATAATAAATGCGCTAAATAGCCACAGAACGCCCTTAAATGCGAGATCTTGCTGTTTACGAGCAAAGTAAATCAGTGTAATCGGAATAGAGTAATAGGCGATCGCAATTAAGAGATCAGAAATGAGATGCAACCCTACTAATCCGGGTTTCCATAGATAGCAGTGGCCGTGAGGAATAAACGGGCTAGGATTGAAAAATAGTTCCATAAATTCTCACATCTTGCATCTACAGTCTTGCCGTTAAAGCTATACTCTAGCTTGGCTTATCTAGCTCGGCTTAAATTGTTCCCCAAAGTGCGATCGCACTTAACCCTAAACGGTGAGTTTTCTCTGCTGAAATAATTTATATTCTTTGGGACTCGTATCCTGTCAGGCCGACAATATCTATCTCAATTAAATCCCAGCCAGAAGTTTACTTTCAAGGATTTGTGTAATTTCTTACCAATCGCTCAGTGGCACATCAGCCATTCTCATTTTGAAACCGATTGTGTTTTTTGCGCACCCGACGGATGCGCAAAAAACACAATCAGTGACAGTGCGAGTTTGCTTGTGACGAGCTTGCACTGCTACTGATTTGCATAATGAGAGCTGCTGTTTTCTTATAGCAGTACTCACCAAGATTAGGACGGGGTGCAGGGGTGGAACCCCTGGCTGGGGGCGAAGCCCCCACTCCCCCTTGTCCTAATGTAATTGTGTAGCGCTATAGCATGAATTCGATAACGCCATTTCAGCCGCACGTCACGCGGCTGAAATGGCACAAAAATGTGCCTCGTGTGGTTAAAATGATACGTTTTTTCGCATTCGTCGAATTCAGGTTTCTTAGAAAATGCAATACAGGTTATCGATTTGTAAAAAGACTTTTACCGCCGATATCTGCCACTAAAGAAACGGGCAAATTTAGATCATGCAGTAATGCTTCTTTTTTCACATCTTCGGTAAATAAAAACACCTGATCAGAACCACGCCAGAGTTGACGAACGTTGTTCAGATCAAGAAATACGTGAGGCGCATCAGGATAACGAGAGCCAAACTCTAAATTAAATTTGCGACCATTCAACATTAGAAGCGGTTGATTTGTATAAAAACCAATCGATGATGCGATTTCATGATTTCCGTTGATGACAATTTTGCTGCCTGGTTCCCAGCGTCGCAGAATCACATCTGCTAGTGGTTTTGATGAAATAATGGGTTCAAATCGAATCTGTGCTTGATGCGCGCAGATAAAGAATAACCACATGGTCAACACTGTTGCGGCCATCGCGATCTGATGCTGTCGCTGTCGGTGCATCCAAAACACCAGCGGAAACCCAATTCCCAGGGCCAGAATGGTACCAATCGTGGGGCCACGCAATTCTACAAACGCTTGAGGGGTCAAATCAAACGCGCGAGCCAGGGAGCGGGTGTAGTGAACCGAGTCGGCTGAAACCATGTTGAGGACTGCCGCTAAGTCGCCCGTTGGCTGCAAGTTGCGAGAGATCCAAATCAGCCAGCCTAACCCGGATGCAATGAGCAATGCGATCGCTGCCAATCCTCCATATAATCGAGCCAACGCTTTGGTTTGGTTCTGTTCAGCAGATGCAACAGCGTGTCCCAGCAGTAGCGCGATCGCCGGAAACGCTGGAAACGTATAATATTCCTGGTTGCTGGATAGCCCAAAAAAGATGAGGATGAATCCGGCCCATAGCGCTAGATAAAAATTAATCTGAGCCGAGCGTTTTGCCGTCGGGCGAATACTGAACGATTGCTTGGCTAAAAACGGTAGACCAATCGACCAGGGAAATAGCCAGACGAGATGCAAGAACCAATATTGTAGAATGGGCAATCGGTTGTAGTCTCGTTGTTCACGAACATTGAGAAACCGCAGCACATGTTCGTTGATAAAGTAAAACCAGAAAAAATTTTCGTTGCGTAGTCCGACTAGAATATGCCAGGGAGCCGCGATCGCCAGAAATAAAGCCGTTCCAGGCACTAACTTCAGCTCTTTCCAGGTTGAGAGTTGTCGTGTAAAGAGCAGAAATAAAAAAATCGGCCCTGCCAAAAAGACAATGCCGATCAACCCTTTGCTTAGCACGGCTAATGCCATGCAAATATAGCAACCGTAGTAATAATTCTTGTGCCGCTCAGATCCTAAAAATGCTTGCAAAAAGCAAAAATGACCTAGCGTAAACCATAACGTCAGTACTGTTTCTGGAATCATCAGGCGTGTGAACAGAAACATGCCGACGCACGACACCAAAATCATGGCGGCATACAGTCCCACTTTTTGGGAATAGGCCCAGCGGCCAAACCAGTAGGCTGTTCCGGCCAGAAGGGCGATCGCCACAACGGTCGGAAATCGTACCGCAAATTCGTTAATGCCAAAAATTTGATAGGAAATGGCAACCAACCAATACAGCAGAGGCGCTTTTTCGAGATAGCGAACGCCATTCACATGCAGGGTAATCCAATCGTGACGCTGTAAAATTTCTCTGGCCGCGATCGCGTGGCTGGCATCAATATCGTCTGATAGAGCAGGTTGGAAGGCGATCGCACCGTAGAGAACAACACTCAATCCAATCAGGGTGATGATAGAAAGATGCTTATGCATATGTTATGCAGCATTGAAATTGATTCACTCGTTAATCTGTTGCACTCTTGCAAAAGTACAACCTTCAGACATAACTTCAAAACCATATAGCGATTTTGTTGTTATGCACAGCAATTCTCATTGTGAATCTGATTTTGAGTTTTGTGGCCCCAGCAGGAATGTAGCCATTCTGACGGTGAAACGCGTTATGAATTTTGCACGCCTGTCAGGCTTACAAACCTTGCGATTGGCGGCAGTTGGAAGATCGCCGCAGGCGATCTTCCAACTGCCGCCAATTTGCATCACGTGAATGCAATATCCGAATGACAGCACGTTGTATCGAAATAAGCGTGGATTCAATGAGCGAATGGTGAACGGTATCATGCGATGCACAACATGCCTCAAAGCCTGATTTGCGTTAAATAACCATGCTGTAGTCACTCGAAATGTGCTGTTGTGACTTGATCAGACGTTTTGATTGCGATTTGTTAAATCTTTCCCGTAAAAAACCGAGATGCTGAGATTGGTCGCCAGAACGGGTAACGCAGTAGTGTAAGATCCATGAGTTAGTAAATGGCGATGAATTAGAGTTTCACCAACATGGCACAGGATCGGAAGCAAACAGTCATAATCACGGGCACCTCCTCCGGGGTCGGTTTATATGCTGCCAAAGCGATGGCTGATAAAGGTTGGTATGTGGTGATGGCCTGTCGAGATATCCCCAAGACAGAGCAGGCCGCACAGAGCGTCGGCATTCCCAAGGATAGCTACACGATTATCCACATTGATTTAGCCAGCCTGGAAAGCGTTCGTCAGTTTGTCAAAGACTTTAGAGCAACGGGCAGAACATTAGATGCGGTGGTAGGCAATGCTGCCATTTATATGCCTTTGCTGAAAGAGCCATTGTGGAGTCCAGAAGGCTATGAATTGAGCGTTGCAACCAATCATTTGGGTCATTTTCTGCTTTGCAATCTGCTGTTAGAGGATCTGAAAAAATCCTCGTCTCCGCAGCGCAGAATGGTGATCTTGGGAACTGTAACGCATAACCCGAAAGAATTGGGAGGCAAGATTCCACCCCGCCCCGATTTAGGAAATCTGCAAGGGTTTGAGGCCGGGTTTAAAGCGCCCATCACGATGATTGATGGCAAGAAGTTTGAGCCTGTCAAAGCGTACAAAGACAGTAAAGTTTGCAACGTGCTGACCATGCGCGAACTGCATCGGCGCTATCACGATTCAACCGGAATTGTATTCAGTTCGCTGTATCCGGGCTGCGTGGCAACGACAGCGCTGTTCCGCAATCACTATCCGTTATTCCAAAAGATATTCCCAATCTTCCAGAAGTATATTACTGGCGGGTTTGTGTCTGAGGAGTTGGCAGGCCAACGGGTTGCAGATGTGGTCGCTGATCCGGCGTATAACAAGTCGGGGACTTACTGGAGCTGGGGCAATCGTCAGAAGAAAGGCCGCAAGTCGTTTGTGCAGCAAGTTTCTCCAGAAGCGAGCGACGATTCAAAAGCCGTTCGCCTTTGGGAATTGAGCGAGAAACTAGTCGGTTTGGCCTAATGGCCTCTCATTCTCGTCATTAGACTCCTGCTTAGGATCGCAAACAAATTAAAACCGAA
Organism: Crinalium sp.; assembly: GCA_036703095.1. Taxonomy (GTDB): domain Bacteria; phylum Cyanobacteriota; class Cyanobacteriia; order Elainellales; family Elainellaceae; genus DATNPS01. The sequence goes on along the minus strand of DATNPS010000082.1, from coordinate 11,757 downwards.
TTTTTAATTTTTGAAAGCGCAGCAGAGCCGCGCTTTCAAAAATTAAGTTTCGGGTTTTAATAAATCCATGATCCTTAATAACGACGTGAGTTCGATAGCGCCATTTCAGCCGCGCGACGCGCGGCTGAAATGGCGTAAAATTGTGCCCCTCGCTCAGCGAGGGGCACAATTTTACGCTTTCGTCGAATTCACGTTAATAACGAATTCGAAAGCCATATTGCCAAGCTCCTGCTTGGCAACAAGTGTAGGTTAGGACGGGGTTCAGGGGTTTCACCCCTGGCTGGAGGCTTTGCCCCCACCCCCCTTGTCCCAACTGCCTCAACAGTTGCTATGTCGAATATAATCTGCACGTACTGGAATGGTGATCACGAACTCTGCCCCTTCTCCCGGTTGGGAATGGACATCCAGCGTGCCGCCGTGCTTTTCGATGACGATTTGACGGGCGATCGCCAATCCCAGTCCTGTTCCTTTCCCAACGCCTTTAGTGGTGAACAGGTAGTCAAAAATTCGCTGTCTGATCGCGTCGGGGATACCCGAACCGTTGTCTTTAATCCGAATCGTTACCCAGCGTCGGTCGGGTGATAGAGAGGTGGCGATCGCAATTTGATTGGGATTAGCGCTAATCTCCTGAAAGCTGCGGCCCTGATCAGCCTCTTCCAACGCATCGATCGCATTGGCAATCAGATTCATAAAAACCTGGTTGAGCTGTCCCGGATAGCATTGCACCAGCGGCAGCGAACCATAGTCCTTAGTAACCACGATTTCTGGGCGCTCAATTCTAGCCTTTAGCCGATAGCGCAAGATCAGCAGCGTATTGTCAATTCCTTCGTGAATATCGACTTCTTTAAACTCAGATTCATCCAGCCGTGAAAAATTGCGGAGGGACAAGACGATCTCGCGGATGCGTTCCGTGCCCACTTTCATCGACTTCAGCAATTTATTCAGGTCTTCGGTCAGGAAGTCAATTTCGACCGTATCCAGTTCTCGCTGCAATCCTTCGGGGGGATTGGGATAATACTGCTGATAGCTTTGCACGATCCGCAGCAAGTCTTGAGCGTAGGTGTTGATGTAGGGCAGATTGCCATGAATAAAGTTGACCGGATTATTGATCTCATGCGCGACCCCAGCTACAAGCTGCCCCAGGCTAGACATCTTTTCAGATTGAATCATCTGCGCCTGAGTGTTTTGCAGTTCGTTGATCGCCTGCTTTAGCTCATTGTTAGTGTACTTGAGATGGAGTGCCGCCTGTTTATTCTCCTTCATGGCAGCCGTCAATACTAGATTGGAGAGCGCAATCACGCCGACAAACGACTGTACCAGCACCAGCGATTCAGTAACAGATGGTCGTACAAAGGAGCCATATCCATTTGCGGTGGCCCAGATGGCGATCGCCGACACGATCGCAACCAACACGGTTGATTCCCGCTGCTCAAATCGGAACGCTGCCCAGATCAAGACTGCCAGAGCAACATACTCAATCGGATAGCCACCGCCAAACGCGATTCGGCTAATGATAATAATCGAAAGCACCAGAATCATAAATTCCGGTGCCCGCTTCCACAGATGGGGTGACACCCGAATCGGCCATTTGCTCCAGGCCAGCAGTAGTGGGGCCACAATTAACTCGCCAAACATAATGGCGGTATACCAGAGCCAGGAAACCTCAATATAGCTACCCCAGGGCGCATTGCCCGTTGCGCACAGCGTGAGGCCAGCCAGCGTACCACTGACCAGTGGACTGATCAGCAGCAGCGTGACAAATTTGAAGACGTCTTGAGCTGAGCCAAGCGGATAGGACGAACGGATGAACTGCCGAATCAAAAAGGCTGTGATCACAGCGTCCCACAGGTCTAATGCCGTAAAAACTACCGCCAAAAAAAGGCTTTTGTAAACGATCGCTTCTACGATCAGATCCGCGATCGCCAAAGCAGGCCAGATACGATAGCCAAAGATAAGCAGAGCCGCCAGAAAAATGCCGGAAGACGGCCAGATGGCAATGACACCATCTTTGAAGGCAAACGACAATCCTAGCTGAGTCGCCGCAAAATGAATGATGGGAAAAATTAGAAGCGCCAGCAACAGCGTGCGATCGGGTTTGAAGAATGGTTTCCGGGCCATGAGTTGATCTAGGTAGGTCATGCAGGCGAGTAGAGGCTTAGAGCGCAGATCCAGAAAAAATTTTTCTACTGACACAGATACATCTCCCCATGACTCTATCCAGGCAACGTGACGGCAAGATATGGCAATCTTAATCGAATTTACTACCGCTAGAATCTAGCTCACATGAATTCCAAACTGTTCGGCGTAAACTATTGACTAAGGAGTATGGATAAATTAAAACCAAATTTTTAACTTTGGAAGGTGCAGCACTGCCGCACGTTCCAAGATTAAGTTTCAGGTTTTATTCAATCTAAGATCCTAGAATGCGTCCCTGATTATTTCCTGAACACAATAAAAGCTGCTTTGCATACATCAAAGGTTGTCCTGAAAGATGCTTTAAAGCACTCCACTACTCTACCCTGATCAAGATTAACGCTAACAACAGAGACGCTCAGGATGGCCGTCGGTTGCAGCACAATTTGCCGCTTCTTTGCAAGGTTGAGGAGGATATTAAAAAAGTCTAGTTGCTTGCCCGATCGCTGTAGGGGTGTGACATTCGGTAGTAATCTCTCGGTCATGTATAGAGACTCCTGACCTAAACGCCGCGCCCTTACAGAACAGGGGACTTCTGACCCATTCCTCTAAAGTTCAGTCAATCAAAACGCTTGGTGACACTGAGTTCCGGTAAATGCAAGCTGATGAGGGGCCGCTGTTGGCACCTCTGCTACCAGCATAACCTCTCCGTGAGAATCAGTAAGCCAGCCCTGAGCCTCTAGTAGGGGTGTTGGGTGTTGGGCATTGGGTGTTGGGGATGGGGGAGGGAATGTGTTGGATGTTGGGTGTTGGGTGTTGGGCTTGTGCCCTCTGCCTTGTGCCCTCTGCCCTTGGGGAGGGGTATTGGGGAAAGAGGACGGAGGTGCGACCCAGCCTACCAGTAGAGGCTGGGGCTGTTGGGGTTCGAGGGGAGTGGGGGGGAGGCCACCCCGTCCGGTGATGACGAAATTGCTGCGTTCTGTGGCAATATTGCTGCCGCTGCCATTGGGACAGGTTTGCGCAATTAGGCTGGCGGCATCGACGACCGTGGCAGGAAGTTCAATCAATCCCCGATTTGGGTCTACGTCAGGTGTGTTGAGCTGAATCGTGCCGTTGATTCCAAATTCGGAACTGGCCGTGATATCGCTAAACGGGGTAGGGCGATCGCTGGGAGTAATGCCAATCACCTGTTCTGCGGTAATCGTAATATTTCCGCCCGTTCCGGTAAAGGCATTGGCGCGAATGTCGCTGTTTTCAGACGGAGCCGCCACCACGGAATTCGCCTGAATCGTGATGTTGCCCCCGTTCCCACCTGCGGCTGCTACCCCAGCAGAGGTGGAAATCTGGCTATTCCGCCGCAGGAGTAATAGATCTTGCACCTGTAAGTTAATGTCGCCCCCGTTGCCCGATGCCGTTTCGGTGAGCAGTCGGCTCTGACGGTCTAGCCGAACGGTATTGGCCTGAATCTGTAAATTACCTGCACCTCTGGCATTACCGCTGGGATTGATGCTGCCTACCGCTACCACACCCCCGTCTTGAATGCGCAATTCGCCCGTTTGGATGCTTAGCGTTCCGCCGCGTCCCGTCGCGTCGCGGAATCCACGGGTAACGACACCCGTGATGCCACCGGATGCGGCATTCAGGCTGGTCGGCAAAATTCCGGCAGCGTCGGTACCGATGACTTCGATAAAATCTGAGGCGATCGCCGTTAAGTCGCCTGCATCCCCCGATCCAAAAGTCGCTGTTTGTAGCGTTGCGCCATTACGGAGGCTCAGCCGTTCAGCGTTCAGCGTTAAGCTACCGCCGTTGCCGCTGGAGTTTGGCCCTGTTCCAGCAAACAATCCGCTGGGAAACGGTAGTCCATCGCGGGTAAACAATTCACCGTTCACTAAGGCACTGCCGTCGATCGCCACGCTGGTAGCTTGAACGAGCAGGTTGCCCGCCCGTCCTGCGCCAAAGGTCGTGGTGTTGATTTGTGCGCCTCCCAAAATGCGGAGACGACTGGTGGCGATCGCCAAATCTCCTCCATTTCCGGTTGCTCCTTCCGCCACCTGGGTAAACAATCCACTGGGAAACCAGTCGTTGTCAACCGCTACCCCATCGCTAACATCAACTTGAGCGGCATTAATGGTGAGACGACCCGTTGCCCCATCGGCTAGCGTGCTGGAAAAAATCTGACTGCCGCCCTGGAGCGTGAGGCGATCGCTGTTGATCACAATATCAGCGGCTTTGCCAGTGGATTCAGTCGTCGAACTGATAATTGATTCCCCATCTAGCGTGAGCTGTGCAGCGTCGATTTGAATCGTTCCGCCTGCGTCCGTTCCTGTAGTGTCGGAGGCGATCGCGGAGCCATCCGTTAACTCGATTTGCTGGCCTTGCAGGTGAATGTCGCCACCTCTGGTACCGCTTGCATCTAAAATGGCCCCACCCAGCGACCCTTGAGAGAGTGCGATCGGTTGGAATCGCTGCACGCCTGAATAGCCAAAGCTCCACCCTGTAGGACTGGGGGCCAGGCTGACCACACTGGATGCTCCGACACTGCCGACCTCAATTCGTCCTGCTTCGGCGGTTAACACGCCTCCGGGCATTGTGATGGGGCCGCCCAACAGCGCTAACGTCCGTCCTGGAGCCACCCGCAGCCCGTCAACTGTGAGTAAATCACCTGCACTATCGAAGGTTGGATTGCTGATCGAGTCATTGCGAATCGGGCCTGGCGTTGCGCCAAACTGTAACCCAACCGGAACGCTGATGGTGAGGACTGGTTGAGGATTCACGGCACTGAATTCAGTACCATCGGCAAAATTAATTTGCTCTGCCGTGGTGGCCAGAAACGAACCGCCGATGTTGAGTGAGGCATTTGGCCCAAACAGAATGCCATTTGGGTTCAGCAAAAAGAGATTAGCGCTACCGTTGGCTCGAATCAGGCCATCGATGTTGGATACATTGCTTCCGGTGACGCGAGTGATAATGTTTTCGACATCCAGCGCATTGTTGAAGAAGGCTGTACCGTTCGTTGGCACCGAAAATGCGCGAAAGCTGTGAAACAAATTCGATCCAGAGCGCCCCCCTCCCGTAATCACAACGGTATTGCCATTTGGCGTAGCGATCGACGGATTGTTTAGCGTCGAGTCTGGAATGATTTGGGCTTGAGCAGGCAGAGCAGATAGCAGCAACATGACAGGTAGCAGAACCGTTAGACAACCGGGAATAACGGGTTTGCAAGCGGGTTGATCTGGTTGCATGTTGCCCTCTATGAATCTGACAGAGTTGACTCAAAACGCGCTTAGATGGATAGACGGCTGGGTGCGATCGTCACAAAATCAGCTCGTGTAATGTGGTTGGCCTGAACGTGTTGCAGAATCGCTACTACATCCTTGCCATAGCTAATCTGAGTATCGCGACCCATTTGCACCCACTTAAGTTTCTTGAACTGAATCGTCGGCAGCAGCCCTAATTTATCCTGACGATCTTTGAAATCCTTAATCACACTGCGTCCGGCTCCTTTGCGCAACACAAAGACATCGCGCCCCAAACCGCCGAGCAGCTTATTGTTGCCCGTTCCGCCATCCAGAATGTCGCTTCCGGCTCCACCCAGCAGCACATCATCACCGCCCAATCCCAGCAGCGTATCGCTGCCATTGGTGCCCACCAGGCGATCGCTCCCCGGTGTTCCTGACTTGGATGGATTTGGAGGCGGGGGTGGGGGTGGGGGCGGAGCAACCGGATCGCTGAAAGTCACGATGTTGCGGTTGGATAGGGTTGGAATGTCGGGCAGGTTGGCAATCAGGACAGCATCCTTAGAGCCTGTGCCATCCGGGTCAAAGAACAGGTCGCCCGTGGTGTCGTCGTAAATGAAGCGATCGCTCGCATCGATGGCTGCCGTTCCTACGACAAATTGGTCGGCGGTGATGGCGGTATTGGGCGTTAAGCCAGCCGTTTTGTAGGCAGAGTTGGGCGCTTGAGCTGTCCCGACATAGATGTCAATCGTATCGCTGGCTGGATCGAAATCCGGCAGCAGATCCGCCCCATCTACCGATGGATCATAGAATTCGAAGTGGTCAGATCCCCCTCCGCCCAATAAATAATCGTTGCCGGGGCCACCGTTGAGGTGGTCATTGCCATCCCAACCATAAAGGCTATCGTCTCCCCCCAATCCCTTTAGCGTGTCATCGCCTGTTCCGGTTGAGATAATGGAAGCACTGCCACCGCCCAGTTGCAGGCCACCGCCATAAATCGCATCAATGCCGTTGGTACCCGTTAATGTATCTCCATTCGCTGTTCCAAAAATGGGAGAAGGGCTATCAGCATCTTCGATAATAATCGTGGCTGTTTTGATCGAACTTCCCAATTGCAGCGGAATCTGAACATCCGTGCCGCCAAAGTCACCATCGTATGGACCATCAACGCTTTCGTTAAATCGGTAGACCGATTGACTGAAGCCAAAGTTAGCCGTGTCGTCGATCGTCCAAATCAACGTATTGTTGCCATCTACCTGTCCGTCATTATTGACGGTTAACGGTAGGTTCTGACTCGTTTCCCCGACTCCAAACACAACGTCTGCATTTGACGCAATGCTTCTGCCGTTCGCAAATTCTTCGTTCCAGGGAAAAATATTGACATTAAAGTCAGTCGGATCGCCGGAAGACGCATTGGCTCCAACGGTTCCTCGTGCTCGTTTGTTGCGATGTCTGATTCTTGCCATGACGTTATTCAGGAAGCGTATACCTGCTGACTCTACCCCATTGAGGCATGAGTAGCTCGTACCAACCACTATAGTCAGGACGATCGGCCACGGCGGTCATTGGTTAAGAAATGAGTCAAGAATGGGCCAGATTCTCCGCTATAGCTACAAAACTATAGGCGATCATTCCGGCAATCTAATGTGAATAACGTTGAAGACCCCTGTATGAGTGATGAAATTCGGATTCTGGCCAGTGATGAACTGATAACCGGAGCGTTGCAATTAGTTGTCGCCTGTGCCGCCAGGTGAGGACATTTCAGATGAGGTGTTGCAGCTAGCGATCGCATTATCGTCCTATTCTGAAGACAAGGCCACATCTTACCAGTCACTTCCTGCACCTCCTCCATCACTGCTGCCACCTCCAAAATCGCTGGTCGAGGAATTTCCATCATCATTGCTGGACGTATTATCGCAACTGCTTGTATTATCGCTGCTGGAACTACTATAGCCAGTGCCAGAATACTCTGAACTGTAGTCGTTAGAATCATTACTGCTGCTTACAAACGTGTTGCGTTGATCATACGCATCAACAAAACCACAGGAGCTACAGGTGTAGATGGTTTGCTTTATCTCTTTTACAGATGTAGTTTTTTCTTTTTGTTTGCGATTGATCTTTTTGGTGATCTCGATTGTTTTCTCTACGGTTCGCTCAGACTGCTTCACAGCAAATGACTGACAGTGTTTGCAACTCCAAACGGGTGGAATGCTCCGCTGCACCAAATAAATTTGCTCTCTGGTTAGCGGTAAGGTAACTTCTGCTTCTCGCCATCCTCGAAATTCTAATTTCTCCATCGATCGCGCCAATTTCTCATCTGGTTTCAACACTTTGTCCAGTTCCTCTGTATTGAGTTCCTGAACAGGAGTTCCAGTGCGATCGCTGCAATACTCTCGCTGGCGTCTGAACTGTAAATCATCGCCCACTGCAATCCGCCAAGCGCCCCAACCTACAATAAAGAAGCAAACCATTAGCACGATGAGCAGTGACCAGGTGGGTATGTGATACATCCAGAGGTATCCTCCCATTAGCGCGGCTACAGCCACGATCAACAGATGTCGCAGTAGGCTTTGCCAAAATCTCTCTCGCTTTACAAATCGGCTCGCTACAGCCGTTCCCCATAGAAGCCATACACTGCTGGCAAAGGCACAGATTCCCCAGGCGGTAGCATCACGTTGCCATACCTCAGCCTGCGGATGCATCAAGACAAATAGCCAAAATCCTTGAATCAAGCCGATTCCCAACAGCCACCCACCCACCCACACATAGCTCAACTGATGGTCAGGAATTTCCTGCTGCCAGTCTCGCTCGTTTGGCGTGAATAGTCTAGCTAGCAATTTGGGGAATGAATAAGCGGCCAGTTGATCCGATGAGTTTGCAAATGTTTTGGTATCTATTCCCTCAGTTGGCACCGAAACCTGCACCCGCGAGACACTAAATGCGATCGCCTGAATACTGCCAAACAGCCCCAGTCCAACTCCCACCAGCGCCACGATCCACGGTATCCAAACGAAGGCTGTGGGCATCCAACTCGGGATGATGGTGTTGGGCAACTGAGCTTCCAAACGTTGCGCGATCGCCGTTGTCGCCTGAATCACTCCCGCTGCATACTCTTGTCGTTGAAATGCGAGCACAATAGTTTGTTGAATCAGATGTCTGATGTCTGCATCGGGCAAGGTTTCGCTTAACCCTTGACCTGTAATGATTTCAATACGGCGATCGGCTTGGCTAACCAGGAGCAAAACCCCGTTATTGGCATCGCGCTTGCCAATTCCCCAGGTATTAAACAGGTTGAGGGCAAATTCATGGGCCGATTGCCCGTCTGCCAGTTTTAGGAGTGTGGCGATCGCCAATTCTGCGCTGGTTCTGCCGTCGAGGATGTTAATTCGGCGGTTTAAATGATGCTCCGTTTGCCAGGGAAGCAGGTCAGCGCGATCGCTAATCCATCCACCATTCTCCTGACGAGGATTCACCCAATCGTTCACCGATTGAGCAAGGCCAATGGGTTGCACGAGAAATAAAATTGAAAAGACAAGACCTAAAAGGCAGGGCAAATTCCAAGCGATACGTTTGAAGAATGGCATAACGCCTTAAACAGGTTCAAATAGCAAACTATAGCAATCGAGGGGTTAGTTAGGATGGGGTGCAGGGGTGGAACCCCTGGCTGGGGGCGCAGCCCCCATACCCCTTGTCCTAACCATCTCAACGGTTGCTATATAGCGATTGAAAATCGCTTAAAACCCAGTTGTTTTTGTGAGAGCCATACGGAGCACGGTTCTCACAAAAACAACTGTGGTTTACTGAATTGGAAACTGCTGTAAGTAGATGGTCGTAATTAAGAACTGGGGAAGTGCCCTAGTTTTTATAAAACGGTTTGATTAGGGCTACCTACTTATCTAAATCAATTAGCGCTTTAAGCTGCGCATCAACGCGACCTAAATATTGATGATTGGTTAGCGTGTCTGACGGTAGCCGATTGGATTGAATTGCCGTGCGGACGAGATCTTCAGCGCTTAAGCGATCAGCCTGATACAAGTCTGTGAAGCCATTGCCTGCCGGAATCCCTTCACGTTCAAAGAAACCCTGATATGCCATGTAAACCAACTCGAATGGGCTGACGGCTGCCGTAACAGTTGGAGTAGAGGTCGGTGCATTGGTTTGGGCATTTACAGCAGTCGTTGATAGCAATACGGTTGCAATACCGCCAGACACAAAACAAATGATAGAGCGCGTGTTCATAAAAGTGGGAGGAGTAAATTAAAGATGTCCTCCAAACTTAGCGATTCTTGCAGCGATAAAACTCTGCCTATATAACGATCTAGATTGAAAGTGGAACGGAGTGCAGGGGGGGAACCCCTGGCTGGGAGCACAGCCCCCATACTCCCTGTCCACCAATAATCTGAACGCTATAGCTGTAAGACGCGTTTGGAAGATGTCACTGAGTATACAAGAATTAAGTATAGTCAATTACATATCTTTATGAATGATTAATTCCCACATTTGAACTAGGGTTTTGATGAATTATGGATTGTTTTAGTAAATGGTCTGTAGAGAAACAAATATGTTATAAATGTGTCTCTTGATAAGCATTTCACAGTAACCCCATGTGAATTTGACGAATGGGCTTTTGGGATGATGTGTCGCGTAACCCTCCCAATTTCCGCTGTTTGAAGGTGCACGCGCGTCTGCCAATGGCGCAAGATCTGAGATACGCTAAATAACCCCAGTTTTGAGGTGTTTTTTCCACACTCCAAAACTGGGGTTTAATACATTCAGTGAACGGGAGTCTCGCAACATGAGAAATGCTTCAAAGCCTACTTTTGTGAGCGAATTGCGCACGTAAAAGCGAGCTATTGAATTCACACATCTTTAGCCAGTGGTGGCAGAAAAAACTAGCGATCGCAACTCAATACCTTCTCATAAGTAGAAGGGCGTAATTAAAAACCGGGGGAGTGTCCCGGAGGGGCACTCCCCCGGTTTTTATAAAACGGTTTAATTAGGGCTACCTACTTAGTGATGCATTCGGTGGACGGGTTAGATGATCAAATGCTATGTGAGCAATTATGATTTCTGGGCAGCACCCGCAGGAGTAGGTGCACCCAGGATCTTTGTGAACCGCTCTAGATAGAATTCGGTCGAATTGGCAACGGCTTTAATGGAGTCGCGATCGCGTACAACGCTCCACCATTGCTGTATTAGCGGTGTTTCAGTTGGTAGGGTAAACTGGCGGAACTGTTCCAACAGTGGCAGTCGCTCAAACCAGGGGTAAAAGCTGATATCAACCAGACTGAATGTATCCCCTAACCAATACGAGCCATTTCCTGATCGCTTGCCCAATCCTTCTTGTTCGAGATACAGCAATGCTTCCAAAAACTCACGGCGTCCCTGTTCCTGTTCCTGAGTGTCTTTGCCACGCAATAGTTTATTAAACGCAGGGACAAAGCGTGTGTTAGCATAGTCGATCCAAAGTCGGGCGATCGCTCTACCGCCTGCATCACGAGGCAACAGCGGTGGCTCTGGAAAGACTTCATCCAGATATTCGTTAATGATGGCTGATTCATAAAGTGAAACGTTACCATGTTTGATAGCAGGTACTTTACCGTAGCGCGAAATCTGCGTGAAGCCTTCCGGTTTGTTTTGCAAGTCAATCTCAACTGGAGTGAACTCAATTCCTTTCTCTAACACAACGACACGAGTTCGCTGTGAGAAAGTAGATGCTTTGGCAAAGTAAAGCTGTAGAGTACTCATGAATAAACTTCCTAAATTGAATAAGTGTGTTTTTGTTGCTGTGTTTGAAGTGTCGGAGTAAACCAATACGAATGGCATGTGCAAAACCACACCATCCATCGGTGTTGCAAATTCAGATCAAACTATGGCGATCGCAACTGAAACTTGAACGGGGTGCAGGGGTGGAACGTATCGCTCAAGAACGTACACCAGTCTAAACGTACACCAGTCTAGCAGATAGAACGGTTTATTGATTGACTTACTGTGGAATACTCTAGAAGTATTGCATAATCCTTTTGGGAAACACAAGAGATATCCTTTTGCTATAGCAATGCTCATGATACAAATCGGTAGCCGTGCAAGCTCGTCATGGGCCATCTAATACGGCCATCGACTGCGAGTTTGGTGCACCAAATCTGCTCTAGACTTTATCGGAAATTGGTTTGTAGCGCAGTTCCGCCGCGCTACAAACCAATTTCCAAACTCGAACCCCTTATTTCCGATAAAGTCTTCTTTTTAACCCTCTTCTATCCTTCTCGCGAGAAATAAATCAAAATAGAAGGATGTTCCTGTTGCCATTTTGAAGGGTATGGTTACGCCTCGAGAAGCTCGTCCAACGCTCCGATTTGTCGATGAGTATTGTGAACTGTATGCCGACTTA